>CALWHD010000186.1 GCA_944380235.1 uncultured Blautia sp.
ATACGCCATTCCTGTAATCATCTGTCCCGGCTGCAGCCTGTCCATCGTATACTCATCTACCAGTCCTTGTACATAAACCCCGCCCTGGCTTTCCACTACAATAAAGGGTTCTCCGTCGATTTCGCCCTTGGCAGGATCTCCTACTTTTTTCACTATACCATTCATAGTACTTTTTACGGTCTCTTTAGACAGCTCTTTTTCTATTTTCTGAATCTTTAGATCCGCCTCTTTCAAGTCCAGTGCCGCTGTGCTGATTTCCTGCTTCTTCTCGCTGATTGCTTTATCCAATTCTTCTTTTGTATAACCGCTGATGATCTCTTCCTCAGAAATCTCCTGTCCGATATCCCCCGGAAGTTCCTCCCAGAAATCACCCACAGGAAGTCCTTCCTCAGAAAACTCTCCTTCCGGAATAAATTCTCCGCCAAGTTCCGCCTTTTCTTCTTCTGTCATAGCTTCTTCCAGCTGTATTTCTCCCAGATGTGTAAGATACCATCTGGTTTCCGGCAGCTTTTCTTCAATGCTGCTGCCATCCAGGACCATGGCTGCCAGCAGTACACCCTCCTGACTGTCCTCACTTCTCACTTCAAACCGGCAGTAAAGAGGTTCTTCTTCTTTTTCTTCTCCCCCGCGGTAACCTGCGATCCTGTTTAAAAACGCTCCCTGAACCAGCACGCCCTTTGTACACAGGAAACGAAGGGGTTCTTCCTTACTTCCGATTCCGTCAAAAGGAACTGCATTTTCCACCAAAGTACCCTCCTGGGGAGGCATTGGGTCTTCCAGAGAAATATCTCCGTAGATTCTGGTATATACACCAGAAGGTTCAGGCAGCTTCTGGATAAATTTTGCCTTCACGAAAACTTCTGTTTCCGGCATAAGAAAACTATAAGTCCCATCTTCTTTCATCGTAACTTCCAGAGAATTTTCCTCCTGATCTACTGCTGTGATCTTTTCCAGAACATAATTCTCCTCCGGTTTTACTGTGATCAGGACTTCTTCTCCTGCCCTTGCTTCCTTTGCACTTATCTCTATAATCCCGTGCTCTGGAGTTTCGGTCTGTATCAGGCAGGGCAGCTTTTCAAAAACCGGTTTTAAATAAACATCAGACTGCGGCATCTGAAAATAGTAAATGCCTGTCTCTTCTCTCACCTCAATCTCCTGTCCTGCGGCATCTGTGACCAGTATTCCTTTTGCCTCATATCCCTCCGGCACATTTAATACTGCTGAGATTTCCTCTCCTTCCTGCGCCTGCTGGGTACTCACTGTCATATCATCCTCTGTTTCCAGATAAATGGCATACAATGTAGGGGGTTCCTCTGCTTGCGGATCCTGATTCTGTTTGCTGCCTTCTTCCTGCGCAGCGTTCTGGGTATCCTCTTCTTCTGTCTCCTCCTGCCCGGACAGGTTCTCATTTTGGGATTCTTTTTCTGGCTCTTGTACCTTATCCTCCCCCTGTGTAACGTTTTCCGGCTGGCCGGATGACTCTGATTCCTGGATATCCGTGTCCTCATTCTGGGGTATTGTCTGACTGTTCTGGGTGTCCTTTCCGCTTTGTCCGTCCCTACTCTGATTCTGTGCGTCCCCCTCTTCCCTTCCTGTCTCTTCTGTCACAATTCCCTGCGGAAGCTCCTGGGCTGTTTTACTCAGGCTCCATGTCTTCCCGCTTTTTCCCAGCGTCTCTGCTTTATAATTCCCGAAAGTACCGGTCAGTTTTGTTTTATCTTTTTCAAGATTGGCAAGATCCTGCTCCAGCCCTTTCTTTTTTATCTCCAGCTGCCGCTTGTTCAGCTTCTCCATCTCCAGGTCCAGACTTACCAATGTCATATCATAAGATAACAGGGTATCCCCTTCCTTAACTTCCTGTCCCTCCTGGACATACACCTGTGACACAATCTGATTTTCCTGCAGACGCACTTCCTGAGACACATTGGAAGTGATGTTTCCGCTGAGGCTTGTGCTCTCTTCCCACATGGACTGAGACAGATCCTGCACTGCAAAAACATCAATCTCACCCTGCTGCAGTTTCCCTGCCCCAAACCAGACAGACGCCCCCAAAGCCAGGACTCCTGCTGCTGAAAACACGGCAATTTTTATCTTTTTCCTCATATCCCCACTCCTTCTCCTTCAGGCACAGCTTCACCTATGTCCGTTCCGGTATCTGTTTCACTTTCAGGCGCCGCTTCTGCTCCATCTTCCGGCAATACTTCTGTACCGTCTTCCGGCAGCATCTCTGTTCCATCCTCCGGTACTGCCCCGCCTTCCGGCTCTATCAAAGAGCTTTCCGCCATATCGTGCGTTGTCTTTGTTCCCTCTTTCACAAATTCCTGAGGGTATGCCACATAATCTGAACTGTTTAACCCTTCCTGGATCTCGTACTGCATCATATTCTCATCATAGGCACCCAGGATCACCGTCCTCTTTTCCAGAGTTCCCTTTTCATTTTCTACCCACACATATGGCTTCTCTGTCGGGTCTACAATATAGGCCTCATCCAGCCAAGTACTTCCTTTTTTTGCCTCCATCCCCGTATCTTTTTCAATGTAAACATGCTGTCCCAGCAAAAGTCCCTGGGAGGATTCCAGATTTACATAGAAATGATAAGAGGTGGAAGTGGTCTGATCCGCATCAGAAGAGTTTCCAAACATCATACCGCTGTTATCTGCAGACGGATTCTGGGTATCCACCGCTGTATATGTACCTCTCCATATCTCATCTTCGTCTACTCTTGAGCGGATGATCGCCTGCTCTCCTTCCACAATCTCTCCCACATTCTGTTCATTCACACTGCCTTTTACCCGGTATTCCCCAGTAGCAAGAATTGTCATAAATGCCTGGCTGCTGCCTTCATACGTATTATAAGATTCCTGCCCGGAATTCTGGACAGACTTTACAACACCTTTCATCTCGCTGGTCACTGTGGAGTTATTGATTTTTTCCTGAATGCGGTTCATCTCCACCTCTTTGCTTTTTTTCTCAAACTCACTTTTTTTCAATTCCATCTGAGCTGTCTGGATCTGGGTGGTATAGGAGAGCTGTTCTTCCTCTCCAGCATTATTCTTTTCCTTCTGCAGCTGATCGATCTGTGTCCTTAAATTCGCCATCTCATTATCCGCACGTTCCAGATCCAGCTGTGCCTGCTGCAGATCTGACTCCAGCGTAGAAGTTTCATAAGTAAACAAAGGTGTTCCCACATCCACCTCATCGCCTGCTTTTACCAAAATCTCTTTGATTTCACGTTCTGAGTCTTTCTGAATTTCCTGCGTCTTCTGGGATTCCACGACTCCGGCCATTTTCTGCACTCCGCCAGCTTCGTTCATAGAGGAAACGCTGACTACATACGCCAGGGTTTCTTTCTCTCCTTCCCCGCTCCTCTGTGCAAAATAAATGGTGCCTCCCACAGCTCCTGCCAGTATCACTGCACCGACTCCTAAAATAATCTTTTTCTTTTTAACCATATTTTACCTCTCTTTTTCAGTTTCAGTGTTTCCCTTTTATCCGGAAATATTTTCAGACAATCCCTCTGCTGTTCCTACACTTGCGTAAACTATAGCTTTATTATATCAGAACCTTATCTTTATGTCCCAAAAGATTTTCTAAATTTTTATGTAATTTTTTGTCCGTATTTTTCGGATATATATTAGAATCCTGCAGTTTATGTTCTGCGGAATTCTGTCGAATATCGTCTATAAACTGAAAATCATGTCTTTTTTCGTCGGAATTCCCCTTTTCTGTTTTCATTGAGTTATTGTTATACTACACAAATTCTGATAAAAGGAGGTGTTCCTATGGGAATTGAGACCTTGGTTCATAAACTTGGTATCTGCTCCGTTTATCACGGCTACCACTACCTTATCTACGGGATAGAACTTGTGATGGAAGATGAGAATTATCTTTTATGCATGACCAAACGCCTCTATCCTGACATCGGAAAGCGGTTCCACACAACAGGTTCCAAAGTGGAGCGTTCCATTCGAACTGTGATCACTGTCTGTTGGAATGAAGGGAATCGAAATCTTCTGAACAGGATTGCCGGATACGAATTAACCAGAAAACCTACCACAGGGGAATTTATTTCCATTCTTTCCTATTATCTCAAACTGCGGCAGCCTCCCCGCTGAATCAGGTGCCTGTTGCAAGTTTTCCCGGTTTCTGTTAAACTATAGCGGATTTATATATTAAAATGGAGTGTAAAACTATGATCAAGCGCAAAAATATACAGCTGCTTTTCTGTCTGTGTCTTCTCCTTCTTTCCGGCTGTTCTTCCAAAGAAGAAAAAGAAATCCGCCATGTGGTGGAGCAGGAGCTTGACGGACTGAAAAATACAGATCCGCAGACGGTCCGGGATTATCTTGACGCAGAAGAGATTTTCTCTGATTTTACAGAGGAGGATGATTCCTCCTCCGATATCGCAGAGATTTTCACACTTTTTTATCAGAATTTTTCCTATAATATCAAAAAAGTAAATGCTGATGAAAACCATGCCGATGTAAAATTAAAGATCACTACTCTGAATATGCAGGAATTGGCAAAGGATTATATGACAGAGTCCCTGAAGAAGAGGATTACCCTGGATGCCACTCCCAGCAGCGTGGACTTTTCTCTGAATGATTCTTATCTTCTTCTGGAAGACTTACTGAAGACCAAAGAATACGAAACGGCTGAATCCACCGTTTTAATAGAACTTGAGAAAAATGATAAGACCTGGGAGATCTGCCGCACCAAAGAACTGGACGATGCTCTCACAGGAAATTTCCGCCAGTATATGATGGACTCTTCTCTCCTTTCTCCGTCGGAAATCGTGGAAATCCATTTCCAGACGATTAAGGACTTTGATTCCGAACAGCTGAAAATCTATCTTTCTCTTGATCAGCTGCTGGATACAGACACAGAGTATAACCGTGCGGTTGCTCATGCTATCGCGGAGCAGATCAACCGCGTTTTTGATTATAAAATTCTCAGCGAAGAAATCGACGGTACTGAAGCCACTGTTACAACTTCCATTACCAGCGTAAATTCTCAAAGCACCCTGGATCATTACTCAGAAAGTCTTTCTGCATGGCTTGAAACCTCAGAGTCCCTTGCAGTGGGTGAGGACGGGCGCAGGGAAAAGGAACGGGAACTGTTGCTTTCTTCCATAGAAAGCAGCAGTGACACCACCACCCGCAAGATTAATATCCATCTGGAAAATGACGGTGTCAACTGGAAGATCCAAATGGATTCAGAGATCGCTCAGGCTGTATTCGGAGATATCCAGACTGCCATGGATGATGTCTCTCAGGATGTAGAATAATCATCCTTCTGAAAATAGTAATATAAAGCAAAATTTCCCAGGTATTCAAGAATCCTACCTGGGAAATTTTATATTTATCTTATTCTGTCTTATTTTCTTCGTTTGCTTCTTTTACTTCTTTTCTGATCTCGATTCCCAGCTCTTCCAGCTGTTTCTCATCTACTGCATCAGGAGCTTCTGACATCAGACAGGAAGCATCTTTCACCTTCGGGAAAGCGATCACATCACGGATAGAATCTTCTTTTGCCATAAGCATCACCAGACGGTCCAGCCCATAAGCAAGCCCCGCGTGAGGCGGAACACCGTACTTAAATGCATCCAGAAGGAAGCCAAACTGTTTATACGCCTGCTCCTGAGTAAATCCTAATACTTCAAACATCTTTTCCTGGATATCATTCTGATGGATACGGACAGATCCTCCGCCGATCTCATTTCCGTTTAATACAATATCATAGGCTTTAGCACGGACACGTCCCGGATCAGAATCGATGTACTGCAGATCTTCTTCCATAGGCATGGTAAAGGGGTGATGCATTGCCATAAAACGATTTTCTTCCTCTGACCACTCCAGAAGCGGGAACTCTGTAATCCATACAAAACGGTACTCGTTTTTATCCAGCAGTTCCATCTGCTTTGCCAGCTCCAGACGAAGAGCACCCAGCACATCCCATACCAGCTTAGTCTTGTCTGCAGCAAACAGCAGCAAGTCGCCGTTTTCTCCCTGCATTGCCTGGATCAGAGCTGTCATTTCCTCTTCTTTCATGAATTTCGCAAAAGAGGATTTTACTGTGCCGTCCTCACCAATGGCAATGTAGGCGAGACCCTTCGCACCATAACCTCTGGCAAATTCTACCAGCTTATCAATTTTCTTTCTTGGCATTGCACCCTGTCCTTTGGCATTGATGCCCCTGACACTTCCGCCGTTTTCCAGAGCCCCTTTAAATACTGCAAACTCACAGTCCTTCACTGTCTCTGACACATCGGTCAGCTCCATGCCAAAACGGAGATCCGGCTTGTCAGAACCATAGCGGTTCATTGCTTCGATCCAGGTCATCCGCTGAATGGGAAGCTGTACTTTCACGCCCAGCACCTTCTCAAATAAAAAGGCAAGCATTCTCTCATTCACATCAATCACATCATCCACATCCACAAAGGAAAGTTCCATGTCGATCTGAGTGAATTCCGGCTGGCGGTCTGCTCTTAAGTCCTCATCCCTGTAGCATCTTGCCAGCTGAAAATAGCGGTCATATCCGGAGCACATGAGAAGCTGCTTAAAAATCTGGGGAGACTGCGGAAGAGCATAAAAACTTCCCGGATGCACACGGCTGGGGACCAGGTAGTCCCTGGCGCCTTCCGGTGTACTCTTGATCAGAGTAGGCGTCTCGATTTCCAGAAACCCTTCCTCAGCAAGGAACTGGCGCACCAATGTGGACACCTGAGAACGGAGCATCATATTTCTCTGCAGATCTGGTCTTCTTAAATCCAGATAACGGTATTTCAGGCGCACTTCCTCTCTTGTTTTACTGTTCTCCTCAATGGGAAACGGAGGAGTCTCTGCTTCAGCCAAAACACGAAGAGACTGTGCCCTCAGTTCGATCTCTCCTGTGGGAAGGTTTGGATTTACAGCACCGGAACGTGCTTCCACACGCCCTGTAACTGCAATGACAAATTCACTTCTCAGCTTTCCCGCCTTCTCAAAGCCCTGTTCGTCAATATCTCCATTTTCAAAAATCACCTGCATGATACCGGAACGGTC
>CALWHD010000187.1 GCA_944380235.1 uncultured Blautia sp.
TTTTCAAGGCTTTTTCCTTTTTGCGACAGCCATGATAGATTATCACATCTTCAAGGCTTTGTCAAGAACTTTCTTTAAAAGTTTTCAGCCGGCGGTTTTGTTACCGCCCTGTCTCGCGACAGCTAAATCAATATAGCACATTCTTCATCTTCTTGTCAACTGTTTTTTCCAAAAAAGTCAGGAAAAGTCAAAACAGGATATTTCTGTACTCCAAAAGAAGATTTTTATTGAAAGGGCAGCAAAAATAAAAGCGTGCAGCCCTTCATCTGTTAAATATATTCCATTGCCTCTTTAATATTTGCTACACCGATCAGACGTATCTGATACTTGCCCTGCATAGCATCTATATTCGCTTTCGGCATAATACAAGTGGTAAAGCCCAGCTTCTCTGCCTCTCTTACCCGGTTCTCCGCCATGCTAACTCCACGTACCTCTCCGGAAAGACCCACTTCTCCAAAAATCAGGATCCCCTGATCCACAACTTTATTCTTATAGCTGGATACAACTGCCAGCACGATCCCAAGATCAATTGCCGGTTCTCCAAGTTTCATGCCTCCTGCCAGATTGACATAGGCATCGCAGTCTCCCAGATGCATGCCCGCCCGTTTTTCCAGCACCGCCATGAGAAGATTCACCCGGTTATAGTCAATCCCCACAGAAGTTCTTCTGGGAAGACCAAAATTAGTCCTTGTCACAAGTGCCTGGATCTCAATCAGAATAGGACGCGTTCCCTCTATAGAACAGACCACTACAGATCCCGAAGCATCTGTGGGACGGCCGTTCAGCATTGCCTGAGAAGGATTTTTCACCTCTGCCAATCCCTTTTCCTGCATTTCAAAAACACCAATTTCATTGGTTGATCCGAATCTGTTTTTAACGCTTCTTAAGATTCTGTAGGCGACCTGTCTGTCTCCCTCGAAGTAGAGCACAGTATCCACCATATGTTCCAGAACTCTCGGTCCTGCCACGCTTCCGTCTTTTGTTACATGTCCTACGATAAATACGGAGATCCCCATTCCCTTTGCGATCTGCATAAGTACTCCTGTAGATTCCCTTACCTGAGACACGCTTCCGGGCGCAGAAGTCACCTGCTCATTGTACATGGTCTGTATAGAGTCAATGATCACAGTCTCTGGTTTTGTCCTCTCTATGGTACTGCGGATTGTTTCCAGATTTGTTTCACATAAAAGAAGGAGATTCTCGTTAAATTCTCCGATCCTTGCTGCCCTCAGTTTGATCTGGCGCAGGGACTCCTCGCCTGATATATAGAGCACTTTATGCCCTTTCCCCGCAAGCTGACCACATACCTGCAAAAGCAGGGTTGATTTTCCGATTCCCGGATCTCCACCCACCAAAACCATGGATCCGGGAACAATTCCCCCTCCCAGAACCCGGTCCAGTTCTTCTATATCGGTCTTTATTCTTTCCTCCTCAAGAGCTGTGATATGAGAAAGAGGCACCGGATCCATTCTTTTTCCCTGCTGTCCGCCTCCTGCCCCATAAGCAGCATTCTTGGCCACGGGACTGACTGTCTCCTCCACAAAAGTATTCCACTCCCGGCACCCCGGACATTGTCCCAACCATTTTGAAGATTCGTATCCGCAGTTTTGACAGAAAAATACTGTCTTTTTTCCTTTTGCCATTTTTCTCCTTCCCACATGCCAGTTTGACTGCCATGAAGCCTTTCTCTTGCTTTTTCCTCGCACACAGATTTTTTCTTTTATTGTACACAAAATTTTCTATTTGTAAAGCCTTTCTGCTTTTCCACTGGAAAGGTTCCCAATTCCTTTTGAAATATATTGATTATCAATATTTCAGTTTTATTTTTTTATATCTTATTTTTATATTGGATATAAATTATTTATTTTATTATTTTCGCATTCTAAATAAATAAGATAATTATTTTCTAAAAAATATTTATTTATTTACAAATTATCTTTTTTAGACGTTTTTTTAGACGTGTATAGATATATAATTCAATCAAAAATATATCTATTGACTAATCTTTAACTCCACAAGTTTTGCGTAAATTAATTTCTACTTCAATTATTAGAAAAATTGATCTTAAATCTGCGTGATTTAAAATAAAAAACCAAAACAAGGAGGAACGTTTTATGAAAAAACGGAGATTATCAAAAGGAGCAATGGCAGCGATAGCAGCGCTTGCAGTTGCTTCCACAGGCTTTTCGCCGACAACTGTTGAAGCGAAGCCAAATTCTGCAAAAACTAATTGGAGCAATGCAGAAGAGTGGACTAAGCGTCATACTGTAGACGACATTTACAACATGCTGGCTGATCTGGAAAAGCATTATCCCAAGTATGCGGAGCTTGGTTCTCTGGGAACCACACAGAATAACAACGAAATTAAGGTCCTGACCATCACCAATGAGAAAATATCCGATGAAGAGAAAACAGGTATTGGATGGTTTGCCAACATTCATGGAGATGAACGTGAAGCCGGAGAATGTGGCGCATATGCAGCAGCATGGATCTTAGAAAATTTAGACGACCCCACAGTACAGCAAATTCTGGAAAAACACATCCTATATGTAGTTCCCATTTTAAACCCTGACAGCCATAATATTTGGGATTACTTTGTCCGTGGAACAAGCCAGCCTCTGGATAAAAACGGCGATGGCATACCAAGCAACGATGTATATGCTGATATCACTGGCGATGGTTGGATCGGCAGCCTCAGCACAAGAGATGCAGAAGGCAATAGAACCGCTGATCTCGGATATGAATCCAAAGATTTAGATGGAAATGGATATCTTGGTGATGATTCCTGGGCAAGCGGAGCAGATATCAACCGTAACTTTGATTTTATGTGGGAGGAAGGCTTAGAATTCAATGGCAAAAGCGCGGGCGAATATGCTGCGTCTGAAGTAGAGACACAGATGATCCAGAACTTTATGGCTGAACATCCAATGTCTGCCCTTGCTTCTCTGCATACTGGCATCCAGACTGTATTATATCCATGGTGTTACCGGGACGTAGATACTTCCAACGCAGAAGAAGTGGCAGATATTGATTTTATGGCAGCTACTGCTGAAAAGATGAGATCTGCTTTTGAGCAAACTGCCCAGCGTAATTTCTATACTATGTCATCATATAAAGACTACCAGACATATTGTGAACTTATTGACTATGCTTACGGCACATACGGCACCCATGCTTATACCATTGAAGTTTACCAGCCAGGCGGAAGCGAAAAGACAGCGTATAATCCAGATCACGATCCGGCTGATGCAAGTGTATGTGCATGGAATGAAACAGATTACGAAGGAAGCAAAAAAGACGATATTCCTTATGACGAATTTGTAGAAATGCTGAAAGCAAATGGTCTGACTCCTGAAAAAGTAAAAGTAACGGGAGAAGAAACAACACTTGCGCAGCTTCATGATCAGGGCAAGGCTGAAAGCATCTATGTCAATGCCAGCGACAGATGCCAGAGAAAATGGCATGTTCCGCAGGATCAGGATATGATGGTTGCCGGAGCAAAAGATGCCATGCTTCAGATGATTTATGCAGAAGGTAAAGTACAAGATCCAAGTATCAGTGAACCGGAGGAACCTGAACATCCAGGCAACGGCAATGCTTACGGTAAATATAAACCGGACAATCCTAATAAAGGTCCCGGAAACAACAGTTCCAATAAAAACAAACAGAAATGAGCATAACTGCTGTTCCGAATCAGTGAGCCTTAAAAGAGCAGAGCCTGTGACCCTTTTATGGAGTCACAGGCTCCTCTGTCGCCTAAAAAGACAACCTCACATTCGTTTTACGAACAATGCTCCAGAATAAACTTCCCCATTTCCTCAATACAATCTTCGCATTGAGGATATACTCCTGTATTGTCAAAAAAAGCATGTCCAAATCCTTTATATAGGACCATTTTCGTTTCAACCCCTGCTTTATGAAGTTTTACCCCATAGCCAAGTGTCTCAATTTTCAAATAATCATGTTCTCCCACTGCCAAAAATGTGGGTGGATTGTCCTTAGCGTTTCTCGTATAAGGATTCAGATAATCATTCCTCACATCTTTTGTGCCTAAGATCGGCTCCAGACCGGCTGACATCCCGCCGAACATTCCTATCATTTTTGCAAGCCCTCTTCGCTGTTTAGGCGCTATCTCGAAGTGCTCCATGCCAGGCTTGAAATACTCATCCTCTACCCCTGCCATATTAAGAGTCGGGTACAAAAGAAGCTGTCCCTTGATCCAATGGCGCCCCTCTTCCCAGTCACGTGTACTGCAATACTGTGCCAGATTCCCTCCTGCGCTGTCCCCCGCCACAAAGATATGCCCTTTATCACCACCAAAAGAACCGCAGTTTTCATAAATCCACTCTAACACCGCAAAGCAGTCCTGATGCCCTGTGGGATATGGATTTTCCGGCGCCAGACGATAATCCACAGATACAGCGCAGATCCCTGTCTTAGACACCAGCATCTTCACAGATTCCTCCACCACATCCGGAGATCCACCGAAAAATCCTCCTCCATGAATGTAATAAAGGATCGGTTTCTTCTCATCTTCTTTCTTTTTCCTGTAAATCCGCACCGGTATTTGATATCCGTCCGCCGCCGGAACTTTTCTCTCTTCAATATGAATTTCCTCATTCACACAGGGGATACTTTTCTTGGCATTAAATGCTTTTCTCAGATTTGCGATCCCTTTCTGTGAGGTATCCATCTTAAACAGCTTTGCCGGCATCCATGCCAGAATACGAAGCTGTTTCTTCATATCCTGATAAAGGCGCGGGTCCATGGCACCCTTTTCCTCACAATCAGGCAGATTTTTGACAAGAAGCGGAACCCCATGAAATTCCGATATTTTCTGTCTTTCTTTTAATTTTTCTAATAATTGTTCCTTGTACTTTTTAGTCATCCTTTCTCCTTTATGAAACGATATCCGGGGACTCTTTCCTCTTATCCTGTTTCGTATACCTGCAGGTTCTCACATCTGAGATCACACCTGAAAAGTTCATTCCATACCCGAAATCATAAGTATGTCCCTGGCTGTCCGTATAGCATTCCATGTCAAACGCCACGTCCTCTTTCTGGCATTCCACTGTCTTCATATCTTTTGGAATCTGAAGGGGAAGCAAGCCCTGAGGCTCAAACTTTCCTGTCAGTACGTCGAGAACAACTGTGGGAGTGACACCATATTCCACCAAAACAGCATCTGCATATGGCTCAAACTCTGTCATTACCATCGGATTTTTCAAAGACACAGCTGCAATGACCGGTTTCCCTTTCAGCGCTTTTTTCGTATTTATCACATTGTCAAGATCTGTTTCATTGGCCGCTGTGTTCCACTTGTTTTTATATCCCCGGTTGGCAGAGATCTCTAAAGGATCTCCTCCCGCAATACTTTCGCTTCTGGTATCTTCGGCTTTGTAGGGACGGTACTGCAAAGTAATGGGGACATATCCGTTTCCTCCCTCTTTTCGATCCTCAGGATCATATCCGATAGAAATCGGAGACTCTATGAAACAGATCGCCGCATCTGCCTCTTCCGGGCTTTTCACAACCGTAAAATACTTTTCCGCCGCTTTTTTTCCCGGTGGAACGATCGCCTGGTTCCCTGTAGGCATACTCATAAAGTTCAGGTAAGATCTGATGAATCTATCGGGAATATATACTTTGGTCCCTTCTTTTAAGGGCAGCACATTCTCTTTATTTTTCAGCATTGTGACAGACTTTAGCTGGGATTCGTACCCTGCTTTTACAAACGCTTCACATCCCACTGTTTTCTCTGATTCTTCCAGATCCAGATATGGATTTTCAAAAAGTCCTGTACGAAAAATATTCAGAAGCAGCCTGTATGCAGAACGTCTGAATCTGTCATCGGTTTCTTCCTTGCCGTATTTTTCACACGCCATCTGATAGGCTTCCATAACTGGAGCGACCTGATTATTTCCTCCGAACTGATCCACGCCTGCCTCCAGCGCTTTCAGGTGACGCTCTGCTTCCGTCAGCCTCTCTACACCCCAGCATTTTCCGGCAAATTCTTCCTCTGATGCACCGATATCATGGGTGATCCCCCAGTCGGTACAGACAACTCCATCGTACCCCAGTTCTTCCCTAAGCAGATCCTGGATCAGATATTTATTATAAGAATTCCCCACGTTTTCGCCGTATTTTTTATCCAGATTATAAGAAATCGTATAATAGGGCATCACTGCGCTCGCCTTTTTTGTCTTTCCATTAAGGGCAAAGGCGCCTTCTGTAAATGGCCTTAGATGCTCCTTGTCATTATTTCCCGGATAAACTGCGTATTTTCCATAGGCATAGTGGGCGTCTCGTCCTGCTTCTCCTGATCCCCCGCCCGGGAAATGCTTTACCATGGTATTTACACTGTCTTTTCCCCATCCGTCCCGGGTGCCTTCTGTAGTCTGGAATCCATCACAGTATGCTTTTGTCATATCAATCGTCATCTGCGTATGCTCCCCGAAGGTATCTGCAAAACGCATCCATCTGGGTTCTGTGGAAAGATCGATCTGAGGGGAAAGTGCGGTTGTGATTCCCAGCGCCCGATACTCTGCAGCACCCATCTCACCGAACTGTTTCACTATCTCAGGCTGAAAGGTTGCCGACAATCCGATCCCATTTGCCCATTTAGAAATCGGTTCTCCTGTTACTCCCATGTATTCTGCTGTAGATCCTGCTCCATGCCTGGGATCCGAGCTGTTATTGATAGGGATCCCAAAGCCTGATTCCTCTGCCAGCGCCTGCATCTTATTGTTCCAGCGGACAGCAGCTTCTGTACTTTCTAATTTCATGATCAGAACATGACGGACCCTGTCTTTTATAACGAACTCTTTCTGCTGGTCTGTCAGATCCCATGGCTCTGCACCGCTTTCCTCATAACTCTTACCGCAGTATGTGCCTCCAAACGCTGCAGCCAGTGGTCCCTTTGCCGGCACCAGCTGATGGGCACTGTAGAGCATCAGCCCCGCAATATCCTCGATGCTGATCCTCTCTGCCAGGTCCTTCGCCCGTTCTTCATACGACAGTCTCCAGTCCTCATAGGGTAATAATTCTCCCGTGCCCAGAAAATCTTTAAATGCGCATCCGTCTACTGTTAAAATCTGCACTCTGCTGTTCTTTGCAATGCCAAGAGTCTGTCCCTTTGGATTTTCAATCAGATCATATCCGTCTTTTTCTTTCTTAATCCAATTCTGCACTTTCTTTTTCTCCCTTCCGTTTATATAATATAGTACTTGTAAGATCAAACAGCGCAAAAGATAATAAAATTCCTACTGTTACGTCACTGGCAAAATGTGCCCCCATAAATACCCGGCTTATACCAACTACCACACACCATACATAGGTACAAACGCGGAGAACTTTTCGTTTATCCTTTAAGGCAGGGATAAAATCCGGCAGAAGGATCATGAGGATCACTCCTGCTGAGTTCATGGAATGTCCAGAGGGAAAGGAAGCGTACCTGTCATCAAAGCCCCCTCTTCCACAGATCTGATACCATCTGGTAAACTCATTGAAAGGATCTGTCATTTCCCGAAATCTCATCCTTCCCCATACTGTTTTCAGACAATTCATAAGAATCAACACCAATACAAAATAAACCAGTGCCACGGCTGCAAACCTTAATGCCTTTTTCCTGTTTTTTTCCGGGATCTGCATGGTGATCCAGATTGCCACAGCCGCCATGATTACTCCCAGAATCAAAATCCAGATTTTTGAAATTTCTCCCAGATTTCTGCTCAGATAATTCCATGTCATAAATCCGCCCATAGCGGCAAACAGCGAAAATAAAATTCCTCCGCCGATCAGCGCCCCCTGTTTTTTCACCATAGAATTTCTGTTTCTAAATCGGATGATCATCCCACAGCCAGCCAGAGTCAGAACTGTAAACGGAATTTCTCCCACGATCTCCAGCACTCTTGCAAAATCTGGTTTTTTTGCTATCGTCATAGAAATCTGAAGATCTGTAAATGTAAAGACCAACAGCAGCAGTAACCCTGCTGTGAACACAAATTTTCTCTCTTGTTTCCCCACTTCAACCAACAGCAGATCAGAGAGCCTGATTTCTTACCCCCTGATCTGCATCCCCTTTCTTTATCAATGCTGAATCGCAGCCTGTCCGCTGGCCATCATCTCCATCAGATTAAACGGCGGAAGAATACTGTCAATTTTTTTATATAGTTTATCATCAAAATTAAAACGGAGCTGACACTCTCTGTCAAAGATCATGGTAGGTTCTTTCTGCTGGGTCACAGACTCCCACACCGGAAGGTCACTACTTTGCGGTCTGCCGGTCCTTGCAAAGGACATAAAAGCTTCAAACATCTGCCTTTCCAGTCTTTCTCTGACTTCCGGAATCTGACATACCTCTACCAGCTCTGTGTTGTGGAAGAAGAACGGAATATCGGAACAGTGCCATGCGATCTTATTATGGTGGATTGGAAATTCCAGTGTAAACTCATACAGATAGCTTCCTGCTTTTTCCCCTTTTGCATGAAGTCTTGCTATGGCTTTGGACGGCTGCCTCATCACACGGTCAACCCAGATCAGATCTGCCGCATTTTTATCCGGATAGGTTTCTTTGAAAATCTGGATCATTTCGTCCGTATGCTCTCCATATACTGCTCCCACAATTTCTCTGATCTGTTCTTCTGTCAACTGATTCTTATCATAGGCTGTAGGCATAAAAGCAAATTCACCAAACACGCTGCCCACCATAAGGGGAATCTCAAAGGCATGCTCTCTGAAACCATAATCAAGAGGATTTCCTCTGTAGTACTCATTGACGAGGGGACCTCCGCCGATATAGCCTCCTTCCATGGCAATCGCCGGACTTACTTTCGTATAGGCATTGACCAGCTGGTAATAGGGAATGGTTTCCAACTTCTCTACCTGATTCTCCATAAGGCCAAGTTCCTTAAGAAGAGCTTCCACAATTGCCCGTCCGTCTCCTGTACAGGACGGCATAAGTGACGCATTGCTCACCCCGCTCATGATCAGCGCTCTGTGGAACAATCCATCCGCGTCTGCGATCTGCATCAGATCTGCCACTTTCATTCCTCCGCCGGACTGTCCGAAAATCGTCACATTGTCCGGGTCACCGCCAAAAAGAGCAATGTTGTCATGTACCCACTGAAGCGCCGCAACCAAATCTGCATGCCCTGCATTTCCTGAATTCTTATATTTTTCTCCAAATGGAGACAGATCCAGATATCCCAGAATATTCAGCCTGTGATTGACCGATACAACCACTGCATCCCCTTCCATACACATATTGTAGCCGTCATAAGCCACCTGTTCAATAGAAGAGCCTGCAAAATATCCTCCTCCATGCAGCCACACGATCACCGGAAGTTTTTTCCCGCTGTCCAGGGTCTTTGTCCAGATATTCAGATTCTGACAGTGTTCATCCTGGGGCCAGTAGCGGTGAGGTACCATAAGCTCCGCATTGGGAGTATCCTGTGCCATAAGAGGACATACAAATCCATAAGAAGTAACGTCCTTCACTCCTTCCCATGTGATTTTTCCCGGCATCTGGAAGCGTTCTGCGTAAGCATACGGAACTCCCTTAAATATGTATTCGCCTTTATAGAAATACCCTTTCAGCTTCCCGCCTGTTGTTTCCAGCACCGGCACATTATCATAATCAAACATCATCATTTTTCCTTCTCCTCTCCCGATTCTTTTATATTATTATACATGAATTTCTTTTCTATTTGTTATTCTTTTGCCGTATTCTCTTTCTGTTGTACTTTTTTCAATGTAAAAAGAGCAATAATGAATGATCCATATCAATCACTACTGCTCTTTTTAAATCATGAAATATTTATCTTTAGCGGTCGTGTCCTTACCCGACAACTTTCTCTATACTTACAGACACCTGCTCCGCCTGTTCCAGTTCCACGCTGAAAGACAGCTTACCTCCCAGGTTTGTTTTCATTTTACCTGCTTCCTCACCGTCGATCAAAATCTTATATTCTGCATCTTCTTCCAGTTCCACTGTGATCTGGGCATCCTTTGGTCCTTCCACCAGGAAACTCATTTTGTTTTCCTCTGTGCTCAGGTCCAGAACTGTTGTCCCCGGAACAGATTCGTATACAAACATTCCGTTTCTTTCCAACTTGGTAATCTCATTATATGTCTTAACCTTATACATATCTCCGTCATGTTCAAAATCCGATAATTTTGATTTCTGCGCCAACTCATAATTGCCGAAACTGATTTTGCCATTTTCTTCTGTACGAATTAATTCTTTTACTACTGACATGTTTATGTCCTCCCGCTTACGTCTTTGGTTCCTGAACCCCTGGTGTATTGCTATGTTCCTTTTTTCTTAAGGAGCCTATCAAATACATTTGGGAATTCGTTTTTCTTACAGAAATTTTACCATATTCTTTGAAAATTTGCTAGTCATTCTGTCCATTTACCATAAATTTTATAGTCTGTTTAGACAATCCCACAGTTACCCTGTCTCCTGATTTTATCTTTCCTTCCAGAATCTCCTCTGCCATAGCATCTTCTATTCTGTTCTGAATCGCGCGCTTTAAGGGCCGGGCGCCATATTTCGGATCAAATCCTTCTTTTGCGATCAGCTCTTTGACACTGTCCCTGATCCTGATATCCAGATCAAGCTGCTGACTGCATCGTTTTGTAAATTCTTTCAGAAGCAGACCTACAATCTTTTTAACCTCATCTCTGCTCAGCATATGGAATACGATGATATCATCAATACGGTTTAAAAATTCCGGCTTAAACAGCCTTTTCACTTCTTCCATTACACTGTCCTTCATCTTCTTATAGTCAGCTTCCTCACTGTTCTCTGAACCAAATCCCAGTTTCTTTGGTTCCACGATTGCCTGTGCGCCTGCATTAGAAGTCATGATAATAATTGTTTCCTTAAAGTCCACTTTTCTTCCCTGAGCATCCGTAATATGTCCGTCATCCAGAACTTGAAGCAAAATATTGAATACATCAGGATGTGCTTTTTCAATTTCGTCAAACAGAAGGACACTGTAAGGATTTCTTCTGACTTTCTCACTCAACTGTCCTCCCTCTTCGTATCCTACATATCCCGGAGGAGAACCGATCAGTTTTGACACGCTGTGTTTTTCCATATATTCTGACATATCTACACGAATCATAGCATCTTCGCTGCCAAATACTGCTTCAGCAAGAGCTTTTGAAAGCTCTGTTTTTCCGACTCCGGTAGGCCCCAGCAGGAGAAAAGAACCAATGGGGCGTTTTGGATCTTTTAGCCCAACCCTTCCTCTTTTAATAGCTTTTGCCACCGCGCTTACTGCTTCATCCTGTCCGATCACCCTTTTATGAAGTACCTGTTCCAGCTTCGCAAGCCGTTTTGATTCACTCTCTGTCAGTTTTTTTACTGGTATCTTTGTCCAGTCGGCAACCACCTGTGCTACCTGCTCTTCCGTCACCGTCAGCTTTTTATTTCTGCACTGCTTTTCAAAGCGCTTCTTTGCCTTTTCAATAAATTCCTCTGTATCTCTCTGCTCCTGCTGGATTTCCTTTGCCCTGGAAAAATCCTGGGATTTAATGGCCTCTTCTTTTTTCTCATGGAGTGTCTTTAATTTCATTTCTGCTTCTATAAGACCTTCCGGTGTTTTATACCCTGCCAGCTGTACTTTAGAGCATGCTTCGTCCAGCAGGTCCAGTGCCTTATCTGGCAGAAACCGGTCATTAATATACCGGATTCCCATGGCAACTGCTGCCTTTATGGCGCTTTCCTCTACAATCACATGATGATGCTCCTCATAATAAGGCGCAAGTCCCTTTAAAATTTCTTCAGCCTCTTCCTTTGTAGGCTCCTCTACTGTCACTGGCTGAAAACGCCGTTCCAGTGCAGCATCTTTTTCAATATACTTCCTGTATTCTTCCAATGTGGTAGCACCGATCAGCTGAATTTCCTCCCTGGAAAGAGAAGGCTTCAGAATATTAGAAGCATCCAGAGCGCCCTCTGCTCCTCCTGCACCGATCAATGTATGAAGCTCATCCAGAAACAGCAGGATCCTTCCGTCCTCCATCACTTCCTGAACAACTCTCTTGATCCTCTCTTCGAATTCCCCTCTGTATTTAGAGCCTGCTACCATAGCTGACAGATCCAGAACCACGATCCTTTTATCCGCTATGCTCTCCGGCACCAGTCCCCGAACAATCCTTTGGGCAAGCCCCTCTGTAATAGCTGTCTTCCCCACGCCAGGTTCGCCGATGAGACAGGGATTATTTTTAGTACGCCTGCTTAAAATCTGTATAATACGGTTGATCTCTTTTTCTCTCCCCACTACAGGATCTAATTTTCCCTGTGCAGCAAGCTCTGTCAGATCACGGCTGAACTGATCCAGCATGGGGGTGGCACTCTTTCCTGCTGCTCTTTGTCCGTTTCCCTGAAGTTCTTCCCTGGACACGGCGCCTTCTTTTCCCATCGCCTTCAGTACTTCCGCATAAAGCTTCTGGATATTGATTCCCATAGTATGAAGAAGTCTTGTCCCTACACACTCATATTCTTTCAGCATAGCAAGAAGAATATGTTCCGTACCTGTCTTCCCGCTCTCAAAGCGCTCTGCCTCCGACCTCGCCAAAGCGAGCACCTGTCTTGCTTTCGGCGTATAGCCCTGGGGTTCCTCAAGAAGCACTTCGCCTGCCGGAGCGACCAGCTTTTCAATTAATTCAGACAATTTTTCTCCTGTCACCCCTGCTTCTGAGAGAACCATACCGGCAGTTCCTTCCTTCACCGCTAAAAGACCTGCCAGCATATGCTCTGTCCCGATATAATTATGGCTGCATTTTTTTGCAGTTTCCTGTGCCAGCCGCATTGCTTTTACAGCCAGTTTTGAGTATTGCTCTTTCATGTAAGTCTCCTGTTCTATTTATATTCTTCAAAAATTTCATCGATCAGGGCGTGGACCTCTTCTCTGGTAATGTTCTTACAGCACCCCTTTGCCAGAACCACTAAAAGCTCCTGCTTCATTTCTTCCCGCGCCCGGATCTTATCCACATCAATGGCAATCACTGCGCCTTTTCTTCTGTCAATGCTAAGAAATCCTTCCTGCTTTAAAACAGAATATGCTTTATTTACCGTATGCATGTTAATGCCGATGGCATCTGCCATCTGACGGACAGAAGGCAGCGTTTCACCCACCTTCAGCTGATCTGTGGCGATTCCCATGATAATCTGATTACAAAGCTGTATGTAAATAGCTTCGTCACTGTTAAAATCAATTTCTATCAGCACATTGATCCCTGCTTTCTTTTGTTCTTGAAAATTGTTATACTAACTATAGCATAGATAGCACTTCAGGTCAAACAAAAGAAAAGCCCTGGTTCCCTTCGGGACACAGGACTTCCTTTCTGATTGTTATATTCTTTTACGCCTCATCAATCGCTTTTCCAATGTCATTTCTCATATACTTGTTGGCAAAGCTGATCCATTCTGTGGCTTTATACGCATTGGCACGTGCTTCCTTTAAATCGGTTCCCTTTGCTGTAACTCCCAGGACACGTCCGCCGTTTGTAACGATCTGTCCATCCTTGAGAGCAGTTCCTGCATGGAATACATAGTATCCGTCTTTATCTTTAAAGTTTTCCAGTCCTTCAATGGGGAATCCTTTCTCATAGGATACTGGATAACCGTCAGAAGCAAGTACTACACAGACCGCTGCATTATCCTCAAACTGCAGATCTACTTCATCCAGTCTGCCGTCTACACAGGCCTCAAATACTTCTACAATATCGTTTTTGAGTCTGGGGATCACTACCTGTGCTTCCGGATCTCCGAAACGTGCATTGTATTCCAGCACTTTAGGACCTTTTTCTGTCAACATAAGACCGAAGAAAATAATTCCCTTAAATTCTCTTCCTTCCTTTGCCATAGCATCCACTGTTGCCTGATAAATATATTTTTCGCAGAATTCATCTACTTCTTTTGTATAGAAGGGGCTTGGAGAAAAGGTTCCCATACCGCCTGTATTTAAGCCTTTATCACCGTCCATAGCCCGTTTATGGTCCTGGGCAGAAGTCATGGTTTTGATTGTTTTTCCGTCCACAAACGAAAGAACAGATACTTCGCGCCCTGTCATAAACTCTTCGATAACCAGAGTATTTCCTGCAGAGCCGAATTTTTTATCCAGCATGATTGTCTTTACCCCTTCTTCGGCCTCTTCCAGTGTATTACAGATTAAAACACCTTTTCCAAGGGCCAGACCATCTGCTTTTAAAACAATGGGAAATTCTGCTTTATCTCTCAAATAAGCCAGAGCGGAATCCGCATCCTGGAAGTTTTCATACGCCGCTGTAGGAATGTTGTATTTTTTCATTAAATCCTTGGAGAATGCTTTGGACCCTTCCAAAATGGCCGCATTTTTTCTTGGTCCGAAAACTCTCAGGCCTTCTCTTTCAAATACGTCTACCACGCCTCCTACCAGGGGATCATCCATTCCTACTACAGTCAGATCCACTGCGTTTTCTTTGGCAAATGCTGCCAGCTTTTCAAATTCCATCGCCCCGATGGGAACACATTCCGCTATCTGCGCAATTCCCGCATTTCCCGGCGCACAGTAGATCTTATCCACTTTAGGACTCTGTGCCACCTTCCATGCGATCGCGTGTTCTCTTCCGCCGCTTCCGATAATCAGTACCTTCATAAATTTTCCCCTTTCTCTTCCATCACTCTTCTATCTTAACCATGCCGTCTACAATTTTCACTTTCCCATTGGCGATCAAATTGATTGCCTGAGGCATGATCTTCCACTCAGCTTCCTCCATAACTCTTCTCTGGAGGATCTCCGGTGTATCATCCTGCTTTACTTCCACTGCCTTCTGCAGAATAATAGGACCGGTATCTGTCCCTTCATCAACAAAATGCACAGTGGCACCTGTGACCTTCACCCCTCTTTTCAGCACACCTTCATGAACCTTCAGCCCATAATAGCCTGTACCGCAGAAGGAAGGGATCAATGCCGGATGTATATTTATAATCTTATTGGGATACGCCTTTACCATGATCTCCGGAATTACCACAAGACATCCGGCAAGAACTACCAGATCCACATCGTAGGACTGGATCTTAGCCAGCAGCGCCTGGTTAAATTCATCTCGCGTCTCATAGGATCTCGGTGATATACAGACTCCTTCGATTCCGTTTTGTTCGGCACGCTTTAAAGCATAAGCTCCCGGATTATTGCTGATCACCACGGAAATCTCCGCATTGGTAATGGTTTTGTCTTTGATCGCATCTATAATTGCCTGTAAATTGGTTCCTCCTCCGGATACCAGAACCGCCATCTTCATCATATCAGAGCCTCCAATCAGACAGGAAAAGGGCTGCTGACGCAACCCTGCCCTGTATTTGCTTATACTAATTTTACGCCTTTTTCCCCTGCTTCGATCTTACCGATCACATAAGGAGTTTCTCCTGCTGCCTTTACCGCTTCCATGGTTTTCTCCACATCCCCGGCATCAACAGCCACGATCATACCGATACCCATGTTGTAGGTATTGTACATCATATGTTCTTCAATCTCACCTTTCTTTGCCATTAAGGTAAAGATAGGCGGAACGGGATAGCTGTTTTTCTCGATCACTGCACAGACGCCGTCTTTTAACATTCTGGGCACATTTTCATAAAATCCTCCGCCTGTAATATGGCTGCAGGCTTTTACTCTCACGCCGGATTCCTTAATGCTCTTTAATGCCTTCACATAGATTTTGGTAGGCGCCAGAAGAGTCTCTCCCAGAGTCTTTCCCAGTTCATCATAATACGTATTTAAAGATTCCTCAGTCATCTCAAAGACTTTGCGCACCAGAGAAAATCCGTTGCTGTGCACACCGGAAGAAGCCATGCCGATGAGCACATCCCCTTCCTTCAAATCTTTTCCGTCAATGAGATCTTTACGTTCTACCACACCTACGGCAAAACCTGCCAGATCATACTCTTCTTCCGGCATCAGTCCCGGATGTTCTGCTGTCTCGCCGCCGATCAGGGCAGCGCCGGACTGAAGACATCCTTCTGCAACGCCTTTGACGATCTGAGCGATCTTTTCAGGATAATTTTTTCCGCACGCAATATAATCCAGGAAGAATAAAGGTTCACCGCCTGCACATGCAATATCATTGACGCACATGGCAACTGCGTCAATGCCGATGGTATCATGCTTATCCATGAGATAAGCCAGTTTCACCTTTGTACCGCATCCGTCTGTTCCGGACAGCAGGACAGGGTCCTCCATTTCCTTGATCTTTTTCAGAGAAAAAGCACCGGAAAATCCTCCTAATCCTCCAAGCACTTCCTCACGCATGGTCTTTTTCACATGCTCTTTCATCAGTTCCACTGATTCATAACCAGCTTCTATATCTACTCCTGCGTTCTTGTAATCCATCTTTCTCCTCCAAAATATATAATAACCACTTCACCTTACTAAGTTCAGGCGCTTTAACCCGCCTTCTCTAACTGCGGTGAAGTAAGTGCGCACTAAGCTCTGTCTGCGCCTTTGGCTTGCCAGTCGCTAAGTGCTTACTTATAGTTCTTATATCCTACTTCTTTTAATTTTGCGTCTTTGGCAACTACCTGGTCTTTTAATTCCTCTTTGTAGTCTTTTAATTTCTGAAGAAGTTCCGGGTCAGAAGTCGCAAGGATCTTGGCTGCCAGAATTGCTGCATTTGCCCCTCCGTTGATGGCAACGGTTGCCACGGGAATTCCGGATGGCATCTGTACGATAGAATACAGGGAATCTCTTCCTCCCAGTGAAGTAGTATGCATAGGAATACCGATGACCGGCATCGGGAAAATTGCCGCGCACATACCCGGAAGGTGTGCTGCCATGCCTGCACCTGCAATAATTACTTTGAAGCCTTTTTCTTCGGCTGTTTTGGCATACTCAAAGAACACATCAGGCTCTCTGTGTGCTGAGATAATGGTCATCTCATAATCAATCCCAAATTTTTCCAGCATGTCTGCCGCTTTGCTCATAACAGGCATATCAGAGTCACTGCCCATAACAATTCCAACTTTTGCCATGATTATTCTCCTTTATCATTTAAAATTCCTGCGGTATTCTGCCGCATGTCTTTGTACAGCACAATTTTACATATTGTTACAATTCTTGTCAAGTGGCGCATTCAGCACTTCTGTGCCTTTCAGCACAAATCTTCCGTCTTCAATAACGGAAAGTTCTCCCCCTTCTTTCAGCAGAACACGTATAAATTCCAGTTCATCATAGGGGATCGTAATATCCGTATGGCAGCCAAGGTACGCCTTGCCCACATCCTCTTTTCTTAAAATAGACACTTCATTGTCCCTGGCAATAATCTCTTTCCCATCAGGATTATATACGGATGTATCCTCACACCAGCTGTAGCAGGTATCACCCACAGCAAAGTGAGGCCCCATCTTCTCTGCGATCAGGACGGGAAGCAGATGTCCTATCTGATATTTCTCTGCCATCACGTAAGCTGTTGTATTGGTCCCAATGGCAAACTCTCCCAAAGGAAGCGTATCATGATGATACAGCAGGTTTGCCTTGATAAACTCTTCGTTTTCTTCCTCAGAGTCAAAGTTTCCGCAGCTGTACTGAGTAATTCTTCCGTCCTTAAAAGTAAGCTGCAGATCTTTGTATTCCAGTCCGTTCAGAAATACCTTTGTCACATGGAGGATTCCGTTGGTTCCTGTGAGAACAGGTGAGGTAAAGACCTCGCCCACAGGGATGTTCACATCTGCCACACAGTTTTCAAAGTTCGTCTGCTTATCCGGATTTTCCAATGTATGAAGATGCACCGTGAGATCCGTTCTGTTTTCTCCCTTTCCTTTGATCCTGACATATTCCCCTTTGTCCAGGGCGTCAATGATGGACTGCTGGATTTTCTTATACAGGTCATTATCCAGTGTGTTGATCTTTACAGTTTCACGGAAGATTTCCTCAAAACGGCTTCCGATCTCCTTCACCGGGTAAGCGATGATGGTGAAGCTTCTTTCCTCTCCTTTGATATACCGGTTTACGATCTGTCCTGCTTCGTTGTCATAGCTGACCTGAAGCTTCTGCTGATGTCTGCTTAAGGCACAGGCTTCCTTCTTTGTCACCGGCGCAAAAGGCACCTCCCCGAACGTTTCCATACAAGCCGGTCCCCCATGGGCGTTTGCCAGGTCTTTTACCTGTTCATAAGCCACCTGAAGGACTCTCAGTTTTCTCTGCACAAACTCGTGATCCAGATACAGGGCATTGTCATCCTTATGGTCATAGTCAAACTGTTTGTTGGGCACAGCTCCATAATATCCCACTCTGTGGTGCTGTTTTCTGTTTACAGAATGGACCGCGCTTCTGTAAATGACAGGCTGCAGCCCCATTTCTTTAAACTGATCTATGGATTCCCTTACCATTCGTTCAAATCCAAGCTGAAAGCGGATATTCACGGTTTTCTTTTTTGTAATATCTTTTCCCGTCATAACAAAGCCGGTGCGGTAGCCTTCTGTAAAGGTGCGAGCCATCGCACGGATAGCCTCTTCCGGCAGAGTATTTAAGAATTCTGCCATAGCCTTTTCATTTTCTGTGATATATTCTCCGAACCGATACAGATACCGGATGTCCTGCAGATCACTTTCACAAATGATCTTCGCCGCGAAATCAAGAGACGGATCTACTCCCTCCCTTACTCTGCGTCCGACCATCTCATCACTGTAATCACTGACATACCAGTACACAGCTTCTTTTACATCTTTGGGGTCCACGGTTTCATCCTCAAACAGATTGTAGATCTGAACAAACAGCTCCATTGCCACAGTCATATCAAAGAGCCTGTCCTCATAAACAAAAACGATCATCCCCCGTACTTCTGTATAGAGAAAACTTAACAGCTTACCAAAATCAGCTCCCAGCTTTTCCTGTGCGTAGGCAGGATTTCCGTAGGATTTATCATAGTTTCCCGGAAGGATATCCTGATACATCTTATGATTATTTTCTTCCAGCTCCTGAAGAGATGCTGTACAGAGCCATCCTTCCTTTATTTTACCGTAGATGTCTGTAATCTGTATTATAAACTCTGCTGTTTTCTGGAAGAAATCCCTGAAGGGTTCTCTCACCAGCTCTTCTGTCATAATTTCACTGATTCTCTCCCGCATGAGGGAGAAACGTTCTTTCATTAATTCATCACTCATCTTTTAAATTACCGCTTTCTACATTTTTATTAAGAATTTCTTCAATATAAGCTCTCATGATCTCTGAGCCTTCTCCCACTCTTCGGTTCCTGTTCAGAACCTGAGATTTTTTTACCTGATGCTCTCTCCAGGCAAGTCCGTCTGTGGCATTGTTGAGCATAAGAGGCTGCACGTTGTCGCATACATGGGCGAATTTTGCTTCACTGGTCTCATAAGCCTCAAACTCCTCCCACAGCTCTCTGAACTTTCTGCCCTGATCTTCGGGCAGCATGCCGAAAAGCCTGTCTGCTGCCTTTTCCTCTCTCCGGCGTTTTGATTTATTTCCTTCTGCGTCATAAGCATAAGTATCTCCCGCATCAATCTCCACGATATCATGAATGAGGACCATGGTGATGACCTTTGCCAGATCCACTTTCTGGTTGGAATATTCCTGCAGCAGCACAGCCATCAGCGCCAGATGCCAGGAATGTTCCGCATCATTTTCCTTTCGCTTTCCATCAGATAAATAAGTCTGGCGGGTAATAAATTTCAGTTTATCCACTTCCAGCAGAAAATCCATCTGTTTTTTCAACCGTTCATCCATTCTCTTCACTCCTCTCCCAGACTAGGCTATTCCGGCAAGAAAAAGCGCCAGCCAGATAACCATCAGCACTCCATTTCCCAGAGCGCCAACCTTGCAGTAAAATAAATCCCGCTCCTTATCCCCGAAACTTTTCAGTCCCAGAAGAAAACCATAGACAGACAGTGCAATGGCGATCAGCCCCATGGCTCCCAGGTACAGCCCTCCGTTTCCGTGAAAAACCAGCGAACAGAAGACTGCGGCAAAAAACAGAAGAAGAGAAACACCTGCCAGCACAGAAGACAGAACCCCTTTCGGTGAATGTTTTTTCTTCAGCAATTTATACTTAAACTTTCTTTTTGCCATATTTCCGCTTCCTCTTTCTCAGTTTATTATATATCATATAACTTACGGCAAAAATCACATATCCTGCCGCTGTTCCCAGTGTATTCATCACCAGATCATCTACATCAAAGCTTCCTCTCTTTGTCACCAGCTGCACAGTTTCCACCAGCAGGCTCAGGGCAAAGCCGGAAAAGGTAATAAAGAAAAATCCCCTGGCATTTCTGCTGATAATAGGAAGAATCAGCCCAAAAGGCACAAAACCCGCTACATTTCCCAGCAGATTGGCTGCCACTGCCAGATACCCCAGCTGTTCTCTGTAATTCCAGAAACGGCTGATCTCCCGGAACAGGATAAGATTATAATGGTATTCCCGCTCCTCAAACCTTAACTGGCCTACCCGCTCTGATATAAATAAAAAATAAATCAATGCAAGAATATACAGTACGAAAAAAATCTTTCCCGCAGTCTTAATCCTTTTCTTTGTTCTCTTATTCAACCTGATATCCCCTATCTTTTCCCCTTATCCTGCGCTTCCGGCAGACGCCTGCCGCCGTGCACAGACATACAGACAGTTTCTGCCGTTTTCTTTCCCGGCACACTGTCAAAGCAGAAAAACGGGAGAACATCTATCCCCCGTTTTCTGTTTACACAGAAAATCCCTCTGATCAAAAAGTAATTTCTGTCTTTCTCTTTAAAAGTTTTGTTCCGCTGATGATCATCAGCACCCCTGCGGAAATACCGCTGACAAGAATCACGATCCCCAGGGCAACATTTCCTGCGCCGCAGCGGGTCATGGTTTTATAAATTTTTTCATTCATACAAAGAACACTTCCTTTTTTCTATTTTGCTCCGTACTGTTCATAGTATGCATCAATTGCAGCTTTAAGAGAGTCGTCAATGATAATTTTTCCGTTGTATTCTCTGTTATATAAATGTTCTACTACTTCCTCCATAGTAACGATTGCATTTGTCTCAAATCCGTACAGATCCTTTACTTCCTCAAGCGCACACTTTTCTCCGCCTTTTCCTACTTCCATGCGGTCAAGAGATACCATAAGTCCTACGATTTCCACATCAGCAGCCCCTCTTACCTTAGGAACTGTTTCTTCCATGGATTTTCCGGATGTGGTCACGTCTTCGATCATCACCACACGATCGCCGTCCATCAGTTTGCTTCCCAGGAAACTTCCTTTATCTGCGCCGTGATCCTTTTCTTCCTTTCTGTCGGAGCAGTAGCGGATTTCCTTTCCGTATAATTCACTATAAGCAATGGCAGTCACCACACTGATGGGAATCCCTTTGTATGCCGGCCCGAAGAGCACGTCAAACTCATCTCCGTACTTATCATGAATGGCTTTTGCATAGTACTCACCCAGACGTTTTAACTGTGAACCTGTCACATAAGCGCCTGCATTCATAAAGAAGGGAGATTTTCTTCCGCTTTTCAAAGTAAACTCTCCGAATTTCAGCACATTGCAGTCTACCATAAACTCAATAAATTCCTGTTTGTATGCTTCCATATTCTCTAAAACCTCCGTAGTTATGGGTCTTTCCCTTTTTCCTGTATACCTTTGAATTCTTTTAAATTCTAACATAAACGGCAGGGATTTTCAATAACAGATGGTATGCCGTTCCCCCTGGTTCTCCTTTTCCGCAAAAGACAGCCTGCATCTTATCTCAAAAAGATGCAGGCTGTCTGAATTACCTGTAAATGGGTTCAAGTATGTGTATATCTCCTGTCCATGACGAAGAAGGACTATTTTTCCTCTGTACTGCGGCATCCACAGCCACATCCTCCATGGCTTCCTTTATGTCCGGGGCAATTTCCTCCGGCAGGACAGCCGATGCACCTTGTTCCGTTTTTCTTCGCCTTTACAATATGTGCAACTGCACATCCGATGAGAATCAGCAAAATACCTGCAACTATAAAATCTGCCATGACAAAGACCTCCCTGTCTCAAAATCAATCTTTTTAGGAATGCAGGCTGTATTCCGCATTAAATTCTTTCTCTCTTCTGCGGACCAGCATTACCAGAATTGCCGCAAATACAGCTACCGCGATCAGTCCCGGAACAAAACCAGTTCCCATAGCGCCTGTGGTGATCAGTGTGCCGAGCTGGTACACCAGAAAGGCCACTGTATAACCGGTTCCCAGCATAAGGCCGATGCCTCCCCACAGCCATTTTCTGCTCTGCATTTCTGAATTCATAGCTCCAAGAGCCGCAAAACACGGCGGAGTATAAAGATTAAACATCAGGTATGCAAGAGCTGCCGCTTTCGTAAGTCCCATAACTGCAGCGACTTCGTTTCCGCTGCCGGTCAGAGCCAGCTCTTCTGTATCGATAAAGTTTGTCAGACCATATACAACAGCCAGAGTGCCGACTACATTTTCCTTTGCAATGAAGCCTGTAATAGCTGCTGCTGCAAGCTGCCATACTCCAAATCCCAGCGGAATAAAGAGAATGGAGATTGGATGAGCTATGGATGCAAGGATAGAGGTATTTTCCATTCCTTCCTCCACAAGCTGAAGCTGCCAGTTAAAGCTCTGCATGATCTGTACTACTGTGTTGCACACCAGAATGATAGTTCCGGCTTTGATAATATATGCTTTACCACGTTCAAGCATGGAAATCACTGCTCTTTTCAGACTTGGAATCTTGTATTCCGGAAGTTCAATGATAAAAAAGGATTTTCTGTATTTCTGGCCTGTAATCTTCTTTACAAGAAGCGCTCCAAGGAAAATCAGAAATATACCTGCAAAATACATCAGAGGACCAACCCAGGAAGATCCAGCAAAGAACGCACCTGCAAACAGCGCGATAACCGGAAGTTTCGCACCGCAGGGCATGAACGGCGTCAGCATCGCAGTAGTTCTGCGTTCTCTCTCATTACGGATCGTACGGCTTGCCATGATTCCGGGGATCGCGCATCCGGTACCAATTACCATAGGAATTACGGATTTGCCGGAAAGACCTACTCTCTTAAAAATAGGATCAAGCACAACCGTTGCACGGGCCATGTAACCGCAGTCTTCCAAAAGAGCGATAAGGAAATACATAACCATTACCAGCGGCAGGAATCCCACAACTGCGCCTACACCACCAATGATACCATCAACCAGAAGAGCATACAAGAACGGATTGATATCTGCCAGCTGTTCGCCTGCCCAGCCCTGGAATGTTTCGATCCATGCAACCAGCCAGTCAGCGATCCAGGTCCCCACTGTTGTCTGGGATATGTAAAATACCAGGAACATAACCACTGCAAAGATAGGGATACCAATGATTTTATGGGTAAGTACTGAGTCAATCTTATCCTGTTTGTTTTTATCTCTGGTAAATACTTTTCTTCTTTCTACTGCCTTTACAATGCTGTTGACAAAATCAAAACGCTTCCTGTCCTCTTCCTATACAGCCTTCTTATCCTGTAAATCAATATCAGCCTGTACATAAGGAGCTTTCTGACCCTTTCCTTTTAAGTCTGCCGCCTGCTTTACTGCCTCTTTCAGACCTGTATGTCCGGAAGAAGTAGAAACTGTCTGTACCACCGGACAGCCCAGTTTTTCTGACAGAAGCTTTACATTGATCTGTGTTCCTTTTTTGTCTGTAATATCACTTTTGTTCAGTGCCACTACTACCGGAATCCCCAGTTCCAGAAGCTGTGTGGTAAAAAACAGACTTCGGCTCAGATTTGTACTATCTACAATATTGATGATCGCATCAGGGTTTTCATGCTTTACATAACTGCTGGTAATGCTCTCCTCTGAAGTAAACGGTGACATGGAGTAAGCCCCCGGCAAATCTACCGCGATCAGCTCCTCCGCCCCGTCGTAATAAGACTTCTTTACTGGATTTTCTTTTCTTTCCACTGTAACACCGGCCCAGTTTCCAACGCGTTCATTTCTTCCTGTCAGCGCATTGTACATGGTAGTCTTACCGCTGTTAGGATTTCCTGCCAAAGCGATTCTCATGACTAACAATCTCCTCCTTCACTCTCTTTAGCTAGTTTAGACTAACTTACAATTCGAAAAAAGCAGTGGTTCATACATACCACTGTTTTCTCCTGCAGGGACATAAAACAAATAAAATTATGACTGCTGCCCTGCATACCGACAAAAGATACCTATCCTATTCTGCCGGAATTATATTGAAATAGCATTCGCTAAATCAGTATCTATATTATATCTGCCGTCTTTGATAGAAACTACACATCCGCCCTTTAAATGAGAAATAACGGTAATCGGCTCCCCACTGTAGCAGCCAAGAGAAAAAAGAAACGCTTCCAGTTCCTCATCCTCTGTGTTGATACTTTTTACGATATATTCTTCTCCTTCATTTGCTTCCAATAAAGTCATATCCTTTTGAAACCTCTTTCCTCTTAGAGTTACACACCCCTTACCCTTGTTAGTTTATGCTAATTTTCTTTATTTGTCAATAGTATCTTGATAAAATTTCCAATAATTATTCTCCAGCTGTTCCTGACCTGTCATCCTAAAAAAAGAAGAATACTGCATTCCGGTATTCCCGTCAGTTCAGTATTCTTCCCTCTTCCGTTTCTTAATCCGGCATTTTCATCTGAAGATCAGCGTACAGCGCCAATCAGTTCCCGGATATCCTCAACCTTATTTTTTTTCATATATTCCGCAATGCCCTCGATCACTTCCACTGTAGTATATGGATTCATGAAGTTGGCTGTTCCCACAGACACAGCAGTGGCTCCCGCCAGAATAAACTCCAGGGCATCCTCTGCGTTCTGGATTCCGCCCATACCGATCACAGGAATCTTAACTGCCTGGGCAGCCTGATAAACCATGCGCACAGCGACAGGTTTTACACAGGGACCGGATACGCCTCCTGTCTTATTTGCCAGAGCAAATGTCCTGCGGTTTACATCAATCTTCATTCCAGTCAGCGTATTGATCAGTGACACTGCATCTGCGCCTCCTGCCTCTGCTGCTCTTGCTATCTCCCCGATATCTGTCACATTGGGAGTCAGCTTCATGATTACAGGCTGTTTAGCAATTTTCTTAATCTGTCCGGTCAGTTCTTCTACATGCTTGGGATCCTGTCCGAAAGCAAGAAAGTTTGCATTGACATTCGGGCAGGAAATATTGATTTCCAGCATATCTGCCGGCTCCTCTGCCAGCCGCTCTACCACTGTCAGATACTCTTTGGGAGAATGACCGCACACATTGACAATAACCTTGGTATCATATTTAGCCAGTTCCGGAAGGTCTCTTTTGCAGAATACCTCCACGCCGGGATTCTGAAGCCCGATGGCATTCATCATACCACTGCTGATTTCCGCGATGCGCGGCGTGGGGTTTCCCTCCCATGGTACATCAGCAACACCTTTTGTCACTACGGCTCCCAGCCTGTTCAAATCTACGAATTCACTGTACTCAGCACCGGATCCAAAAGTTCCGGAGGCTGTCATGACAGGGTTCTTCAGTTCCACCCCGGCGATATTGACTTTCATATTCATTACAGCTCCACCTCCGTACTTAAAAATACCGGTCCGTCTTTGCAGATTCTTTTATTCTTTACATTAGAATGATGATCCACCTCTTTAGACTTGCATACACAGGCAAGACAGGCGCCGATGCCGCATGCCATCCTCTCTTCCATAGAAAGATAGCAGATCATCTGATGTTCCAGGGCATACGCCTTGATCGCACGGAGCATCGGTGTAGGACCGCAGGCAAAGATCACATCTGCCTGAAGGCTGTTTTCTCTCACAGCATCCAGCACATTTCCCTTTGTTCCCACACTTCCATCTTCTGTGGCGATCACCAGTCTTCCATTTGCTGCCAGTTCTTCTTTCAGAAAAATATCGCTGTTTCTGTATCCCGCGATCACGGTCACATCAGCCTCCGCTTCCCTGGCAGTCTGCACCATAGGCGGAATTCCGATTCCTCCGCCCATAAGGAAGACTCTCTTGCCTCTGATTTCTTCCATAGGGAAACCATTTCCCAGAGGTCCCAGGATTTCCAGTGTCTCTCCCGGTTCCATTCCGGCAAACTCAGCAGTACCTTTCCCCGCAATTCTGTATACAATGCGCAGAGCTCCTCTTTCCCGGTCAATCTCACAGATACTGATAGGTCTTGGAAGAATCCTTCCGGAATCATTGCAGTATACAGAAATAAACTGCCCTGGTTTTGCCTGTGCCGCGATCTCATCGGCAGACAGCCACAGGCTGTAAATATCCGGTGCCAGAAGATCCTGACTGATAATCCTGCTTATCATCTTTACTTTTGCCATATTGCTTCTCCTTATTTATATAATCATAAACCGGCGAAAAGCCTGTCTAACATTATTTCGCTGCCTGCAGTGCTCCGTCGATATCCGCGATCATATCTTCTACAGCTGCCCTGGAAGCATCCGCAAAGTTTTCTTCTCCAAATTTCGCATATTTTTCCTGTTTATATGCTGCAATGATACCTCTGGAAGAATTTACAATGGCGCCAAGCCCGTCCTCATTGAAGAAGTGTACCAGGTCTTTTCCCTGTCCGCCCTGGGCTCCATATCCGGGCACCAGAATATAAGATTTAGGCATGATCCTCCGGAGGATTTTACCCATTTCCGGGTAAGTAGCACCCACAACCGCACCCACATAGCTGTAGGAATCTCCCATGCACTCTTCTCCCCACTGAGCCACTTTCTCCCCGACCAGCTCATACAGAGGTCTTCCGTCTACTAACTGGTCCTGGAATTCACCGCTGGAAGGATTGGAAGTTTTTACCAGTATGAAAAGCCCCTTCTTTTCTTCTTTGCAGACATCAATAAATGGCTTCACGCCGTCAGAACCCAGGTAAGGATTTACAGTCACAAAATCTTCATCAAAAGGAGCAAATGTTTTGGATCCCACCTGTACTTTTCCAATATGTCCCACCGCATATGCTGATGAGGTAGAACCGATATCCCCTCTTTTGATATCCCCAATCACCACCAGATCTTTTTCCTTACAGTAGTCCACTGTCTTTTTAAAAGCAGCAAGTCCCGGGATCCCGAACTGTTCATACATAGCGATCTGCGGCTTTACTGCCGGAATCAGATCATAAGTTTTATCCACGATCTCTTTGTTAAACTGCCAGATAGCTTCCGCAGCTCCCTCCAGTGTCTCTCCATATTCCTTAAAAGCTTTTTCCTGGATATGCTTTGGAATATAATTCATCATAGGGTCCAGCCCCACAACGATAGGTGCATGTGTTTTCTGAATCTTTGCAGTCAGTTTGTTGATCATTTTTTTTCCTCCGATTCTTGTTTTTTATCTGCAGAACTATGCGCTGCAATGCGCACACATAGAATGGGCTGCCGCAGTGCGCAGCAGCTCCATTTCAGTCAAATACCCCGATGCAAGCATCAGGGTATCTGACCCTCGCAGCAGTCGCCAAATGGACATGCCCGCATGTCCGCTTGTCTCATTGCTCGCGGGAATAAACTCTGGTCTCTTATATCTGGTATGCGATCTCCCCGTCACAGATTGTTGCTTTTACGAGTCCTTTTACTTTCCATCCGTCAAAAGGTGTATTTTTCCCTTTGGAAAGGAAAGTCATACTGTCAATCGTATACTCCGCTTCCGGATCGATCACCGTTACATCGGCAGGCTTTCCGATGTCCAGGGTTCCTCTGTCTGAATGAATGATCTTTGCCGGGTTGTAGCTCATTTTCTCCGCCATCTGCATAGGTGTCAGGTGTCCTTTGTCCACCAGCTGTGTAATGGTAAGGGCAACAGAAGTTTCCAATCCTACAATGCCGAACGGCGCTTTTGTCATTGGCTGCATCTTCTCTTCCCTGCTGTGCGGTGCGTGATCTGTACTGATCACATCCATGATATCTTCCTGCAGTCCCTTGATCAGAGCGTCCCTGTCCTCTTTTGTCCTCAACGGCGGATTCATCTTATAATTTGTATCTGCCGGCTGGATATCATCAGAAGTCAGGGTAAAGTGATGGGGGCATACCTCTGCGGTAACAGGGATTCCTTCCTCCTTTGCCAGCTGTACCATGCGCACACTGTCTTTGGTAGAGCAGTGGCACAAGTGAAGCCTGGCCCCTGTCTCCTTTGCCAGAATAATATCTCTTGCCGCGATCACATCCTCCACAGCATTGCTGATTCCCGGAAGTCCCATTTTCCTGGAGTTCTCATCCTCGTTGACGCATCCTCCGTTCACCATATTCTGATCCTCACAGTGGGCAAACACAGGGATGTCATACCTTGCTGCGATTTCCATAGCCTCACGGTACAGACGCATATTCATCACAGATTTTCCGTCTTCGCTGATCGCCGGAGAACCTGCCTGGATCATGCTTTCAATATCAGCAAGCTCCTCACCTTTCTGCATCTTTGTAATGGCTCCGATCTGCAGTACATGTACAGGCGCCATATCTTTTGCCTTATTGTGTACATAGCTGACTCTGTCGCCGCAGTCAATTACCGGTTTTGTATTTGGCATGGCAAGAATCGTGGTAAATCCTCCCCTCGCCGCTGCCTTTGCCCCGGTTACAATATCTTCTTTATAGGTAAGTCCCGGATCTCTTAAATGTACGTGCAGATCGATCAGCCCAGGCATCACATAACAGCCTGCTGCGTCGATCACCTTATCCGGGGTTTCCTGGGGGCTTAAATCTTTTCCCCGCTCTTTGATCACTCCGTCTTCAATATAAAGATCGCCGATCTCATCAGTCTTATCGGAAGGGTTCAGTATCCGTCCGCCCTTAATCAGAATCTTCATCTTTTCCGTCCTTTCTCCTGTATTTTCCATACTTCCGCAGCGGAAAGTATGCGGACCTATTGTGCTTTAATAGTAACATACACATTTTCTTTCGTCAATTATACTTTTTCCTTGACTTTTCCCGTTCAAAAGAATATACTGGAATGTGTCAAAGGTATATTGGATATAAATATTAAATGGTTTTTAGAGATTATATTATCATTTTTATACACAATATTATCTCTAAAAACCATTTAATTTTTTATCCAAAATTTTTCTTTATTTTTTATGGAGGTAACACTATGAACAAAGGTACTGTAAAATGGTTCAATGCTGAAAAAGGCTATGGATTCATCACAGGAGAAGACGGACAGGACGTATTCGTACACTTCTCTGCTATCAATGGTGAAGGATTCAAATCCTTAGAAGAAGGCCAGGCTGTAACTTATGATTTGACAGAAGGCGCTCGCGGAATGCAGGCTGCCAACGTGACCAAATTATAAATTTACGATACAGGAAAAAGACAAAACAAAAGGGGCGCCGTGCTACGGTACCCCTTTTTTATTCATGACAACAGACTGTTCTCAAAGCGCACTGTCTATTGTGTCTCTATTCTTCTGTGGTTTCCTGGGAAAGTTCTGTCAGATAATCAGACAACGCTGTGATATCCATCTCTGTGGTCACCACTTCTTTCTCTTCGTTCTCCTCAGCCCTTACATGAAGCCCATAAACAGAATATCCTATCCACGCAACTACTGCCAGACAGATCACTGCTCCTGCAAGTTTTTCCAGGAAAAGAATTCTGTGTTCCCTTTTCTGCAGTTTCGCGCGGTTTGCTTTTTCTTTTTTATATTTATCCATTTTCTGCTGACTCATTGTTTCATCTCCTCATATAAAAGTAGTCATTTTGTTTAGTATAACACATTTCTTCTTATCTTTACAAGACAGGCTTGACCTTTTTCCGTTTTTCTGTGTATACTATAAAAGAAAAGAGCGTTTGCGGATTATGATTCTTGATTCGTAAACGCTTTTTCATATTTATCCCACGAAAGGAGGAGTATTCCTTATGAAATCCATACACTTCGCAAACTGGAATTTTAAGAAACTTTCCACTGACATTCTCTTTGATATTATCGGCGGGATCCTGATCGCCATAGGAACCTATAATTTTGCTGCAATGGCTGAATTTCCCATGGCAGGGGTCAACGGTATTGCCCTCATTTTCTATCATCTCTTTGGTCTTCCCATCGGACGGGTTGCACTGATTTTAAATATCCCTATCGCAGCCTGCTGTTTCAAAATCCTTGGACGCAGATTTTTCCTTCGTTCTGTACGAACAATTATTATCACATCCCTGATCATGGACTATGCAGCCCCTCTTTTTCCTGTGTACACAGGAGACCGGATCCTTGCGGCAATCTGTACAGGAGTACTCTCCGGTCTTGGCTACGCTATGATCTATATGCGGGATTCTTCCACCGGAGGTGCGGACTTTGTCATGCTTTCCATAAAGTCTCTGAAACCCCATTTTTCTCTGGGAAAAATCACTTTTGTGACAGACGCTCTCATTGTCCTTTTAGGTACGCTGATTGTTTCAAAAGATATTGACAGCCTGATTTACGGCATGATCATCACCTTCCTTCTCTCAGTTGTGGTGGACAAGGTAATGTATGGCATTGACGCTGGAAAGATGACGCTCATTGTCACAGATTATGCCCGGGAAGTAGCAGAAAAAATCGATACTGCGACAGGAAGAGGGTCGACTTTCCTAAAAGCAGAAGGCAGTTATTCCCGTACCTCCAAAGATGTGGTCATGTGCGCCTGCAACAATAAGCAGATGTACAATATCCGGAAAGTTGTAAAGGAAATTGATCCCAATGCTTTTATCATCATCATGGAATCCAATGAAGTACTGGGGGAAGGTTTTAAAACATCGTAAAAAAGGCAGACACTGCATACCGGATTTTCCGGTATGCAGTGTCTGCTTCTTTCTATTCTTTATATTCAATTCCTATCAAAGTCAATCCCCGGGCCGGCGCAGTAGGTCCTGCCGCCTTCCGATCTCGCGCTTCTAAAATCTCCTGGATATACTCCGGCGGATAGTTCCCAGCGCCGATTTCCATCAGGGTTCCGGCAATGATCCTCACCATATTGTAAAGAAATCCGGTCCCCCGTATCCTCAGAGTGATCATCTCTCCCTTTTTCTCTACATCTGCACTTAAAATAGTCCGCACTGTGGTCTTTACCTGAGCACCCGCACCGCAGAAACTTTTAAAATCATGCTCGCCCACCAGAAAATCTGCCGCCCGCTGCATTTTCTGCACATCCAGCGGCACATAGGTGAAGTGGGAATAAAACCGTTCTGTAGGAATGGGAAACCTCCTGTTTAAAATCCGGTACTCATAGGTTTTTTCACTGTCCTTATACCGAGGGTGAAAATCACACGGCACTTCCTCGGATCCCTCGATCCGGATATCCTCCGGCAGTCTTTGATTCAACGCATAAGAAAACTTCTCTCCCGGCATACGGACACTGGTATCAAACACCGCCACATTTCCCAAAGCATGGACACCCGCATCCGTCCTGCTGGCACCGATGGTCTCGATTTTTTCCCCGGTCAATTCTGATAAATGCCGGTTCAGTACTTCCTGGACAGAAACCCCGTTTGGCTGTACCTGCCATCCGCAGTAATTAGTACCGTCGTATGCCACAGTCAGTTTCACTCTTTTCATCTGCTCTCCTTTACATCACTGTGCGGATCACAATCTCCGCAGCTAAATATACCAGGGTAACCCCATACGCCCCGTAGTCATGTCCCTGATAAACCAGAGGCTTCATCTGTGTCCGGTTCTCTCCCCCATGGTAGCACCGCGCTTCCATTGCCATGGCAAGATCGTCGGCACGGCGAAAAGCGGAAATAAACAAGGGGACCAGAAGAGGGATCAGGCTTTTTGCCTTCTGGATCAGATTTCCGCTTTCAAAGTCTGCGCCTCTCGCCATCTGTGCCTTCATGATCTTGTCTGTTTCCTCCATAAGAATGGGAATAAAACGCAGAGCAATAGACATCATCATGGAAATCTCGTGAACAGGAACTTTGATCTTATTCAGCGGCTTCATGATACGCTCCAGTCCGTCTGTCAGCTGATTCGGGGTAGTGGTCAGAGTCATCACAGAAGATCCGATGACCAGATATACCAGACGGATACCGATTTTCACTGCTTGGGTAATACCTTCCTGAGTGATCTTTAAGAATCCCAGTTCCCATACTACAGTCCCTGGAATCAGGAATAAATTAAAAATTACCGTAATGAGCAGCAGAATAAACAGTGGCTTTAAACCTTTCAGCATAAACTTCACCGGCACCTTTGAAAGTGCGATAATACCTGCAAGAAAACAGGTGGCAAGCAGATAGCCCCAGAAGGAATCTGCTACAAACAGGGACACAAGAAAAAGAAAAGTCCCGATGAACTTTACTCTTGGGTCCAAGCGGTGCAGAATGGAATCTGCGGGATAATATTGTCCGATGGTAATATCTCTGATCATACTTTTCTCTTCTCCAGTGCCTCTAAAATACTTTTCTTCGCCTCATCCACTGTAATGGCGGAAGTGTCCGCCAAAAGCCCCTTCGCTTTCAGCTCATGCATGATATAAGTGATCTGGGGAGCCGCAAGCCCCATTCTTTCCAATTCCTTATAGTGAGAAAATACTTCCCGGGGAACACCGTCAAATGCTTTCTCCCCTTTGTTCATCACCAGGATCCGTTCCACATACCTTGCAATGTCTTCCATACTGTGAGAAACGAGAATGACGGTAATCTTTCTCTCCTCATGAAGAAAAGCAATCTGATCCAGAATCTCATCCCTTCCTTTAGGATCAAGACCTGCAGTAGGTTCATCAAGGATCAGAACCTTTGGTTCCATGGCAAGGACTCCTGCGATGGCAACCCTTCTCTTCTGTCCGCCGGACAGCTCAAAAGGAGAACTTCTGTAATATTTCTCTTTCAGTCCCGCCTGCCTCAGCGCCTGGACAGCACGAAGCTCTGCTTCTTCTTTTGACAGCCCCTGGTTTTTAGGCCCGAAGCATACATCAGAAAGTACATCTGCCTCAAAGAGCTGATGCTCCGGATACTGAAACACCAGTCCCACCTGGCTGCGCAGCCTTTTTAAAGAATATCCTTCCTGCCAGATGTCTTCGTCCTGAAAATACACTGTGCCGGCAGTTGGTTTCATTAATCCGTTAAAATGCTGTATCAAAGTGGATTTCCCGCTTCCTGTATGCCCGATAATTCCCGCAAACTGCCCATCAGGGATGTCCAGGGATACATCTTTTAACGCATGCATCTCGTACACAGTTCCCGGATTGTATGTGTATGTGACATGTTCTAATCTCAATGACATAATGCGTTCACCAGTTCCTTTGTCGTCAGTATTCCGTCCGGCAGGTCCACGCCTGCCTGTTTCAGTTCCCAGGCGAGAAGTGTTACCTGGGGAACATCCAGACGGTAAGATTTCAGTTCCTCCACTTTTGAAAAAATTTCTCTGGGGGTTCCCTGCATCACCACATGGCCCTGGTCCATGACAAACACCCGGTCTGCATCAATGACCTCTTCCATATAGTGGGTAATGAGGATCACAGTGATCCCCTCTTTTTCATTCAGCTCATGGACTGCTTTTAACACTTCTTTCCTGCCGTTTGGATCCAGCATGGCTGTGGGTTCATCCAGGATGATACATTTTGGCTGCATTGCCATCACACCGGCAATGGCCACTCTCTGCTTCTGCCCGCCGGACAGCTTGTTTGGGGAACGGTGGCGGTAGGCGGTCATTCCCACTGCCTCCAGACTTTTATTCACTCTTTCCCAGATTGCATCCGTGGGAACTCCCATATTCTCCGGGCCAAATCCCACATCCTCCTCCACTACAGTGCCGATAATCTGGTTGTCAGGATTCTGAAAAACCATCCCTGCTTTCTGCCGGATTTTCCACAGCTCCGGTTCTGCTGCTGTATCCCTTCCATCCACCCAGATACTTCCTTCTGTAGGGATCAGCAGGGCATTCATATGCTTTGCCAGGGTAGATTTCCCTGACCCGTTATGCCCCAGTATAGCGATAAACTGCCCCTGGGAGACATCCAGGTCTACCTGGTCTACGGCTGTATAGCAGTCTTGCTGCTGCCCGTTTTCATCATATTTTATATAGTCATATTTCAGTTTTCTGGCTTTTATGATTCCCATATCATTTCCTTTTCTTCTTTGTCTTTAGCAGGTATACCGCCAGACTTCCATGTCTTTGTCATCGCCCTCCAGTCTGTAGTCGATAGGCTCAAAACCTAGTTTCTGCGCAAGACTTCTGGAAGGAACATTGTTCTTTTTTATCCGGCAGTGAATATAGACAGCGCCTCTTTTGGAGGCTTCCTCCAGGATTCCCCGGCACGCCTCATAAGCATAACCTTGCCCACGGTACTTTTGATCTATGATATATCCCAGTTCCACCACGGTCTTTTTATTGTTCCAAAATTTCGGTTCCACGCCTGCCCGTCCGATAATCTTTCCTGTGTTTTTTTCCGATACCACCCAGTACCCCATATCACACATTTCATACATATAAGTTCTGTAGGATTCGAAATTGTCCAGTTCTTCATTCAGAGGCTTTGCCACTCCTTCGCATGCATCCTGAGAAGTCTCCTGTGCACAGATTTCCATCAGCTTGGGGATATCTTCTCTGGTCATCTCCCGGATCTGCAGCCGTTTTGTCTCGCAGACAGTTACAGGAAGATGGCGGCTGTGGCGGTAAACTTTCTCCATATATGGACCGTCGATCTCATCATATCCTTCCACCACAATATAAGCAGAGCTTAAATCCTGTTTACCGGAATCAGGATTATAGTATCCCATACAAGTCATATCTGCCGCCCGGGCAGCCCTGCATCCATTTGCGGAATCCTCCACAACCATACAGTCCTCCGGAGAGACTCCCAGTATTTTTGCTGTCTTTAAAAAAATATCAGGCGCAGGCTTGGGATTCTCTACAGATTCTCCGCTTACTAAATACTTAAAGTATTTCCGGATCTTGCGGTTTTCTGTCACCTGTTCAATGTAAGACTGAGGGGATGAAGATGCAACAGCCAGATCATATCCGGCGTTGTTCAGCCGCTCCAGCAGTTCCTCCACATGGGGTATAAGAGGCGGATATCCCTCCTCCTCTACCATCTCCTGTTTTATTTTCTTCATTTCCAGAAGCAGTTCTTCATCTTTTTCATCAATTCCATAATTTTCCTGAAGCAGCCTCATTAAAAAACCTACCGTAGAGCCGATACAGGGTTTATAGACCTCGTAATCAAGACGGATTCCTCTTCTCTTCAGAGTCTCTTCCCAGACTTTATAGTGAAATGGTTCACTGTTGATCAGCACACCGTCCATATCAAAGATAATTCCCTTTAGTTCGCTTTGTTCCATTGCTGCCTTCCCTCTTTCTACTATCTGAAAACCTGTCTCTATGCTTCTTCTGTCCCGAAGATCAGTTGTTCTGCAAGGTCCCAGATCTCGTCCCTGCCCTGCTTTGTCTGTGCTGAAAAAGGAATTATTTTTGTCCCTGGGATTAAATCCAGGCCCTCACGGATTATTTTTAATTGTTTTGGCACCTGGCTTCTTTTCAGCTTATCCAGCTTTGTTGCAATGATAATCGGCTCGTAACCGTTGTGAAGGATCCACTCATACATATTTCTGTCATTTTCTGAAGGTTTGTGCCGGATATCGATCAAAAGAAATACTGCCTTGAGCTGTTTCGATTTATGCAGATATCTCTCGATCATTTTCCCCCACTGTTCCTTCACAGACTGGGACACTTTCGCATATCCGTATCCCGGCAGATCCACCAGATACATTTCATGGTTAATATTGTAAAAGTTAATGGTCTGTGTTTTCCCCGGAGAAGCACTGGTCCGCGCCAGTGCCTTCCGGTTCATCAGTGCATTGATCAGGGATGATTTTCCCACATTCGATTTTCCTGCAAATGCGATCTCAGGTACTTCATTTACAGGCAGGGTACTGGTGATACCGCATACGATATCCAGTGCCACATGTTTTATTACCATTCTCTATCCTCCAAAATTTTATTTCTCCGCCAGAGCCTGAGCAAGCACCTCCTCCATGGTGCCTACCGGGACGATCAAAAGCCCCAGGGTAATCTCCTCATCCATCTCCTCAATATCCACCTGGTTTTCAGCGGGGATCAGGACTTTCTGTATGCCTGCTGTCTTTGCGGCGAGAAGCTTTTCCTTCAATCCCCCGATCGGAAGTACCCTTCCTCTCAATGTGATCTCACCGGTCATAGCTACATCGGCTCTCACCGGAGTATGGGTAATGGCGGAAAGCATGGCAGTTGCCATGGTGATTCCTGCAGAAGGACCGTCTTTTGGTACTGCTCCTTCAGGTATATGGATATGTAAATCATGTTTCTGGAAAAATTCGGGCTGGATTCCATACGTTTCTGCCACAGAACGGATATAGGAAATTCCTGCCTGTGCAGATTCTTTCATCACATCTCCCAGCTGCCCTGTGAGCAGAAACTCTCCTTTTCCAGGCATGAGATTCACTTCGATCTGAAGTGTATCGCCGCCCACACTGGTCCATGCAAGGCCTCTCACGATGCCGATTTCATCACTTTGATTCTTTTTCTGATAAGTATATCTGGGTTTTCCCAAAAGTTCTTTTAAATTTTCTCGCTCCACAGCCACAGAATTTTGCTTGTCCTCCAGAATCTTCCTGGCCGTCTTTCTGCACAGTTCTCCGATCTTCCTCTCCAAATTCCTCACTCCGGCTTCTTTGGTATAACCAGTAATGATTTCTGTCAGAGCTTCATCGGAAATCGTCATCTGCCCTTTTTTCAGACCGTGTGCCTTCATCTGTTTGGGAATGAGATGTTCCTTTGCGATATGCTCTTTCTCATTCTTTGTATAGCTGGTGATTTCAATGATCTCCATACGGTCCAGCAAAGGTCTTGGAATCGTCTGCAGGTCATTGGCTGTAGCAATAAACAGCACCTCTGACAGATCCAGGGGAATCTCCACATAATGATCCCGGAATTTACTGTTTTGCTCAGAATCCAGAACTTCTAAAAGCGCAGAGGAAGTATCACCCTTATAATCACTGCTGACTTTATCAATCTCATCCAGCAGCATCAACGGATTCTTCACTCCTGCCTGAATCAGTCCGTTGGCAATTCTGCCCGGCATAGCCCCCACATAAGTCCTCCTGTGTCCCCGGATCTCAGCTTCATCCCGGACACCGCCCAGACAAATGCGCACATACTCTTTATTCAGGGCACGCGCCACAGATCTTGCAATAGAAGTCTTTCCTGTTCCCGGCGGTCCCACCAGACAGAGAATAGGGCTTTCCCCTTTCTTTGTCAGTGTGCGCACAGCCAGAAATTCCATAATGCGCTCTTTCACTTTTTCCAGCCCGTAATGGTCTTCTTCCAGGATTTTATTGGCCGTCTTCAGATTTTTATTGTCTCTGGAAGCCTTATCCCAGGGCAGTGAAAGTAAAGTCTCGATATAGCTTCTCATCACACCTGCTTCTGCCTGGATTCCTGCTGTCTTTTTAAAACGGTCTATCTCTTTATAGATCTTCTCTTTTACCTCTTTGGACGCTTTCAGCTTCTGCGCACGTTCTTTAAACTGGTCTGCGTCAGATATGGTATCCTCTTCTCCCAGTTCTTCCCGGATAACTTTCAACTGTTCTCTGAGGATATAATCTCTCTGGTTCTTATCCACCCGCTGTTTGATCTTGCCGCTTAGATCCTTTCGGATC
>CALWHD010000188.1 GCA_944380235.1 uncultured Blautia sp.
CGGCTATATGTGAGGTGCTTCAATTCTTTGTTAATAAAGGATTTGAGGCATTTTTTATTCCCGAGAGCAATGAGCCAAGCGGACATACTCGCATGTCCATTTGGAGACTGCCGCGAGGGTCAAATACCCCGATGCTTGCATCGGGGTATTTGACTTCTGCAGATAAATATAGGATTCCGCTGTTCCAGGAGTATGTGATTTCGGATCAGCAGGTATTCCAGAATATTCTTTTTCTACAAGAGATTTGTGATAATACCTTATAGATATCATTGCTTAAATTTGATAATAATATAATTTTAGTCAGACAACAGAGCGAAAATCCGGAAAAAGCTTCAGCAATCATATATCTATCTAATTTAAATATCTGTAAAAATTAATAGTTTTTTCCAACAAATACTTTGCAAAAAGATTATACGTGTGATATTATAACTATACGAATGTCAAAAATTAACTTCATTGTGTATTGTCATATTCATTTCTGATTATAAATTCCAGATTATAACAATTTCAATATAAACAAGATTAGGAAGGATTTGCGGGATGAGAGAAAAATATGAATCTTTATCATTAGGAGCATTAAAAGAAATTGCAAAAGCGCGTGGAATAAGAGGAATTTCCACATTAAAGAAAAGTGAATTAGTGGAACGTATGCTGCAGGAAGATGAGAAGGACAAAGCGGCAGTGGATAAGAAAAAAGAAGAGACAAAAGAGAATTTCAGTCAGCAGCATCAGCATGAGGAGAGAAAATCCAGTTCCAGAGAGGAATGTCAGGAGACAAAAAATGCGAAGGCGCCCCTGGAGCAGTCAGAGCTGGACAGCGGAGTGACCGTAAAAGGAATTTTAGAAGTACTGCCGGACGGATATGGATTTATCCGCAGTGACAATTACCTTCCGGGAGAAAATGATGTGTATGTGTCACCCTCTCAGATCCGCAGATTTAATCTGAAGACAGGTGACATTTTAAGAGGAAATACCAGAGTCAAGAGTCAGAACGAAAAGTTTTCTGCTCTATTATATGTTACACATATCAACGGTGTCCGTGCAAATGAAATGCATCGTATGAATTTTGAAGATATGACTCCGGTTTTTCCGGATCAGAGGCTGTATCTGGAAAGACCGGGCGGAAGTATGGCAATGCGGATCGTGGATCTGGTCAGTCCTATCGGAAAGGGGCAGAGAGGAATGATCGTGTCTCCGCCGAAAGCAGGTAAGACCACCCTTCTGAAAGACGCGGCAAAATCAATTCTCAGAAATAATCCTGAAATGCATCTGATTATTCTTCTCATTGATGAGCGCCCTGAGGAAGTTACTGATATGAAGGAAGCAATCAGAGGGGAAAATGTAGAAATCATTTATTCTACTTTCGATGAACTTCCGGAACATCATAAGAGAGTTTCAGAAATGACTATTGAACGTGCAAAACGTCTTGTAGAGCATAAAAAGGATGTTACTATCTTTATTGACAGTATTACAAGGCTTGCAAGGGCGTATAATCTGACTGTTCCGCCAAGCGGACGTACGTTGTCCGGCGGACTTGATCCGGCTGCTCTCCATATGCCGAAGAGATTTTTCGGAGCGGCGAGAAATATGAGAGAGGGAGGAAGTCTGACTATCCTGGCAACTGCATTGGTAGATACAGGAAGCAAGATGGACGATGTAGTATACGAAGAGTTTAAGGGTACGGGAAATATGGAGCTGGTTCTGGACAGAAAACTTCAGGAAAAAAGAGTGTTCCCGGCTATTGACATTGCTAAATCCGGGACCAGAAGAGAGGATCTGCTTCTTGATAAAGAAGAGCTGGAGGCAGCTGACATTATGCGCAAGGCATTAAACGGTATGAAGTCTGAAGAAGCAACGGAAAATATACTGAATTTATTTGCAAGAACAAAGGATAACGCAGAATTTGTGCAGATGGTGAAGAAGCAGAGAATTCTATAGAAATCTGCGATTGTACTTGCATTTCCCATGGGGATATGGTATACTTTAAAAGCTGTTTGAAATTGTAAAACGCATAAAACCATAGAAAAGACAGAAAGCTTTGCTTTCACAAGTCAGAGATAATGAAAAAATATAGAAGAGGTGAAAAACATGAGAGAAGGAATCCATCCAAATTATCAGGAATGTACAGTAACTTGCAACTGTGGAAATACATTTAAGACAGGTTCTACAAAGTCAGAGCTGCGCGTAGAAGTTTGTTCCAAATGTCATCCTTTCTATACAGGACAGCAGAAAGCTGCACAGGCTCGTGGACGTATTGATAAATTCAATAAGAAATACGGCATTAAATAAGATGATAGAAGAGGTTGAGGTTTTAAAACTTCAGCCTCTTATTGCGTTTGGAGGTAAGAATGAAGTCATCCAATATTGGCGGACAGGCAGTCATGGAAGGTATTATGATGCGCCATGGTGATATTTATTCTGTGGCTGTGAGAAAACCGGACAGAGAGATTGAAGTAAAGACAGAAGACTATAAAAGTGTTCTGAAGAACAAAAGGCTTTTAAGACTTCCTATTATCCGGGGGGTATTTAATTTTATTGATTCTTTAGTCGTGGGCACAAAATGTTTGATGTACTCTGCCACCTTTTTTGAGGATGAAGAGGAAGAGAAAAGAGAAGAGCAGGAATGTTCCCCGGAGGAGCAGGAGCGCAGAGAGGCCAAAAAGGCAAAAGAAGACAGTGTCCTTATGACAGTAACTGTCATTTTGTCCGTAGTGATTTCCGTAGGGCTTTTCATGGTGCTTCCCTATCTGATCGCCAGCCTGCTTCGGAATGTAGGTGTGACGGAGACAGGAATCACTTTGGCGGAGGCTCTGGTGAGGATTATATTGTTTTTGCTTTATATGGTGCTGATCTCCAGGATGAAGGATATCCAGAGAGTGTTTATGTATCACGGCGCAGAGCACAAGTGTATCAACTGCGTGGAACAGGGGATGCCTCTGACTGTTGACAATGTGATGAAAAGTTCCAGGTTCCATAAAAGATGCGGAACCAGTTTCCTGTTTTTTGTTATTATCGTGAGTATTATCTTTTTTCTCGGATTTTTTGCTGTGGTACCGGTAAAGACCATGTGGCTGAGAATCCTTATCCGCATTTTGCTGGTTCCTGTGATCGCAGGTGTTTCCTATGAGTTCATCCGGCTGGCAGGAAATACTGAGAATAAGGCAGTGGGGCTTCTGTCAAAGCCGGGGCTTGCCCTGCAGAAATTGACAACCATAGAACCCACACCAGATATGACAGAGGTTGCAATTGCCGCAGTGGAAGCGGTATTTGACTGGAGAGCGTATTTGAGAGAGAATTTTCCCGGTTCTGTACCGGCAGAGGAAAGCTGATATGAGCAGTTACAGGGAGCTTTTGAATTTTGGAAAAAACACACTTCAAAAAAGCGGAATCGGAGAGACAGAACCGGATGCCTGGCTTCTGATGGAATATGTTTTCGGAATCTGCCGGTCATGGTATTTTGTTCACATGGAAGAAAATGCAGCGGAGGATAAAGAACAGGAATATTCCAAGTTGATTCAAAAAAGAGCACAGCATATCCCGCTTCAGCAATTAACGCACCAGGCATGGTTTTACGGGATAGAATTTTATGTAAATGAGCATGTACTGATTCCCAGACAGGATACGGAGGTTCTGGTAGAGGAAGTGCTGAAGGAAGCAGGAGATAAGGCAGGGCTGCAGGTGCTGGATATGTGCACTGGAAGCGGGTGTATTTTGCTGAGTCTTCTGGAAAATCTTAAGGAGGCACAGGGAACAGGAGCAGATCTGTCAGAAGATGCCCTTCTGGTTGCGAAAAAGAATGGTGAGCGGCTGAAGAGGCAGGTTTGCTGGAAAAAGAGTGACCTCTTTGAAAAGATCCATGGAAAATTTAATATAATTGTGTCCAATCCCCCTTATATAGAAACCAAAGTAATCGAAGATCTGATGGAAGAAGTCAGATTTCATGAGCCGCGGATGGCACTTGACGGGCATGAGGATGGCCTGTTTTTTTACAGAGAGATCACGGCAAAGGCAGGAGAATACTTAGAAGAAAATGGTATCCTTGCTTTTGAGATCGGTTATGATCAGGGGGAAGCGGTATGCACACTTATGAAACAAGAGCATTACAGGGAAATACGCATTGTAAAAGATCTGGCAGGTCTTGATCGAGTAGTAATAGGAAGAAAACAGCAGGAGGAAAAATATGTTTGATAAATTAGAAGATATTTTAGTTCGCCTGGAGGAGATTTTAAATGAGCTGAATGAGCCTACAGTCGCAAACGACACAGCGCGTTTCCAGAAACTGATGAAAGAACAGAGCGAACTTCAGCCCATTGCAGATGCATACAGGGAATATAAAGAGTGTAAACAGACAGTAGAAGACAGTCTTTCCATGCTGGAGGGAGAGTCTGACGAAGAGATGAAAGAGATGCTGAAGGAAGAACTTTCTGAGGCGAAAAAGAGGATTGAAGAACTGGAGCAGGAGCTGAAGATTCTGCTGCTGCCTAAAGACCCTAATGACGGGAAGAATGTTATTGTAGAAATCCGTGCCGGCGCAGGCGGAGATGAGGCAGCACTTTTTGCGGCTGAGATCTACAGAATGTATGTAAAATACGCAGAATCTCAGAATTGGAGGACAGAGATGCTCAGTCTGAACGAGAACGGAATCGGAGGGTTTAAGGAAGTTACCTTTATGATCAATGGGCAGGGAGCTTACTCCAAGCTGAAATATGAGAGCGGCGTACATCGTGTGCAGCGTGTGCCGGAGACAGAAAGCGGCGGACGCATCCATACTTCCACTATCACAGTGGCGATTATGCCGGAGGCAGAGGAAATCGATTTTGAATTGGATCTGAATGACTGTAAATTTGATGTATTCCGCGCGTCAGGAAACGGCGGACAGTGCGTCAATACTACAGACTCTGCAGTGCGTCTGACACATATTCCCACAGGAATTGTAATCTCCTGCCAGGATGAAAAGTCACAGTTAAAGAATAAAGAAAAAGCGCTGAAGGTACTGCGTTCCCGCCTGTATGATATGGAGCTTCAGAAACGTCACGATGCGGAAGCTGAGGCAAGAAGGAGCCAGGTAGGAACAGGGGACCGTTCCGAAAAGATCAGGACCTACAATTTCCCACAGGGGCGTGTCACAGACCACAGGATAAAACTGACACTGCATAAGCTGGACAGTGTAATGAACGGCGATCTTCAGGAAGTGATCGACAGCCTGACAGCGGCAGACCAGATGGCCAAGCTGGCAAAGCAGGGGATGGCAGAGCAGTAATAAAACCATTTGGGGAAAAGAGATTTGCCGGTTGAAATTCCAGAAGTTTTGTAGTATATTCATGGCATAGAATTCAGAAAACAAAGGAGTATCACTATGAAAAAAACAGCTTTAGTGATTATGGCGGCAGGGATCGGAAGCCGCTTCGGAAAAGGGATCAAACAGCTGGCAAAGGTAGGTCCGGCGGGAGAGATCATTATGGATTATTCCATTCATGATGCGTTGGAAGCCGGATTTAATAAGGTAGTGTTTATTATCAGAAAAGACATTGAAGCAGAATTTCGTGAGGTTATTGGGAATAAGATCGAGAAGCTCACGGAAGTAGAGTATGCCTATCAGGATTTAAACGATCTTCCGGAAGGATTTACCTGTCCGGAGGACAGAACAAAGCCCTGGGGAACAGGACAGGCGGTTCTGGCTGCCAGGAAGGTGATCCGGGAACCATTTATTGTGATCAACGCAGATGACTACTACGGAAAAGAGGCTTTCGTGAAGATTCATGACTACCTGGTAGAGGAGCATGAGGAGAAAGAAAAAATGGATATCTGCATGGCCGGCTTTATTCTGAAGAACACTCTCAGTGAGAATGGGGGAGTGACCAGGGGAATCTGTTCTTTAAATGAGGACAAGAAACTGACAGGCATTACAGAAACTTTCAATATTCAGAGAACAGAAGATGGTGTGGCTGCTGTGGATGAAGAAACGGGTGAGAAAACACCTATCGATCCGGAAGCCATGGCTTCTATGAATATGTGGGGACTGACACCGGAATTTCTGAAAGTGCTGGAAGAAGGCTTCAAAGATTTCCTTGCAGGGGTAAAACCGGGAGAAATCAAAAAGGAATATCTTCTGCCGGCTGTGATCGACCAGCTGATTAAGGAAGGAAAAGCAGAGGTAGCTGTTCTGAAGACTCACGATACCTGGTTTGGGGTTACCTATCAGGAGGATAAAGAAAAAGTTGTGAAGGCTTTTCAGGAGCTGGCTGATAAAGGTGTATATACAACACCGGTGTTCCAGTAGAATATCGCATTTAAGATTGGGGTGCTGCTGCGTAGCGGCACCCTTTTTTCGGAATATCAGGATTCATGGCGAGAAGAAATTATAGTGACAAATTCTGAAATTTGTGGTATTTTATATTAGTATTATGAAATGATAAGACAAAAAAAGTAACTGATTGTATAAGATTAAATAAGGAGTTGGACTATGGGCAAATATTTTGGAACAGACGGTTTCCGCGGGGAAGCAAATGTGAATCTGACAGTAGAGCATGCGTTTAAAGTGGGAAGATTTCTGGGCTGGTATTTCGGAAGAGACCACAAGGCACAGATCGTGATCGGAAAAGATACAAGAAGAAGCAGTTATATGTTTGAGTACTCTTTAGTGGCAGGGCTGACAGCCTCCGGCGCTGATGTGTATCTTCTCCATGTTACCACTACGCCGAGTGTGTCCTACGTGGTACGTACAGAAAACTTTGACTGCGGTATCATGATCTCCGCAAGCCATAATCCATTCTATGACAATGGTATTAAGATTATTAACGGAAACGGACAGAAGATGGAAGCTTCTGTTGAAGAGCAGATTGAAGCTTATATTGACGGAGAAATTCCGGAGCTGCCTCTGGCAAAGAGAGAAAATATCGGACGTACAGTAGATTTTTCAGCAGGAAGAAACAGATATATTGGTTATCTGATTTCTATTCCGACCCGTGCTTTTAAGAATATCAAGGTAGGTCTGGACTGTGCCAACGGAAGTGCTTCTGCTATTGCAAAAAGTGTATTTGACGCTTTAGGAGCCAAGACTTATGTGATCCACAATGAACCGGATGGAACCAATATCAATACCAACTGCGGTTCTACCCATATCGAAGAGCTGAAGTCATTTGTAAAAGAAAACCAGCTGGATGTGGGATTTGCCTATGACGGTGACGCTGACAGGTGTATTGCTGTGGATGATCAGGGCGAAGAGGTAAACGGTGACCTGATCATGTATGTATGCGGCAAATACATGAAAGAATGCGGTCAGTTAAGCAATAACACCATTGTTACTACGGTTATGTCTAATCTGGGGCTTTACAAAGCCTGTGACAGGGAGGGAATCTCCTATGAAAAGACGGCTGTAGGTGATAAATATGTTTGTGAAAATATGATGGCAAACGGTCATTCTATCGGCGGTGAACAGTCCGGTCATATTATTTTTTCAAAACATGCCACCACAGGAGACGGTATCCTGACTTCCCTGAAAGTTATGGAAGTGATCATTGAGAAAAAACAGTCTCTGAGTACTTTGACAAAAGAAGTAAAGATCTATCCTCAGGTTTTGAAAAATGTGAGAGTATATGATAAAAAGGAAGCAAGAGAAAACCAGAAGGTTATGGAGGCAGTTGCCAGTGTAGAGAAAGCCCTGGGAGATGATGGAAGAATTCTTGTAAGAGAGAGCGGAACAGAACCGCTGATCCGCGTGATGGTAGAAGCTGCCACAGATGAAATCTGTGAAAAATATGCAGATCAGGTTGTGGAAGCTATGCGCAGTGAGAATCTGATCATGCAGCAGAAATGAGGAAAATACGTTTGAAGATAAAGGGATTTTTAGCGGCAGGGGCGGTACTTTGTCTTCTGGGAGGCTGCGGCAAGGATACGCCTACGGATTATCAGCTGGGAAAAGAAAGCCTGGAGAAAGGAAATTATACAGAAGCTATAGAATATTTCCAGGGGGCAGTGGAAGCAGATGACCATACGCTGGAATCCTGGAGAGGCATCGGGATTTCCTGGACGGAGCAGGGGGTTTTTGACAAGGCCCAGGAAGCCTTTGAGACTGCGGCAGAGTTTGCCGAGAAGAGCAGCAGGGCAATGCAGACAGATATTTTCCTGTATCTTGCAGATGCCAAGTATCAGCAGGGAGATTATGAGGGCTGCATTGAAACCTGCACGGAGCTCTTGAAAAGGCAAAGAGTGAAGGACGCCTATTTTTTAAGAGGAAGTGCTTATCTCTATCAGGATGAGTATAAAAAAGCAGCAGACAATTTTGCGAAGGTGATTTCCGGGTCAGAGGATTATGCAGATTATCTGGATATTTACAGAGTTTACCTTGCCTGTGATATGAATGCTGACGGAGAAGAATATCTGGAGAGTGCTCTTGAGATCACCGCAAAGGATCCGGAGGACTACTACAATAAAGGGCGGATCTATTACTATCTGGAAGAGTACGAGAACGCCCAGAAAGAACTGGAGAAAGCTCTTGAAGAAGAGTATGCTCAGGCAGCTGTGTATCTGGGAAAAGTCTATATGGCTTCCGGAGATACGGAAAACGCAGAGAAGATGTTTCAGCAGTGCCTGAAGGAAGATGGACTAAAGGCAGAAGGATATAACGGTCTTGCATATTGTGCTGCCCAGGCGCAGGACTATGACAGCGCGTTGGAATACATAGCAAAGGGGCTGGAAGAAAAGGATGGCAGGACAGAGCAGGCACTGCTGTTCAATGAGATCGTTCTGTATGAAAAGAAATCAGATTATGATTCCGCAAAGCAGAAGATGAGTGAGTACCTGGAAATGTATCCTGCGGATGAAAGCGCAGTGAGAGAAAATTATTTTTTGCAGACGAGATAAGAGAAGGTGCTGTACTGGATGTGATATCCGTGTACAGCACCTTTTTATAATGAAAAAGCAGGTCTTGCTTTCTGCATCGTAATTCAGTATGATAGAGAAAATGAGATTTGGGGTTGGAAAATTTTGCATAAGTTTTACAGGAGAGATATATGGAATTGTATGAATTAAAGAAAGAGCAGGAGAGAGTGATCCTGGTGGGAATCCAGACACAGGAGACGGAGGACGCCCAGGAGTCCTTAGATGAGCTGGAAGAACTGGTAAAGACTGCAGGTGCCCAGGCTGTGGGCAGAGTAATGCAGACAAGAGAAGCCATGCATCCGGGGTATTATGTGGGCACGGGGAAGGTGGAAGAGATCAAGATGGCAGTCCGTGCTTTTGATGCTACAGGAATTGTGTGTGATGACGAGCTGACACCTTCTCAGATGAACAATCTGGAGAGGGAGCTGGAGTGCAAGATTATGGACAGGACCATGGTGATTCTTGATATCTTTGCAGCGCGAGCAAATACCAGCGAGGGAAAGATCCAGGTGGAGCTGGCGCAGCTTCGGTACAGGGCGGCAAAGCTTGTGGGAATGGGAACTTCTCTGTCCAGGCTGGGGGGAGGCATCGGAACCAGAGGACCAGGAGAGAAAAAGCTGGAGATGGACAGGCGGCTGATCAAGATACGCATTTCTCAGCTGAAAAAAGATCTGGAACAGGTGAAACGCCACAGAGAAGTTCTGCGCCAGGGAAGGAAAAGGGATAATATTATGACTGCCGCTATTGTAGGCTACACAAATGCCGGCAAATCCACCCTGCTGAATACCCTGACGGATGCTCATGTGCTGGAGGAAGATAAGCTGTTTGCCACTCTGGATCCCACTACGCGAGTACTGGAGCTTTCCGGCAAACAGAAGATTTATCTTACAGATACGGTAGGATTTATCCGAAAACTCCCCCACCATTTGATCGAGGCATTTAAAAGCACTCTGGAAGAGGCGAAATATGCGGATTTTATCATCCATGTGGTGGATGCATCCAACCCCCAGAGAGATGAACAGATGTATGTTGTCTACGAGACACTGAAAGAGCTTGGGGTGGGGGACAAGAAGATTGTCACGCTGTTTAACAAGCAGGATAAGCTTTTGGACGAGGAAATCTTCCGTGATTTTAAAGCGGACTATGTCCTGAAGATTTCCGCAAAGACCGGGCAGGGTCTGGAAGAACTGAAACAAGTGCTGGAAAAAATCCTCACAGAAAATCAGATTTATGTGGAGCGGCTGTTTTCTTACCAGGATGCAGGAAAGCTGCAGCTTATCAGAAAGTATGGACAGCTGATAGAGGAGGAATATACGCCGGAGGGGATTGCTGTGAAAGCCAGGGTTCCGGCGGATGTATACGGGAAGGTATAAAAAGGAAAAACCGATGAGGGGTGCGAAGCTCATCGGTTTTTTCCTTTGTAATAGATAATCCTATTACCGGAGCCTGCAGAACAGGCTCTTTCTATCAAATTTTAGATGTTGTCAAAGTTATATCTGGATATCAGTTGTTATTTCTGGTTGTTCTTCTCCAGTTCTGCCATTTTCATAGCGCGGACTTTTAATGGAAGTCCGAACAGAGTGATGAATCCGTCCGCATCATGATGGTCATATAAGTCACCTGTTGTGAAGGAAGCCAGAGACTCATTATACAGGCTGTATGGAGATGTGGTTCCTGCTTTAATGATATTGCCCTTGTACAGTTTGAATTTTACTTCACCAGTCACGTATTTCTGTGTGGATTCTACGAATGCCTGAATTGCTTCACGAAGAGGTGTGAACCATTTTCCTTCGTATACAACCTGTGCAAACTGGCTGCCCAGTTTTTTCTTCATCTCCATAGTATCGCGGTCTAAGATCAGTTCTTCCAGCTGGTCATGTGCTTCCATCAGGATGGTTCCGCCGGGGGTTTCATAGACACCGCGGGATTTCATTCCTACTACACGGTTTTCTACGATATCAATAATGCCGATACCGTTCTCACCGCCTAATTTATTCAGCTCTTTTATAATATCAGAAACTTTCATTGCTTTTCCGTTTAAGGTTTTTGGGACGCCTGCTTCAAAAGTCATGGTGATTTCTGTTACTTTGTCAGGAGCTTTCTCAGGTGTCACGCTTAAAACTAACAGGTCATCATAGTTAGGTTCCTGAGAAGGATCTTCCAGCTCCAGACCTTCGTGGCTGATGTGCCATAAGTTCCTGTCGCGGCTGTAGCTGTGGCTCATATCAAAAGGAAGGTTGATGCCATGTGCTTTACAGAATTCAATCTCATCTTCCCTGGACTGCATGGTCCAGACATCGGTCATACGCCATGGCGCGATAATCTTGATATCAGGAGCCAGAGCTTTGATGCCCAGCTCAAAACGGATCTGGTCATTGCCTTTTCCTGTTGCACCGTGACAGATAGCCACTGCATTTTCTTTCCTTGCAATCTCTACTAATTTCTTTGCAATGCCGGGACGGGCCATGGAAGTTCCCAGCAGATATTTATGTTCATAAACAGCTCCTGCCTGAACACAGGGCATAATATAGTCTTCGCAGAACTCGTCTACAATATCTTCGATGTAAAGTTTGGAAGCACCGGATAATTTGGCGCGTTCTTCCAATCCGTCCAGTTCAGAACCCTGCCCGCAGTCGATGCAGCAGCAGATGACTTCATAATCAAAGGTCTCTTTTAACCATGGGATAAGGGCAGTGGTATCAAGTCCGCCGGAATATGCTAATACTACTTTTTCTTTCATAATAGAAATCCTCCTGAAAAATCATTTTTATGGTTACGGCGCAGAGATTCTTTCATTTTGCAGCCGTGTGTTTCGGTTTGATATTGGTACTATACATCATTTATAATAATTATGCAATAGAAAATTTGAAAAAAATAAAAAAATTTTTTAACATGAATGCAGGTTATGCTTTCTATTACTTGTAAATGGTTTACTATAAATTAAGGAAATTATTGATTTGAAGCTGAAAGTAGCATGCAAAAATAAAGCTTGCATATTTTGAAATGTAGTTGTATAATTATTCAAAAATTAAAGAAATATATGCATAAAACTGTATCTTGAATATCAGGTATACAGGGAGTATGATGAGAAAAAAGGAATGAGGAGAAAATTATGATCAAAGCTGGAATTATCGGAGCGACTGGATATGCCGGTGCAGAACTGGTGCGGCTGCTGCTGGGACATAAAAATGTGGAAATCAAATGGTACGGCTCCAGAAGTTATATTGATAAAAAATATTCAGATGTTTACCAGAATATGTTTGAGATTGTGGAGGATAAATGTCTGGATGACAATATGGAAGCTCTGGCAGATCAGGTGGATGTAATCTTTACTGCAACACCTCAGGGATTCTGTGCTTCCATGATCAATGAGGAAATTTTATCAAAAACAAAAGTAATTGATTTGAGCGCGGATTTCCGTATCAAAGATGTCAGGACTTATGAACAATGGTATAAGATTCAGCATAAAGCTCCCCAGTTCATCGGGGAAGCGGTATATGGTCTCTGTGAGATCAACAGAGAGCAGGTGAAAAAGGCACGTCTGGTGGCAAATCCCGGCTGCTATACCACCTGCAGTATTCTGACCTGTTATCCCTTGGTAAAGGAGGGGCTGATCGATCCGGATACGATTATTATTGATGCGAAATCCGGTACTTCCGGAGCGGGAAGGGGAGCTAAAGCTGATAACTTGTTCTGTGAAGTAAATGAGAATATGAAAGCATATGGGGTGGCCTCTCACCGTCATACTCCGGAGATTGAAGAACAGCTGGGATATGCGGCAGGGAAACAGCTGACACTGAATTTTACACCTCATCTGGTTCCCATGAACAGGGGAATTCTGGCAACCGCCTATGCTTCTCTTGTAAAAGATGTGGATTATGAGACTGTCAGGGAAGTATATGACAAATATTATAAAGAGGAAAAATTTGTCCGTGTGCTGGATCAGGAGATGTATCCTCAGACCAAATGGGTGGAGGGAAGCAATTATGTGGATATTAATTTCAAGATTGATCCCAGGACTAAGAGAGTGATCATGATGGGAGCTATTGATAATCTGGTTAAAGGCGCAGCAGGACAGGCTGTTCAGAATATGAATCTGATGTTCGGGGAAGATGAGGCAGAAGGATTGAATCTGGTTCCTATGTTCCCATAAAGAAAAAGGAGATAATGAGAGATATTGCAGACAGAGAGGATTTTGTTATGAAGATAATCGACGGAGGAATCACTGCGGCACAGGGCTTCTGTGCAGCAGGGATTGCGGCAGGAATCAAAAAAGGAAACAGTAAGGATATGGCAATGATCTACAGTGAACAGCCATGCAGGGCAGCAGGGACTTTTACTAAAAATATTGTAAAAGCAGCTCCGGTAAAATGGGATCAGAAGATAGTATATGAATCTGATTATGTCCAGGCGGTGGTGTGCAACAGCGGTATCGCAAATGCCTGTACAGGAGAGGAAGGATTGAGATACTGCAGGGAAACTGCCCAGACGGCAGGAGATGTTCTGGGGATTCCTCAGAATGCGGTTTTGGTGGCATCTACCGGTGTGATCGGACAACAGCTTCCCATTGAGATTTTAAAAGCAGGAGTAAAGACCATGAAACCTCTGCTTTCTCACACCAGAGAGGCCGGGATTCTGGCTGCACAGTCCATTATGACCACAGACACTGTGAGAAAGGAAGCAGCAGTGGAGATCCAGCTTTCCGGAAAGAAGGTCACAATAGGGGGAATGTGCAAGGGATCCGGTATGATCCATCCGAATATGTGCACGATGCTGAGTTTTGTGACAACAGACGCGGCAGTGGATAAAAAACTTCTGCAGGAGGCACTGGGAGAAATCGTCGATGAAACCTACAATATGATTTCTGTGGACGGAGATACATCCACCAATGATACTGTTCTGGTACTGGCAAACGGTATGGCGGGAAATCCTGAGATCAAAGAGAAAAATGAAGACTATGAAATTTTAAAAGAAGCACTGAAATATGTGAATATCTGCCTGGCAAAGAAAATCGCGGCAGACGGGGAAGGAGCAACAGCACTGTTTGAAGTACAGATCGTAGGAGCACAGACAAAAGAACAGGCAGCAGTGCTGGCAAAATCAGTGATCACCTCGAATCTGACAAAAGCTGCAATTTTCGGACACGATGCCAACTGGGGAAGAATCCTGTGTGCTATGGGATATTCGGGTGCAGAGTTTGAACCGGAAAGAGTAGATTTATTTTTTGAAAGCAGGGCAGGGAAACTGCAGATCATCCGGGACGGGGTGGCTGTAGATTACAGTGAGGAAGAAGCAACAAAAATTCTGTCAGAAAAAGAAGTAACGGCAGTTGCGGATATTAAGATGGGGAAAGAGACAGCCACTGCCTGGGGTTGTGACCTGACTTATGATTATGTAAAAATCAATGCGGATTACCGTTCATAAAAGACTATATAATACAAGGAGCAAAGAAAATGGTAAAGCAGAAATATCTTGACAAGGCAGAGGTGCTTATTGAGGCGCTGCCCTATATTCAGCGTTTCAACAGAAAAATTATTGTAGTAAAATACGGCGGCAGTGCCATGGTGGATGAAGAACTGAAAAGAAGCGTCATTCAGGATGTGGTATTGCTGAAGCTGGTAGGATTCAAGCCTGTTATTGTGCACGGCGGCGGAAAGGAGATCAGCCGCTGGGTGAACAAAGTGGGAAAGGAACCCCAGTTTATCAACGGACTGCGGGTGACAGATGAGGAGACTATGGAGATCGCGGAAATGGTTCTGGGAAAGGTCAACAAGGAGCTGGTGACTTTAGTGGAATCTCTTGGGGTGAAGGCTGTAGGCATCAGCGGAAAGGATGGAGCTCTTCTTACAGTGGATAAGAAATACTCACAGGGGCAGGATATTGGATTTGTGGGGAACATTACAGCAGTAAATCCCAAAATTTTATATGATCTCCTGGAAAAAGATTTCCTGCCCATTGTGTGTCCTATCGGACTGGATGATAATTTCCAGACCTATAATATTAATGCTGATGATGCGGCATGTGCCATCGCCAAATCCATGAATGCAGAAAAACTGGCGTTTCTCACGGATATTGAAGGGGTATATAAGGATCCTAAGGATCCGGACAGCCTGATCTCAAAACTGTTCGTGAATGAAGCAAAGGAACTGATCAGTCAGGGAAATGTAGGAGGCGGGATGATTCCGAAGCTTCAGAATTGTATCGATGCTATTGAAGACGGGGTTTCCAGGGTACATATTCTGGACGGAAGGATCAAGCACTGTCTGCTGCTGGAGATCTTTACTGATAAAGGGATCGGCACCGCGATTTTGAGAAAGGAAGGAATACAATATTATGACGTGCAGTAAAGATTATATTGAGCGGGCAGAGAATGCCGTGCTTCATACCTATAACCGCTATCAGATCGTTCTGGAAAAAGGAAAAGGCGTCCGGCTTTATGACCTGGAAGGAAAAGAATACCTTGATTTTGGTGCTGGGATTGCTGTCTTTGCCCTGGGATATGGAAATGAAGAATATAATCAGGCACTGAAAGACCAGATTGACAAGCTGATTCATACCTCCAATTTGTTTTACAATGTTCCTATGATCCATGCGGCTGAGAAGATATTAAAAGCATCAGGAATGAGCCGTGTATTTTTTACAAACAGCGGAACGGAAGCTATTGAAGGAGCTATTAAGACTGCCAGAAAATACGCATGGATGAAGGATAACAGTACAGATCATGAAATCATCGCCATGAAGCATTCTTTTCACGGCAGAAGTCTGGGAGCTTTGTCTGTTACGGGAAACAGCCACTATCAGGAGCCTTTTAAACCCCTGATCGGAGGAATACGGTTTGCAGAATATAACAATCTGGAGAGTGTGAAAGAGCAGGTGACAGATAAAACATGTGCCATTATTCTGGAAACTGTCCAGGGGGAGGGAGGAATTTATCCTGCGGACAAAGAATTTCTTCAGGGAGTAAGAAAATTGTGTGACGAAAAGGGTATTCTTCTGATCCTGGATGAGATCCAGTGCGGCATGGGAAGGACCGGAAGTATGTTTGCCTTCCAGTCTTACGGCGTGGAGCCGGATATTATGACAGCGGCAAAAGCCCTGGGATGCGGCGTGCCGGTAGGGGCATTTATGCTTAACGAAAAAACAGCAGCACGATCCCTGGTTCCCGGAGACCATGGCACTACTTATGGAGGGAATCCTTTTGCCTGTGCAGCGGTGAGCAAGGTGTTTGACTTGTTTGAAGAGCTGGAGATTGTAAAGCATGTCCGGGAAATAACCCCTTATTTTGAGGAAAAGCTGGATATGCTTGTGGATAAATATGAATTTTTGACTCAGAGACGTGGAAAAGGTCTGATGCAGGGACTGGAAGTAACCGGAAGACCTGTAGGAGAGATCATTCAGAAAGCAATGGACAATGGACTGATCCTTATGTCTGCAGGAACAAATGTGCTGCGTTTCGTACCGCCGCTGGTGATCACAGAAGAAGATATTGATGAAATGGCTGACAAGTTGGAAAAAAGTTTCTAAAATAAAAAGGTTAATCCGCCGGGACAGTGAGGTCACGGCGGATTTTTTGCGCGATATGCCCGGCAAGCAGCCGCCATGCTCGCATGAGTGGATATTTGCCGGGCAACGGACAGCGAACGGATCTGCCATGAGCTGTCCGCAGTATCGCGGCGGATAGGGGGGAACTGTTTCCCCTATCCGATTCGGTGCGTTTGGGAGCGGTCAGGTATAAAATAAAAGAGGCTGGAAATTCTATACATAAATAGAATGTATACTGGAGGAAGAAGATATGTTGGGAATTTTGACAGCACTTTTATCAGGCGCGCTTATGAGTGTGCAGGGAGTTTTTAACACGGGACTTACCAAGCAGACGAGTCTCTGGGTATCTACAGGCTGGGTGCAGATATCTGCTTTTCTGGTGTGTGTTGCGGCGTGGCTGTTTACGGGAAGGAGTAAAATCTCTGCCCTTGCCCAGGTGGATCACAAATATCTGCTTTTAGGCGGTGTGATCGGAGCTTTTATTACAGTCACCGTAATTCAGAGCATGTCTGCCCTGGGACCCGCCAAGTCAGCTATGTTGATCGTGATAGCACAGCTGGCAGTTGCCTACATGATAGAGCTTATGGGACTTTTCGGGGTGGAAAAGGCAGATTTTCAGTGGAGGAAGGTAATAGGCATGGCAATTGCCATAGCAGGAATTATAATCTTTAAGTGGGAAAAATAGAGGGAGACTTTGCGGAGGAACAAAACAGGTTGCCAAGATTCTCCGGTTTTAGTATAATTTCTGTAAAGTTTTACCGTAAGAGGAATACCATAGGAGTGATGGTCAGTGGAATTAAGGCAGGAAGCAGCGCTGGGAATGCGGCTTTCCCAGAAAATGATCCAGAGACTGTCTGTACTGCAGATGGGAACCCAGGAGTTAAGGGAATATCTGGACCGGGAGATACTGGAAAATCCGGTAATGGAACTGGATGAGTCTTACGCAGATCAGGGAAAAGATGAGAGAGAGGCAATGATTCACTGGCTGGAAGCAAATGACAGCCAGAACAGAGTGTATTACCAGGAAGAACGGGAAGAAAATAGGGAGCTGGCAGCTGAGGACGAAGTAAGCCTGGAGGATTACCTTCTGGAGCAGCTTTTGTACATGAAGATTGAGAAAGAAGATGTAAAAATCCTTAAGTATATGATACAGAATCTGGATGAACGCGGATATTATACAGAAAGTTTCCAGGAAACCGCGCAGGTTCTGGGAACAGAAACAGATTGCGTTGAACGGGCAGCCAGCTTTCTGAAATCTATGGAGCCTGCCGGAGTGGGGGCCAGAGACTTAAAAGAATGTCTGCTGATTCAGCTGGAAGGCAGAGAAGGGGCAGAGCTGGCAAGGATTATTGTGAGAAACTATCTGGAAGAGTTCGGGAAAAATCAGCTGGGGCTTATAGCCAAGAGGAGCAAAGCAGATCTGGAAGAGGTGAAACAGGCCTGTGAACTTATCCGCAGTCTGAATCCCAGACCCTCCAACAGTTTTTCTGTGAGGCGTTTCAAAGAATATCTGATCCCGGATATCCTGGTTGTAAAGCTGAAGGAATATTTTGATGTACTGGTCAATGACGCTTATTGTCCAAGAATCCGGGTGAGCCGGTATTATATGGATCTTTTAGCGCATATAGATGACCGGGAAGTGCTGCAGTATGTGAGAGAAAAGCTGGAAAGTGCCAGGGAGATACAGGAAAGTGTAGAACAAAGAAGAGATACTCTGCAGGAACTGGGAACACTTATTCTTAAGCGCCAGATACGGTTTTTTAAAAACGGCAGAGAATATTTAATGCCTCTTACCCAGAAGGAGGCGGCGCAGGAGCTTGGCATAAGCCCATCTACTGTGAGCAGGGCAGTGAAAGATAAGTATCTGCAGTGCCCGTGGGGAACGTATCCCCTGTCCTTTTTCTTTTCAGTAGGAGGCATTGAAACTGGAGGGGGAAAGGAAACCCCGGAATCCATAAAAGTTTATATTCGGAAATTTATTGAAGAAGAAAATAAGAAAAAACCTTACAGCGACAGGATCCTTACAGAAAAACTCCGTGAAACGGGAATTTCCATTTCACGGAGAACAGTGGCGAAATACCGAGAAGCTCTGGGCATTGGGGATGCTCTGAGCAGAAAAATTTATTAGATTATAATGCCGTACTTGCGCAGGCGGTACTGAAGACTCTGGCGGCGAAGCCCCAGAGCGTCCGCAGTCTTAGTGATGTTATAGCCGTAAAAATCCAGTGCCTGAGTAAGGATCTGGCATTCATACTCGTCCATAAGTGCCTGAAGTGAGGTGTTGCGGAAATCAAAAGAAGTGTTGTTTTCACTTAAAGGTGAGGCAGACGCTTCTTTTTTTGCAGTCAGCAGATAGGAGGGAAGATGCTTGGGAAGGATTGTTTTTCCATCTACCAGATTTTGAGCATAATCCAGTACATGGAAGAGTTCTCTGACATTGCCCGGCCAGTCATAACCTTCCAGAATTTCGAAAGCTTCCCTTCCTATTGTACATTCCCCATGAACGTACTGAAAGGCAGTGCTTTTTAAATGATATTCGATCAGCTCAGGCAGGTCCTCTTTATGTTCCCGGAGGGGAGGAAGCTCGATCATAACAGTAGAGAGGCGGTAAAACAGATCTTTTCTCAGTTGATTTTCTTTCAGGCAGGCAAAGGGATCCCTGTTGCAGGATGAAATGATCCGAACATCCATGTGAATATCTTTTTGCCCTCCTACCCGGCGAAAACAGTTTTCCTGAATGGCGCGAAGAATTTTTGACTGCATGGCAAGACTCATGGAATTCAGTTCATCTAAAAATAAAGTACCTCCCTGGGCTTCTTCGAAAAAGCCCGGTTTATTTTCACTTCCGGTAAAACTGCCCTTCTGAGTACCAAACAGCAGACTTTCAATGAGAGATTCGGGAATCGCGGCGCAGTTGAGGGCTACGAATTTTTTATCTCTTCTGGAACTGCTTTTATGAATACTTTGAGCGAAAATTTCTTTTCCTGTTCCAGTTTCCCCGATTAAAAGGACAGAGCTGTCCTGAGGCGCTATTTTTTTTGCAATTTTCACTGCTTTTACCAGTGCCTGCCCGTGTCCGATCACGTTAGAAAAATTGTAACCGGAAAAGCGGGATACCAGGGTATCTTTCTGAAAAGAATGGAGAGCTTTTTCAGTCAGTTCCATTTTTTTCTTACTGGAAGCTACCGTTTCCGTTGTCTCTTCAAAGGTAGCGGCTCCGATCAGCTGCCGGCCTTTTTTGAGAGGGTAAGCAGTGTTTGCGGAAGAAATAGAAGTTCCGGCAGTAGTCTGGAAATAATCCACCCGGTTGATGACGGGAGCCTGGGTGCGCAGGGCTGTAAGGGTAGTGCTGATATTTTCATCAAGTGCAAATAAATCCATCAGATGTCTGCCGCGAACATCCAGCGTGTCAGGAATCTGAGATATTTTTCTGCTGGTGGAGTTTAAGAAAACAGCACATCCGTTGCGGTCATAAATTTGTACTCCATTGGTGAGCTGGTCCAGTGTCTGGGCAAACAGCTCTTCCAGGAAATCTTCCCGAAGAAGGAGATAATAAAAACAGTTATCAGGAGCCGGGAGAACGAGGTAATAGAATGTGTCATTGTCCCAGAGAAAATTGCCCTGTACAGAACCGGGAGTGAGGGGAAATACAGAGGTAATAAGATTTTTCTGAGAAATCCAGTTTTCAAAGAGAAGAGAATAAGTATCTTTCGCCTGTTCTGTTCCGTATTCAACAGATATGAAGTGATAGGTATCTGTTACGGTAAAGAGAATGTCAAAAAAATATTTCATAGGATAATCCTTTCTGCTGTGTTTCAGAGTTAAAGGACAGCTGGATAAAGTATGAGATATGATTCCCAATTGTCTATTACTATATCACGGTACTTGCTGAAAAACAAGAAAAGATGCAAAAATAATTTGCATACTGCAAAAATATTTTGCAGTTAACCGAGAGGAAACAGAAAAAGGAGAGAAGACAAAACAAAAAATTGCGTGGAAAAAAGTAAAAATTGCCGGAAAAGCGGAAAAAATAAACTCTGATAAAGAAAAAATCGGGTTGGCACGGTAATTGCTCTTATATTTTAGTAGATAAAAAAGAAAGGAGAGAGCCGGTTTTATACCGGACAAAGAAAAGATGGA
>CALWHD010000189.1 GCA_944380235.1 uncultured Blautia sp.
CTCAATCTCATTGCTTAAAATAAGCCCCAGGATTTCATAGCGGTCCTCCAGGGAAACTGCCTCCAGGACCTTCTGTTTATCCTCATATTTCATAGGAAGATTCACTGCGATCTGATCGATGACTTTGCGGATATCCTCCATCTCCAGGATCTGTCCTGCAAGATCTTTACTGATTTTCTGATTTTCATTGCAGTAACGGATAAACAGCTCTTTCATGCCCCTCATCATGGCTTCCCGCATATTTTCATTCATATCCTCAGGATCTTCTTTCTCAAAAAGAGCCACTTCCGCAGCCAGATATTCAGCGTTCTCCTCAAATCCCAGAAGTTCAGCGCGCTCCAGACCTTCCACCAGTACCTGGATAATATTATTTTTTCCTTTTACCAGCTGCTTGATCTCAGCAATGGTACCGATCTTATATAAATCATCCCTCACCGGTTCTTCTGTTTCCGGATCTTTCTGCGTGATCAGAAACACTTTCTGATCCTTCACCATTGCCTTTTCAATGGCTTTAATGGATTTCTCCCGGCTAACGTCAAAATGTACGATCATATCCGGCAGGATCGTAGTACCTCTAAGGGCGATGGCCGGCAAATACTGAATCATGTCACTCATTCTCGCTCCTCCTGCTCTTTTGTGCTGTTATGCGATGTCCGGTTTATTTTTTTTCTTTTTTGGATTTTTCGCCCTGCGTTTTGCGGCAGGCAGTTCTCTTCTCTCGATTCTGGCTTCCCCGTTTCCGTTGATCATCTCTTTGGTGATCTCGCATTTTACAATACTCTCGTCCGAAGGCGCCTCATACATTAAATCCATCATAGAATTTTCCATGATCGCCCGCAGCCCCCTTGCTCCAGTCTTTCTCTCAAGAGATTTGTCAGCAATAGCTTCCAGAGCATCCTGATCAAAATCAAGATCAATGCCATCCAGTTCAAACATAGCCTGGAACTGGCGCACAAGAGAGTTCTTGGGCTCTGTCAGGATTTTTACCAGAGCATTCTTATCCAGAGCATCCAGAGATACCACAACCGGAACACGTCCTACAAACTCAGGTATCAGACCAAATTTTACCAGATCCTGGGGCATTACTTCTTTTAGCAGTTCCCCCACATTTTTTTCCTGTTTTGTCTTAACCTCTGCGTTGAATCCAATAGATTTTGTATCTTTTCTTGTCTCAATGATCTTATCCAGTCCTTCAAAAGCACCGCCGCAGATGAAAAGGATATTGGTAGTGTCGATCTGGATAAACTCCTGCTGAGGATGTTTTCTGCCGCCCTGGGGAGGAACATTTGCCACGGTTCCCTCCACAATCTTCAGAAGCGCCTGCTGCACCCCTTCTCCGGATACATCACGGGTAATAGAAGCATTTTCTGATTTTCTGGTGATCTTGTCAATCTCATCAATGTAAATGATCCCATACTGTGCTCTTTCGATATCATAGTTTGCCGCCTGGATGATCTTCAGCAGAATATTTTCCACGTCTTCCCCTACATAACCTGCCTCGGTCAGCGTAGTTGCATCCGCGATGGCGAAAGGAACATTCAGCAGCCTTGCCAGTGTCTGTGCCAGAAGTGTTTTTCCTGAACCGGTAGGTCCCAGCATAAGGATATTGCTTTTCTGCAGTTCCACATCTGTTGCTCCTCCTGTCAGGACTCTTTTATAATGGTTATAAACAGCTACAGAGAGGACTTTTTTCGCTTCATCCTGCCCGATCACATATTCATCCAGAAATTCCTTGATCTCTCTGGGTTTCAGCAGATTGATTTCCCCTGACCCGCTCATGTTATAACGCATGCCCAGGTCTTCCCGGATGATTTCTGAGCACACGCCCACACACTCATCACAGATATAGGTGTCGTTTGGACCGGCGATCAGCTTATCTACTTCGTCTTCTGTTTTTCCGCAAAAGGAACATCTGATTTTTGTATCATTTTCCTTGATTGCCATACTTTCTTTCCTTTCCTGTTGAAATCTCTTCATCAAAATCCATTTTCCGCATGAAAGCGGAAAGACCCCCGCATAGCCTGCAGGAGTCTTATCTTCCGTCATTATCTGTGCTCAATTACAGAATCGATCAAACCATATTCCTTCGCTTCCTGCGCTGTCATATAGTTGTCTCTCTCTGTATCTCTAGCGATGGTTTCCAGTGTCTGCCCTGTGTTCTGAGCAAGAATGGAATTCAGTCTGTGTTTGGTCTTCAGAATCTGCTCTGCCACAATTTCAATTTCAGTTGCCTGACCTTTTGCACCGCCTGAGGGCTGGTGGATCATGATCTCTGCATTTGGGAGAGCCATACGTTTTCCCTTTGTACCGCCTGCAAGCAGGAAAGCTCCCATACTCGCCGCAAGTCCCATACAGATAGTGGAGACATCGCACTTAATGTACTGCATGGTGTCATAGATTGCCATACCTGCTGTCACAGAACCACCAGGGCTGTTGATATATAAATGAATATCCTTTCCCGGATCCTCGGATTCCAGGAACAAAAGCTGTGCCACCACCAGGTTTGCAGATACATCGTTTACTTCTTCCCCAAGGAAAATAATTCTGTCTTTTAATAATCTGGAATAAATGTCGTAGTTTCTCTCTCCACGGCTTGTCTGTTCAATGACGTATGGTACTAAACTCATGAAACTCCTCCTATTTCGGCAGACAGCAGTCTATTACTCAGCTTTTTCTTCTTTCTTTTCCACTGCTTTTGCTGCTTCTGCAACTAAAGTAACTGCTTCCTGAACAGCGATATCTTTCTTGATCTGTTCTTTCTCGTAGTCACCCATTACTTCTTTTAACTTTTCGACTTCCATTTTGTACATGTCAGCCATCTGTTTTAATTCTTCTTCAAATCTCTCATCAGAAACCTGGATATTCTCTGCTTCAGCGATCTTTTCCAGTACCAGGCGGCTCTGGATTCTCTTTAATGCCTGAGGTCTCATCTGCTCCTGGATCTTGGCATTGTCCATACCTGTGAACTGATAATACTGGTCAATAGATAATCCCTGCGCCTGCATTCTTCTGATAAAATCCTGCATCAACTGGTTGATCTGATTCTGGATCATTGGTTCCGGAATATCCATCTGTGCATTTTCAATGACAGCATCTACTGCTTTGTCTTCTTTTTCGCGCTTTGCAACAGCTTCTTTGCGCTCTTTTAATTTCTTTTCGATATCTGCTTTGTATTCATCCAGTGTATCGAACTCAGAAACATCTTTTGCAAACTCATCATCTAATTCAGGCAGTTCTTTTACTTTGATTGCCTTTACTGTGCATTTGAACACAGCCGGTTTTCCAGCCAGGTCATTTGCATGGTAGTTTTCCGGGAACGTAACATTAACTTCTTTTTCTGTACCGATTTCAGCTCCTACCAGCTGATCTTCGAATCCTGGAATAAAGGAATTGGAGCCGATAGTCAGAGGATAATCTGTTCCCTTTCCTCCTTCAAATGCAACACCGTCCACAAATCCTTCAAAATCTAAGGTTACCATGTCGCCCTGTGCAACTGGTCTGTCATCTACATCAATTGTTCTGGAGTTGTTTTCCTGCTCTCTCTTTAATTCAGCAGCAACTTCCTCTTCTGTCACTTCAACAGGGGAAACTTCTACTTCCAGTCCTTTATACTCACCTAAAGTTACTTCCGGTTTTACCGCTACCTCTGCTGTGAAGATAAAGGATTTGCCTTTTTCGATCTGAACCACATCGATCTCCGGCTGAGAAACAATATCCAGTCCGCTTTCTTCAGCAGCCTTTGGATATTCTGCCTGGATCAGCGCGTTTGCCGCATCTTCATAGAAGATACCAGCGCCGTACATTTTTTCAATCATTACACGGGGAGCTTTTCCTTTACGGAATCCCGGAATAGTAATCCTGTTTTTGTTTTTCATGTAAGCAGCCTGCACTGCTTTTTCAAAATCTTTAGCTGCAACTTCAACTGTGAGTTTTGCCATGTTCTTCTCTAAGTTTTTTTTTTTTTTTCTCATTGTAAAAAATTCCTCCTTGAATTCTATATGCATTCTGTCCCGCCAGCTTTCGTGCCGGCAGAAGCCAGCCGCTTTTTCTCATACTTGCAGTCATTAACACAGTATAGCACAAGGAATGGCAAAACGCCAGTATTTTTTTCTCCTACTGCATGTAAATTACGGATTTTTTGATTTCTTCTGCTTTTTCTTCTCCGTAAATCTGAGAAATCAGCTCCAGAGCAAAGGGAATCGCAGTTCCAAGTCCTCTGCTGGTGGTAATATTTCCATCTGTTTCTACTTCTTTTTCGCTCACAGAAGCACCCGTCAGCATCTGCTCAAACCCCGGATAACACACTGCCCGCCTGCCTTCCAGGATTCCAAGCCCTCCCAGGACACTTGGCGCCGCACAGATTGCTGCCACCCTGCTGCCTGCTGCAGCCTTTTCTTTTAACAGGGCACACAGTCCCGGGTGCGCTGCCAGATATTTTGTCCCCGGCATTCCTCCCGGAAGTACCAGAAGATCCGCATCCTGAAAATCAATATCTTCAAAAAGACGGTCTGCTTTGATCTCAATTCCGTGGGAACCTTTTACAGAGAGGCTGCCGCTGACAGACACCATCTCCGTCTGCGCCCCCGCCCGCCGGAAAAGATCTACAACGGTAAGTCCTTCAATTTCTTCAAAACCATCTGCAGTAAACACATATACTTTCGCCATATTTCCCTCTCCTTTTCTTGTTTAAAGAAATGCTGAAACATTTCTTTTTTGTTCTGTATCCAGTATAACACAGGATCAAGGGGTGTAAATGCCCGTAAATGTAAAATTTTTCTTTACTTTTTCTAAAAATCCGCCTGCTCAGTCCTATCCTGTTTGTCCAAATTATGCTAAACTGTATCTGTACAGGGATTCCGAAGTTCCGACGCCGGAAATCCCGAATCTATATTTTACGGAGGTTTTTCATGGAGATCGAACGCAAATATCTCATCGACCGGCTGCCGGAAAATCTGAACTCCTATCCCTGCCGGAAAATCCAGCAGGCTTATCTGAACACTGCCCCGGTCATTCGTATACGCAGGCAGGACAATGATTATTTTCTTACTTACAAAGGCGGCGGGCTGATGGTAAGAGAAGAATACAACCTGCCTCTCAACAAGGAATCCTATGAACATTTAAAAGAAAAAGCAGACGGCATTATTCTGTCCAAAACAAGATACCTGATTCCCTTAAACGACAGACTTACTGTTGAACTAGATGTATTTGACCCGCCTTACGAAAACCTGTACCTTGCAGAAATAGAATTTGAGACAGAGGAAGAAGCAATAAACTTTACTCCTCCTGCCTGGTTTGGGGAAGATGTAACCTTTTCCTCCAAATACCACAACAGCGTTTTGTCTGATCCTGCAAATCTTGAAGATCACAGCTGAGGCTGTCTTCCACGCATTTTTTACAGGCGGAACCTTCCCGGCTCCGCCTGCAGCAGTGCTGTTTTTTCTTTTACTCTGCCTGTTCCGCCTTTTCAGCGTATTCTGTTGTCACAAGCTCCTCGTAGGGCACCCTTTCTTTCAGCTGTCCCGCACTTTC
>CALWHD010000190.1 GCA_944380235.1 uncultured Blautia sp.
AGGAATCGAAGAGGGAAAAAATCTGGAGATCAAGCTGAGCAATGCGGATTCTGATACTGGAACGGCCGCTCAGATTGCGGAAAGCTTTGTGTCTGATCAGGTAGATCTGATCTGTGCCATCGCCACACCCAGTGCCCAGGCGGCTTATAATGCAGCTATGAATTCAGGGATCCCTGTGATCTATACAGCGGTGACAAATCCAGAAGAAGCGGAGCTTGCTGCAGAGGATAAAAAACCGGTGGGAGCAGTAACTGGAACCAGTGATCAGCTTCCTGTGGAGGCCCAGCTAAAGATGATCAGAGAACTCCTTCCTGATGCGGAGACAATTGGAATTTTATACACCACCAGCGAAGCAAATTCTATATACAGCATCAGCCAGTATGAGAAATATGCAGAAGATTACGGATTTACTCTTGAAACAGCGGGAGTGACTAATACATCAGAAGTATCTTTGGCAGCAGCAGGGCTTCTGGAGAAAGTAGACTGTATCACAAACCTGACAGACAATACGGTAGTAAGTGCATTGCCGACCATCTTAGACCAGGCTGGTAAAAAGAAAATTCCGGTGTTCGGAAGCGAGATCGAGCAGGTGAAAAAAGGCTGTCTTGCAGCAGAGGGACTGGATTATATCAATCTTGGCAAAGAGACTGGAAAGATGGTAGCAAAAGTGTTAAAAGGAGAGGCAAAAGCAGAAGAAATGGACTATGAACTGCTCACTGACAGCAGCCTTTATATCAATGAGGAAGCAGCCCGAAATCTTGGAATCAGCATTCCGGAAGACATGAAAGACAGGGCAGCCGAAACCTTTACAGAGATTACCGAAGAATAGTAGAAAAAGCAGGCAGCGGCAGGAGGAAGAAAAATGGACTTTGTAATAAGCATAATAGAACAGGGCCTGATCTATGGGATCCTTGCTTTGGGCGTTTACATTACTTATAAAATTTTGGATTTTCCGGATCTTACAGTAGACGGGAGTTTCCCTTTGGGAGCAGCGGTGACCGCATCCTTGATCAAATCCGGAATGAACCCTTGGCTCACTCTGCCCGCTGCCTTCTTTTCGGGAGCAGCAGCGGGGATATGTACAGGGCTGATCCATGTAAAATGTAAAGTAAGGGACCTGCTTTCAGGTATTATTATGATGACTGCACTGTATACGGTAAACTTAATGGTAGCAGGGACCAATAATGTTCCGTTATTTTCTCAGCAGACCATTTTTCAGAATGATTTTTTGGAGAAAGTTTTCCCGGACGTGATACCAGGTTACGTTCTTCTGGGATTGATTTTTCTTATAGCTGCTGTCAGTAAGATCCTGCTGGATTTCTATCTGAGAACAAAGTCAGGCTATCTTTTGAGAGCAGTGGGAGATAATGAGAACCTGGTGACAGCACTGGCAAAGGATAAAGGGAATGTGAAGATTCTGGGACTGTCGATTTCCAACGGACTTGTGGCACTGGCAGGGTGTGTTTTCTGTCAGCAGCAGAACGTATTTGATATCTCTTCCGGTACTGGATCCATTGTTATCGGACTTGCAAGTGTGATCGTGGGAACCAGCCTGTTTAAAGTGTTTTCCAGACTGAAGCCGTTCAGAAAGAAAAATATCATACAGGTGACCACCTTCGTTTTCCTGGGAGCAATACTTTATAAAGCATGTACGGGAATTGCTATCCGGTATTTTGTGCCTCAGTCCATGAAAATGATATCAGCCCTGTTTCTGCTGGGGGTTCTGGTATTAATGCTTATATTTGATAATGCAGATAAGAAGAAGGTGAAAAAAAATGCTTGAATTAAGACATATACACAAATATTATAATCCCGGTACTGTTCAGGAAATGTGTCTTTTTGATGATTTTAACCTGACAGTGGAGAAGGGGGAATTTGTCTCTGTGGTGGGAAGCAACGGTTCAGGAAAGACTTCCATGCTGAATCTTATCTGCGGGAACATTGACGCTGACCGGGGACAGATTTTTATAGACGGAAAAGATATCACCCGGCAGAAAGAATATAAAAGGCTGAAAAATATAGGAAGGGTGTATCAAAATCCGGCGATGGGCACATGCCCGGATATGACAATCCTGGAAAATCTGTCCCTGGCAGACCACAAAGGCATGTTTTTCGGACTGCAGAGAGGAACAAACAGAAAAAAAGAAAAAGAATACAGGGAGCTGCTTTCACAGCTGGGACTCGGGCTGGAAGATAAGCTGCATGTAAAGGTGGGGTCTCTCTCCGGAGGACAGAGGCAGGCGATGTCCCTGCTCATGTCTACCATGACTCCCATTGATTTTCTGATTCTGGATGAACATACGGCGGCGTTAGATCCCAAAACAGCGGATCTGATCATGGAACTGACAGAGAAAATTGTCCGGGAGAAGAAACTGACAGCCATTATGGTGACCCATAATCTGCGGTATGCGGTGCAGTATGGCAGCAGACTTCTGATGCTGCATCAGGGAAATGCGGTAATAGATATTAAGGGAGAAGAAAAGAAACAGATGAAAATAGAAGATATCCTGGAAAAATTTAATGAGATCAGTGTTGAGTGCGGCAACGGGTGAATGTTTTTTTTGCCGGCCAGAAATCTTTAAAGTAGAAAAAGTCTGCCTTACAGGCAGGCTTTTCCATTTTAAGGAGAAGGGAAGAAATTCTGTAAATTATTACGGCATTTATTAAAAACTACAGACAGAATCAAATAAATTATACATTGCCTAAAGAAAGGAATCCGTGTATAGTAGTGAGAAAAGGGAGGGGTTTTATGAAGCTGATTCTGGAACATATAAAAAAGAACTTTGATAAAAAAGAAGTTCTCCTGGATGTGGATTTTGCCTTTGAGGAAGGAAAAATTTACGGACTTTTAGGAAGAAATGGGGCAGGGAAAACAACACTGTTTAACTGTATCAATGAAGATCTGGAAGTAGATGGAGGAAGGTGCTGCATAGAACAGGAAGGAAAAATAAGGGAGATTCGGTCAGGGGACATTGGTTATGTTCTGGCATCACCGGTGGTTCCGGAATTTCTTACAGGAAGAGAGTTCCTGAAATTTTTTATGGATATTCACAGTGAGAAAAAAGAAAGATTCCAGAGTCCGGATGCATATTTTAATCTGATGAAAATAGCAGAAGAGGACAGGGACCGGCTGATGAAAGATTACTCTCACGGAATGAAAAATAAAATGCAGATGCTGGTGAATCTGGTTGCAGATCCGTGTATCCTGCTTCTGGACGAACCACTGACTTCTTTTGATGTGGTAGTAGCGGAGGAGATGAAGAATCTTCTAAAGGAGATCAAGTCCGGGCATATTCTGATTTTTTCCACTCATATCATGGAGCTCGCTCTGGATCTGTGTGATGAAATTGTTATTTTAAATCATGGTATACTCGAGAAAATCCATCGGGAAAATCTGCAGTCGGAGGCATTGAAAGAGAAAATTATTCAGGCATTGAGGGAAGAGTAGGAGGGATGTCATGAATATGTTGAAAGCTGTTTTCTGTATGGAGCACGCCTGTGATGTGAACGCATTTATCTACAGGCTTAGAAGACTCCACTTTTTCAGAAAATGGATTTCCGAGCAGTGGTATGGAAAAGAGGGGCTGAAATCGGTTTTCAGTATCCTGACATTTGCGGGAGATATTTTGTGGCTGTTTATCAGGCAGCTTCTTTACGTAGGGTTTATGATTTATTTTCCCGCCTGGCTGGTGTCTGGAAACGTACAGGGGTATTTTCTGCATATCTTTTTTGTCTTTACTTTTATGGGGGCATTCATTAACGGCGGTGTACTTGACCCAGAGAAAAAGAAGTATTATGCGGTGAATCTTATGGGAGCAGACCCGCGGAAATACGCTTTGTTCAGTTTTGCGCTTTCTATGACAGAGTTATTTACAGGAGCACTTCCGGCCTATCTTTTATTCGGACAGATGGCGGGGCTGACCTGGCAGATATGCCTTCTGTTTCCCGCTGCGGCAGTTCTGGAGAAAGTCTGCGGGACAGCGGCGGCAGTGAAAGGGTATGAAAAAACCGGAAAGATTTTTCAGTCAGACCATGTGTGGTGTTTTATGTTGCTGCTGCTTTTTTGTGCCGGGGCAGCGTATCTGCCCTGTGCGGCAGGACTGTGTCTTCCTTGGCAGGTACAGGCGGGCGCAGGAGCTGCTGCGGCAGTCCTGTCTCCTGTTTCTGTACGATATCTACTTCGGACAAAAGTTTATAAGAAGCTTTATAAACAGAGGATGACTTTTGAACATGCGGTTTTTAATGCAAAAGAGACAAGTGCGGGGATTCAGAAACAGGCATATGAAAAACATCTGGAGGAAGGCAGCGCTTTCTCGGATAAAAAAGGTTATGAGTATTTTAATGATATTTTTGTCCAGAGACATAAAAAGATACTGACACGCTCAGCAAAGCGGGTTGCATGCATGGCGGGGATATTTTTGACAGTGCTTTTTTCTGTCTGCCTGTTTTTTGAAAAAGCACGGGAAATAACCAATGAAATGCTGCTGAATTTCCTTCCTTATACGGTATTCATTATGTATCTGCTGAACAGAGGAGAATCCATAGCAAAAGCAATGTTTTTCAACTGTGATCACAGCATGCTTACATACCGTTTTTACCGCCAGCCGGATGCCGTTCTTCATCTGTTTAAAGTGAGGATGAAAACGCTGATCAGGATTAATTTGCTGCCGGGAAGTGTGATTGCGGCCGGACTGACGCTGCTGCTTTTTATAAGTGGGGGAAGCCCTGAAAAGATAAATTATATTTTGATTCCCAGTTCTGTTCTGGCAATGTCCGTATTTTTTTCTGTACATCATCTGGTTCTGTATTATCTGCTTCAGCCTTATAATGTCCAGCTGGAGACAAAAAGCCACGGATATAGTATCGCTACATTTCTGACGTATATATTTTGCTATTTATTCATACGGCTTCAGATGTCCACGTTGGTATTTGCTGTACTGCTACTGCTGTTCTGTGCCGGTTATATTTTTACGGCGCTGAATCTGGTATACCGGAAAGCACCTGAAACATTCCGGTTAAAATAAACAGAGAATTAAAATAAAAAGCACGCTTATATTGCGTGCTTTTTATTTTTGTGGTAATATGTAAAAAAGAAAATCAGTAAAGAGAAGAAAGCAGGGTGGAGAAATGGC
>CALWHD010000191.1 GCA_944380235.1 uncultured Blautia sp.
GGATTATTATCTGCAGCATGTCAGTGCCGTAAACCTTACAGAAAAAGACCTGGCGATCGGAATTTCCTATTCCGGCTGCTCCAGGCATACGGTGGAGATGATCGCTTTGGCAAAAAAGGCAGGCGCCGCCACGCTGGCGCTGACAAATTTTGATAATTCTCTTATTGCAAAATATGCGGATATTGTCCTGTGCGCCAGCAACCGCCAGTTCCTTTACGGGGAAACAATTTTTTCCAGAATTTCCCAGCTGGCGCTGGTAGATATGCTGTACGCAGGCATTTTGAACCGGGATTACGAAAGGCTGTCAAAAAAACTGAATAGAACCAACAACATCGTGGAGCGAAGAGCTTATGGAAAAAATGAGAAAGTTTTGTAGAAAATCTACAAAGCTTTCTTTTTTTGCTTAACAGGGACTTTACAAAGGCTTCACCTGGTCTTGATTAAAAGTGTATTTTGGCACTACTTATAATAACATGCAGAAAGAGGAAACAGCCCTGGCGGCCCAGAGAGAAGAAAGGAGTAAAGGTAATCTATGCTGGAACTGAAACATGTAAAGAAATCCTATGACAATGTAACAATTTTAGAAGATATCAACTTACAGATAAAAGACGGAGAAATCGTATCCATCCTTGGTCCTTCCGGATGTGGGAAGACAACACTTTTAAATCTGGTGCTGGGGCTTACGCCGGCAGACAGCGGACAGATTATTTTTGACGGAAAAGACATGACCAACGTACCTATGGAAGAGAGAGGATTCAATATTGTTTTTCAGGATTATGCTCTGTTTCCAAATCTGAATGTATACAAGAATATTACTTACGGATTAAAGAATAAACCGGAAATCTCTACAAAAGAGGAAGTAGACGAATTCATTGAACTGCTGGGATTAAAGGAACATCTGAATAAAAAGATCGAACAGCTCTCCGGAGGGCAGAAGCAGAGAGTGGCTTTGGCAAGGACCATGGTGATGAAGCCTAAGATCCTGCTTCTGGACGAGCCTTTAAGTGCATTGGATGGTGTGATCAAGGAATCCATTAAGCAAAAAATTAAAGAGATCGCCAGAGATTTTCATCTGACCACCATCATTGTTACGCATGATCCTGAAGAAGCGCTGACTTTATCCGACAAGGTCCTGATCGTGAATAAAGGCGGCATCTCCCAGTATGGGGCGCCTCAGGAAATCATCACAGCGCCTCAGAATAATTTTCTAAAAGAGTTTATCCTCAATCAGCTGGAGATCAAGAGAAATAATATTTTTGCTTTGTTCCAGCAGGACATAACAAGGAAAGTACAGGCGGTGTAAAGCTATGATAAGGAAAGAAAGAGAGATAAAGGTTATCTATGTCCTGGTGCTGGCTATCTTTGCAGTGTTTTTGGCGGTCCCCATTGTAAGGCTCCTTATGGAGTCTTTCATTGGGGAGGCCGGAGCCGGAATAGAAAACTATGTGAATGTCCTCACAGGAAAAGGTTTTATGAAAGCCTTGGGAAACAGTGTGACAGTTTCCGTCAGCAGTGCTTTGATTTCCACATTGCTTGCTTTTTTTATGACATATAGTATACAGTATACAAATTTGAATAAAAAATTTAAGACTGTAATACAGACGCTGGCAGTCCTGCCCATGCTGCTGCCTACGATTACTTATGGTTTTGCTATTATTTATTCTTTTGGAAAGCAGGGACTGCTTACAAAACTTTTCGGCACACAGCTTTTTGAAATTTATGGTTTTAACGGACTGATGTTCGGGTATGTAATTTACACCCTTCCTATTTCTTTTATGCTGATCTTGAATACCATGGGATTTATTGACAAGAAATTCATGGTGGTATCCAGAGTTATGGGGGACAGTCCGGTCCAGACTTTCTGGCAGACCATTATCCGGCCTCTTCTGGGAACCTTGGCGGCATCCTTTGTACAGTGCTTCTTTCTCTGTTTTACCGATTATGGTATTCCGGCTTCTGTAGGGGGAGAGTATGATGTGGTCGCCACAGTCCTTTATAATGAAATGCTGGGAAGTATTCCGAATTTCAACAGAGGTGCTGTGGTTGCAATGATGATGCTGATCCCTTCTGTGATCAGTATCGCTTTGCTGAAATATCTGGAGCGGTACAATATGCGGTACAATCGGATCTCTCAGATTGAGCTGAAGAAAAATCCGGTGAGGGATGGCGTGTGTGCTGTTGGTTCTTCTCTGATTCTTCTGTCTGTTTTGGCAATCTTTGCGGTGATCTTTGTAGTGCCGCTGGTACAGGAATGGCCTTATCAGGTGAATTTCACCCTGGAGCATGTGCAGGCGGTATTAAATGACCAGAGTCTGTTCGGAGTGTATCAGAATTCTATTTTTTTTTTTTTTTGCACCGCGCTCATTGGTCTTTTAGTCACTTACGGCGCAGCACTGGCAACAGCCAGAAGCGGATTAAACGGAAAACTGAAGGGAGTCATTGACGCCATTGCCCTGGTGACCAATACGATTCCGGGTATGGTTATCGGTATTGCCTTTATGTTTATCTTTTCCGGAACTGCGCTGCAGAATACCTTTTTTCTGATCATCCTGTGCAATGTGGTGCATTTCTTTTCCACACCGTATCTGATGATGCGCAACTCCCTGTCAAAGCTGAACAGTTCCTGGGAGACAACCGCTTCCCTTATGGGAGATACCTGGATCAAGACGATCGTAAGAATTGTAACCCCGAATATGACATCCACTCTTTTGGAGGTATTTAGTTATTACTTTGTCAATGCCATGGTCACAGTGAGCGCAGTCATCTTTATCGCAGGGGCGAGAACCATGGTTATTACCACAAAGATCAAGGAATTACAGTATTACACCAAATTTAACGAGGTATTTGTTTTATCGCTGTTTATCCTGGGAACCAATCTGATAGTAAAGGGGATTCTGGGATATGTAATAAAAAGAAAAGAGAAAAAGGAGAATTAAGAAAATGAAAGCAAGAAAAGTATCCGTGATCCTTATGACGGCATCCATCCTGGCGGGAATTCTTTCTATGACAGGATGCGGCACACAGGCAGCCGGAGCATCAACAGGAGATGAAGTAATTATCTACTCCAATGCGGATGATGAAGCTGTAGAAGCTATGAAAAAGACCCTGGATGAAAACGGCTATGAGGGAAAATATCTGTTCCAGACTTTCGGAACCTCTGAACTTGGAGGAAAAGTTATGGCAGAGGGAACAGATATCGAGGCAGATATGCTGACTTTAAGTACTTTTTATATTGATGCTGCACAGGAAGAACAGAATATGTTCCAGACACTGGATTTTGACTATACTCTTTTAAACAGCAACGACCAGAAAGATTACTGTGCACCTATTACATCCCAGGAAGGAACGATTATCGTAAATACGGAAGTCATGAAAGAAAATAATTTGGAAATGCCTTCCAGTTTAAAAGACCTGACAAATCCGGAATACAAAGACCTGATATCAGTGACAGACATTAAAAGTTCTTCTACCGCATGGCTGCTGATCCAGGCGCTGGTGAGCGAGTATGGAGAAGACGGAGCGAAAGAGGTTCTCTCCGGTATCTATGAAAATGCAGGACCACATATTGAATCTTCAGGTTCCGCTCCTCTTAAGAAAGTACGCGCAGGAGAGGTTGCAGCAGGTTTTGGCCTTCGCCAGCAGGCAGTGGCAGATAAGGCAGAAGGACTTCCGGTAGACTTTGTGGATCCCGAAGAAGGAAACTTTTCTCTTACAGAGTCTGTAGCTGTAGTTGACAAAGGTGAAGATACAAATCCGCTGGCGCAGGAGATGGCAGAATGTATCATTACAAAGGGGAGAAGTGAACTGCAGAAGTATTACCCGAATGCTGTCTATGAAGGAGAAACCACAGACGAAGCAAACAGTTCTGCAAATCCGAAGGTTTTCCCGGAACCCCTTACTTTAGATTTACTGGAGAAACACCAGGAATTATCAGAAAGCTGCAAGTAACAGGCAGGATTCATACATAATTGCCGGGACTTCAAAAAAGAAAAGAATTACAGAGATGAAGGAGAATAGAATAAGATGCCAAATTATAAATTACTGACACCGGGACCGCTGACCACAACGGATACCGTGAAAAAAGAAATGCTGTTTGACCACTGTACCTGGGACGATGATTATAAGAAAATTACTCTTGAGATCAGGGACAAACTTTTAAAGCTGGCATATGTGGGCCAGCCGGAGTATACTGTGGTGCTGATGCAGGGAAGCGGTACTTTCGGTGTGGAATCTGTCCTGACCAGTGTGGTCGGTGAGGATGAAGTCCTTCTTATCGCAGCTAACGGGGCTTACGGAGAGCGTATGGAGGATATTGCAAAGCATGCAGGGATCCGGTATTTTATTTATAACGAAGAATATAATCAGGTTCCGTCAGCGGAAAAAATCCGGGCAATCTTAGAGGAACATCCGGAAATTACCC
>CALWHD010000192.1 GCA_944380235.1 uncultured Blautia sp.
AGACTATTTTCAGTTACTTCTGTCTTTTCTTTTCCAAGTACATTGTTATAATGATGCATCCCAAAGACATTATGACAAGTGCTGTCCAGATACCCATGTTTGCAGAATCACCAGTCTGCACGCCATCCGTTTCTTCTGCCGATCCAACTGCCTTATTCCCTGAATTTCCTGATCCGCTGTTTTCGGATTCTCCTTGTGCAAGATCACTGTTTAACATCGGCAGTACTTCTGTGTAGCTGGTTCCACAAATAGTACATGTGTATGTCTTAATTCCTGTTTTTTCAGCCGTCGGCTGCTTTGTCACAATTCCCTTATCATAATTATGACCTTTTTCAGGAATTCTTTCTGTGTATGAATTTCCGCACTTTTCGCATGTAAACTTTTTAGTTCCCAGTTCTGTGCATGTAGCCTCAGCAATAATCTCTTCTTTATATTTGTGACCTGTGGCAAGTATGGTTTCCTGTTTTACAGCACCACATTTTGTACATGTGTATGTCATCATTCCATTTTCCAGACAGGTAGGTTCTTTCGTAGCAACTCCTTCATCATATGTATGCATATGAGTTTCGTCCCCAAGCGCAGGGATCACTTCTGTAAAAGAATCCTGGCATACTGAACAAGTATATGTTTTTAAGCCATCTTCTGTTTCAGTTGGTTCTATTGTTACTTCTGCTACATATTTGTGTCCCACTGCTTTTATTGGTTCCGCATACGTAAATCCACACCTCTTGCAAGTAAATGTTCTGACTCCATCTGTTACACAATCTTTTCCCGGTGTAACCGTTTCTTTATAGTCATGCTTACCTGGTGCGGCAATGACTTCTGTTTTCATCAAAGTATGACACCGAACACAATAGTACGACTTTACACCATTTACTGTACAGGTTGCATTCTGCGTAATTTGTCCTCCATCAGAAGTGTGTCCCAGTGCTTTTATAACTTCTGTATATTGGTGTCCGCATGATGTACATGTATACGTTTTTACGCCGTTTGTTGTACAAGTTGCAGCCTTTGTAACTTTTCCTGAATCATAGGAATGTGTGTGCTTCTTCATATAGAAGTTTTGTGATGTTCTTTTCAGCTCGTTACTATTGTTTTTATCATTCTTACTATTTGGATCACTTGTACGGAATTCTGCTGCAATCGTATTTCTTGCACCATCTTTATTGGTTCTATTACTTTCAAATGTCTGAGCTTTGATTGTAATCCTTGTACTTCCTTCTTCCACAAGATAGTCTATATTGGGCTCTAGCTTCTCACCGTTTAACCACACATCTACAAACTGCCCCATTTCACCTTCAGACCGGAACACCTGATCGCCAGTCTCTTCCAGAATATAATGATGATCGCCGGCAGTTTCTTCTGTTCCTATTGCATCCAAAATGCTGTAATTATCATCAGCGTCCGTTGCATTATAAACATTGTCATCCGTATTATCGTCCACCGTCAGTGTAAGTTCGACTGTAGATGGAGTGAATGCATAATTCTCACTGGTACTTTCAAATTCCGTACTTACTGTAAATTTAAAAGTTCCTGTTTCCTGCGGTACACCATAAAGCTCACCCGTTTCTTCAATCAAATCAATTCCTTCCGGAAGTTCTCCGTCTATTACGTCATAGGAGACATTAACCCAATCATACATATTATTAGTTGTAATCAACTGAGAATACGGAACATACTTAACAGCATCATCTAATTCTGTCGTAATAATTTCCGGATTCTGTGCCAAATCAGACAATTCAATTGTTGCGAGCAGTTTGGAATTTGCCGCATTTCCTTCTTCTCCGGAATAAATCTTTAGAGTCCCTTCAATTTCTCCACCTTTACCTGTGGATGGCGGTACGAGACGAATCTTGGCCACATTGGAAAGTTCGCCATAATCGGACGATTCCAGTTCTGCTGCAAAATCATCCGGACACGCTTCCAATGTATTATTTCCCTCACCCCCAATAGACCAGTAATCATCTAATTCTACATTCGTTGCATCAAGATCAAGCCAAAGATTTGTCAATGGTTCATCACCAATATTCGCAATAAAGATGTCATGTTTATTTTCATGATATTCATCCAAAAAGACAGAACGAACATCTGGAGCAAGCGGTCCTGCTACATATAACTGCGGTCCTGATGTCTTTTTCACAAAAGTGACATCATAATTTTTCGGATGAGAGCCGTTTTTATCCGTTATGATAACACTAAATGTTGCATCAAGTGTATTTTCCCCTTCCGGAAACGAAAGCTCAGCCCCTTCTTTGAACTCTGATCCGTTAGCATAGATTTTATCGATAGAAATCGCTTCATCATCAGCTTTCCAGAATGTAGGAACGAAACTGTCCACATTGTCATTAAAAATGACGGTCTGATATCCATAGCCGTACATAGTATCAATATTGATATTCTTACCATTCTCAATTACATATGTGTCATGTGCCTTTCCACCGATGTCATTCGCCCCTGTTACTCTGAACCATGGATCCGTTGCACCGATAATTGGAGCTTCAGTAAATTCTTTTACATAATCCGGATCCATCTCTGCATCATATTCCATCGCAAGAATACGAAGCTTCCATACGCTTCCATCTTCAAAAAAGATTGTAAATGGCACCCCTCCATCTTCAGATTTATAATTAGCTTTATAGCCACGATTTTTCGAAGACTTATCCGCTGGAATTAACTGCTCTTTAATATCTTTACATTGCTCTGCTTCTGTTAACGAGTCGTAATGTCCTTCCACTGCCTTTACAACATAACTATTCGCCTGATCTCCATATGTCACGCCATATGCATCTAATACACAGTAGAGATCTGAATCAGCGGCATATCCTTCCTTCAGCATCATATATAATTCATGAATTCCGTCAAATTGAAAAAGAGAGTCTAAATCATCAAAACCGATATGATCCGCATCAAGCATCACTACATCGACGAGTTGATCTCCCTCTTTTTGATAAAGATCTGCTCGAATATAAGATGCATCTTTCACTGCTGCAAAACTAATAAACGATTGCGATATCACCCTGTCTTCATTATCAAAATACACCACTGCAAAAATCTTAGGCGTCCCATATTCAATTTGAAGACCTTGTCCTGCCTGTTTCATATTTTGATTCAATACAGTATCTGTTAAAGGTGTTGCATTTATATAGGAACGCAAAAATTCAAAATAATCATAAATTTCTGTGCGTACGTTTGGGTGCTCATCTGCTGATGAAGATATACCCAAATAATATTGACTTTCCGTTGAAATCTCCGGTACGACATATTCATTCGCAGTAACTGGTGCACCTGAAATTTGATTATTATAAGCAATTTGTGTTCGTTCCGGAATGACTTCTGTTCGTTTTCCATTTTTATCCTGCAAATATAAGAAAAAATTTAATTCTTCTGATATAGTCTTGGATACATAAACCGTAATGATATAACGTACATTATTACTATTTAACTGACTCCCAGAACCTATAATTAATTCCAGATGATAGTTATGGATTTCCTTTGCTGTCGAAAGATCAATCGTTTCTCCCTTTCCAATAGAATACTTCTCATAATTTTCTACATTAGCAGTTTCATCCTTTATATATCTCCAAACAGTGGTCGCACCAGCCGGTAAATCCGAGACCGGCTGGCCATTGCCGTCCACCAGCATTTTTAACATTTCATCAACTGAAAAATTTTGCAGTTCTTCTTCTGTCTTGTCGTTTAAGACCAGGTAAGCTTTCACTTCCTCTAATGGAAGCAACGACATGGGATTACTTTCGTCCTGCTGATGCTCTATCAGAACATTCGCCAAACCTTCCATCACATTCTTATATAGTTCCTGATATTCTTCCTTTATATATTCACACTCTTTAATGCTTAACGCATCATATGCATTCATTGCCTCTGCAGCCTGTTCTGAAATACTCACAATCTCTTCTTCAGACATCTTTTCTGCTTCAGAAGCTTCGGGAAGCTTTTTAAAAAGATTTACCACCTTGTTTACCGCTTCCATATCTATTTCTTGTTTGTCACTTTCCCCTTTTTCCTCTTTCTTATCTTCAGAAATCTCCTGAGCATTACTTTTCTCTTTTTCCTTCTCCAATGAAACCACATTATCCTGGGTTTTATCTTGTTCCATATTCGGACTCTTATTTTCATCCTGTTTTGATATCGTCTCTTGCTCTTCGTAGTCTGATTTTATTTCTTTTTTCGTTTCTTCTGCCTCTTCAACTGCTTTTTCCGCCGTAAGCGTACTCTCTGTCGATTCATTGGCATAGACTACCAGCGCCCCCTCTCCAATACATGCAGTTACTGTCATAATGATGGCAAGCACCAATGCCAAATGACGTTTTTTCCTCCTCATCTCATTCTCCTCCTACCAGCACTTTCTGTGCCATTTTTATTTGTTCTTCTACACTATAAATTTGACATTTTCTCACATTCCCCGATGGATAATCAAAGTACAACTCTTCTGAAATTACATCGCTTAAGTAAGGCAGCCGTGCCAATACTTCCCAATTTTTGTTCATCAGCACCCCGTAATACTGATCATCTGTTGTAATATATTGAGCAATAATATACTTTCCTGCCTGCGTAATATAGGTAAGATAACCGTCCTCATTCAGTTCACAAATCTTTTTATCAGTCTTTTTATCAAAAACCTCTGGTGCACTGTGAAGTGAAGACTCTATACGAAACTGATCTGTGTAAAACTCTTCGTATAAAGACAAGTCCGGCTTTTTGATCTGCTCCTCCTGAATCAAGGTTCCATCCCGCACATCGTAGGTCAGTAATCTCCCGTCATTATAAGTCACCTCCAGTTCAGACTTCCCATCTTTCCTAATAAACTGCTGATCATAAACCTGTTCAGCATCTGGAATATTTGTTTCTTTTATCAATTTCCCATTGATATCATAGACTCGAAATTGTTTATAGGAAAACAGCATCACCCTTTCTCCATCCTCACTAATTCTTGCTTCGTCATGTTGATAGGAAGGATCATAGGTAAACACATCGCTCTGTGTATGTTCTTTACATTTCATGATCTTAATCTTAGGTGAATCCATACTTCCAACAACCGCCACTCCATTTGAAAGCTGTACAAAATCTCCCGTTTCTTTCTCCTCAAAAGTTGTGATCAAATTGGAAGCCGAATCAAAAAACATTAGTTTCTCTTTCGTCGTTGCTAAAGTATAGGTATCACTTACCGCAAAACGGAACAAATTTTCTGGTGTAGTGACAAGCGGCGTTTGTTCCCCTGTGACAGGGTGAATCTTTACAAGCAGATTTTCTGTCTGTACATAAATTCCATTCTTATCTGCTGTTACTCCAAAAGAACTCTCCGATTCAAACCCTCCAGTCTGCACTTTCTTCTGCGTATCTATCACAGCAAACACTGATCCTTCTTCTCCTGTTGCAGCAAAAGCAAAATATTGGTTTTGAAATCCTCCCTCAAAGTGTGTATACCCTGACGTGCTGTCAAAAAGTTCCATGTCATTTCCGCTTCTGGTAAGATCATAAATTTCCAATGATCCATCATCAAAACTTGCTCCCAAAAGAGTTCCGTTGTTGTTGATTTCAAAGATATTATCTTTCGGATTGGCAAAGCTGTCATTCACTGTAACGCTTTGCCGTTTTCCCTGAAAATTTACTTCTGATTTTATTTCTCCATTGTCTGCATTATAGATAGTCGCCGTCATTTCATCTTTATATACCGCTGCCACAGTCGTCCCATCTTCTGATACCGCAATCGCCGTTGCAGGTTTCCCGGACCACACTTGCTTTTCTTTCATTATGTTATAAGCTGCAATACCATTTTTCCCGGCATAAATAATAATATCTTCTGTCAAATACTCCACTTCTGACAATGCAGA
>CALWHD010000193.1 GCA_944380235.1 uncultured Blautia sp.
CATGAGGATCATATCGGTGCACTGCCTTATGTATTAAAAGAGATCAACGTGCCTGTGTATGCTACGAAACTGACTGTGGGACTTATCGATAATAAACTGAAAGAACATAATCTTTTAAGAACCACAAAACGGAAAGTGATCAAACATGGACAGTCTATCAATCTGGGCTGTTTCCGAATCGAATTTATAAAAACGAACCACAGTATTCAGGATGCATCTGCGCTGGCAATCTATTCCCCGGCAGGAACCGTAATCCACACAGGGGACTTTAAAGTGGACTATACGCCGGTATTCGGAGATGCTATCGATCTGCAGAGATTTGCGGAGATCGGAAGAAAAGGCGTACTGGCGCTGATGTGCGACAGTACTAATGCGGAAAGAAAAGGGTTTACCATGTCAGAAAGGACAGTGGGGAAAACTTTTGATAATATTTTTTCAGAACACAGAAATACGAGGATCATCATTGCGACTTTTGCGTCTAATGTGGACCGTGTGCAGCAGATCATCAATTCTGCTTACAAATACGGCAGAAAAGTAGCAGTGGAAGGCAGAAGCATGGTCAATGTCATTGGAACAGCCGCGGAGCTGGGATATCTGCAGATACCGGATAAAACTCTGGTGGATATTGACCAGATCAGGAATTATCCGGATGACAAGGTGGTGCTTATCACAACAGGAAGCCAGGGAGAATCCATGGCGGCGCTGTCACGTATGGCGGCAAATATTCATAAGAAAGTTACAATTAAACCAAACGACACGATTATTTTCAGCTCCAATCCGATTCCCGGAAATGAAAAGGCCGTGTCCAAGGTGATCAATGAACTGAGCCGCAAGGGCGCTGACGTGATCTTTCAGGATGCACATGTGTCAGGACATGCCTGCCAGGAAGAGATCAAGCTGATCTATTCTCTGGTAAAACCGAAATACGCGATTCCGGTTCACGGTGAATACAGACATTTGAAGGCACAGGCAGGAGTTGCAAGGGAGCTGGGAATACCCAAGGAAAATATCTTTATCCTTTCTTCCGGGGATGTGCTGGAGTTAAACTGGGAAGAACCTGCAAGAGTGACAGAAAAAGTACGGACTGGGGCAATCCTGGTAGATGGCCTGGGTGTGGGAGATGTAGGAAATATTGTCTTAAGAGACAGACAGCATCTGGCGGAGGACGGCATTATGATCGTTGTTCTTACATTAGAAAAGCACAGCAGCAGGCTTCTTGCAGGACCGGATATTGTATCCAGAGGATTTGTTTATGTGAGGGAATCTGAGGATCTGATGGATGAGGCAAGGATTATTGTGGAAGATGCCATTGACGTCTGCCTGGACAAGCATATTACAGACTGGGGAAAGATTAAGAATGTGATCAAGGATTCCTTAGGAGAATTCCTGTGGAAACGGACCAAGAGAAGCCCGATGATTCTTCCGATCATTATGGAGGCATAAAAAGATGAGTTTTATCGATACGTGTACGCAGATGCTGATTTCGGCTGTCAAGAACGGCAGTGTGTATAAACAGTATTGTGAAGCACTGGAAGTTGTAAATAAAAATCCGGAATTAAAAAGACAGATTGATGAGCTGCGTGTGCTGAACTATCGTATTCAGACAGAATCTGAGGAGATCAACCTGTATGAGGTGATTGATCACGTAGACGAGCGTATGGAAGAACTCTGCAGGATACCGGAAGTCAACCGTTTTATGGAGAGCGAACTGGCATTGTGCAGGCAGCTCCAGGGGATCAGTACAGCAATTCATCAGGGGATTAACCTGGATGTCCCGGATTTATCATAGAGGAGAACACCATGGGAAAAGAAGTCAGAAAACAGGAGAAAAAGTTTATTGTGGCAGAGGGATTCCTGCGGACACTGATTTATATTGGTGTGATTTTTGCTGTGATTTATATCAGCAGGGCGTCTTACCATTTCGGGTATGCAGTTTTTAATCAGGAGCCTATGGACCAGGGAGATGATGTCCGTGACATTACAGTAGTGGTTGATAAAGGAGATTCTGTGTATGAGATTGGAAGGATCCTGGAAAAGAAAGGTCTCATTGACGATGCAAAGATCTTTGTGGTGCAGGAGCTTCTTTCAAATTACAGGGGAAAACTGCAGGCGGGAACTTACATCCTGGATACCGGCATGACAGCCGATGAAATGATGGAGATCCTGGCAAAAGAAAATCTGGAAGGACAGCCGGATACAGGAGCCCCTGAGGGAAGTTCGGAACCGGATGCAAGTACTGAGACAGGGGAAGGGGCGGCACAGTGATTGTAGATGAACGGATGGTCACTTACATCAATTCCCTGGACCGGGGAAATACAGAATTTTTAAACCAGCTGGAACAGGAGGCCCTGAAAAACCGGGTTCCCATCATACGAAGGGAAATGCAGAGTTTTCTCAAAGTCCTGCTTCAGATAAAACGTCCAAGAAGAATCCTGGAAGTGGGCACAGCGGTAGGATTTTCTGCATTGCTGATGAGTACCTACGGGGAGAGGGACTGTAAGATCATAACTATAGAGAACTATGAAAAAAGAATTCCCATTGCCAGGGAAAATTTCAAACAAGCGGGGAAAGAGCATCAGATTACCCTGATTCCCGGTGATGCAGGAGAAATTTTGAAAACCTTAGAAGAGCCATTTGACTTCATTTTTATGGATGCGGCAAAAGGACAGTACATTCATTTTTTGCCGGATATTTTGAGGCTTTTAAATCCGGGAGGTATTCTGCTGTCTGACAATGTACTGCAGGATGGAGATCTGATAGAGTCCCATTTTGCGGTAGAGAGAAGAAACCGGACGATTTATAAGCGCATGAGGGAATATCTTTATGTGCTGAAACATCATGAACTGCTGGAGACTTCGATTCTGCCTCTGGGGGACGGAGTAACTTTAAGCGTAAAGAAACAGGAGAACAGTTATGGTTCGTAAACCAGAATTATTGATTCCGGCAAGCAGCCTGGAAGTTTTAAAGACTGCTGTGATTTTTGGCGCCGATGCAGTCTATATCGGCGGAGAAGCCTTCGGGCTGAGAGCCAAGGCAAAGAATTTTTCTATGGAAGATATGGAGAAAGGGATTGCCTTTGCCCATGAACACGGCGTAAAAGTTTATGTTACAGCCAATATTCTGGCACACAACAGAGACCTGGAGGGTGTCAGAGAATATTTTAAAGAATTAAAGGGAATTCATCCGGATGCGCTGATCATTTCTGATCCGGGCGTTTTTATGATTGCCCGGGAAGTCTGCCCGGAGATTGAGCTTCATGTGAGCACGCAGGCAAATAATACTAATTATGGCACTTATTTGTTCTGGTGGAATCTGGGAGCGAAAAGGGTAGTCAGTGCCAGAGAACTTTCTCTGGAGGAGATTCGGGAAATCCGTACCCATATTCCGGATGAGATGGAGATTGAGACTTTTGTTCACGGTGCCATGTGCATTTCCTATTCGGGCAGATGCCTGCTTTCTAATTATTTTACAGGAAGAGATGCCAACCAAGGAGCATGTACCCATCCCTGCCGCTGGAAATATTCCATTGTGGAAGAGTCAAGACCAGGAGAGTATATGCCGGTCTACGAAAATGAGAGAGGCACTTATATTTTTAATTCCAAGGATCTTTGTATGATCGAGCATATGGACGATGTGCTGAACTGCGGGATCGACAGCCTGAAGATTGAGGGGCGTATGAAGACAGCCCTCTATGTGGCAACCGTGGCAAGGACTTACAGAAAAGCGATTGATGATTATTTCCAGTCTCCGGAATGCTATCAGGCGAATATGGAATGGTATAAAGAGCAGATCAGGAGCTGCACTTACAGGCAGTTTACCACAGGATTTTTCTACGGAAAGACAGATGAGACTTCCCAGATTTATGACAATAACACCTATGAGAAAGGATATACTTATCTTGGTATTGCGGGAGAGGTGAGCGACGGTTTCTGCAGGATCGAGCAGAGAAATAAATTTTCTGTGGGAGAAGAGATCGAGATCATGAAGCCGGACGGGAGAAACATTTCTGTGACAGTGGAAAAGATCCTCAATGAGGAGGGCGAAGAGCAGGAAAGCGCGCCTCACCCTCAGCAGGTATTGTATGTGAAACTGAGCCAGACGCCGGAGAGGTATGACATTCTCAGAAGAAAAGAACAATAGGGACTGCTGCGGTTTGTTCAGAAATATTCTCTTAACTTCAGGAGAGCATTCTTTTCAATCCGTGACACATAAGAGCGGCTGATATTCAGCCGCTTTGCTATTTCCCGCTGAGTCAATTCTTCTTCTCCGTACAGTCCGTAACGGAGTTTGATGATCTCCTGCTCTCTTTTTGTTAAAACCCTGGGCAGGAGTTTATAAAGAAGGGCTGTATCCTGTTTCATGGAGTAATTCTTTACTACATCCACAGGCTCGGATTCGATCACATCCAGAAGGCTGATTTCATTTCCCTCTTTATCAGTGCCGATGGGGTCATAGAGGGAAACCTCACGGCTGGTTTTCTTTTTGGAACGCAGAAGCATGAGAAGTTCATTGTCAATACAGCGAGCTGCGTAAGTGGAAAGCCGGCTTGACTTGCTGGCATCAAAGGTATGAATGGCTTTAATTAATCCGATGGTTCCGATGGAGATCAGATCATCCAGGTCTTCCGGCGTCCCCTGATATTTTTTTACAATATGCGCGACCAGACGGAGATTGCGTTCAATAAGAATATTTTTCGCTTCCAGGCTGCCCTGTTGGTATTCCTGAAGATAATGCTGTTCCTCTTCCGGTGTCAGGGGCTTTAGAAATGTCTTCACAGGCTTACCTCAGATGACTTTAATTCTAGTCTATGTAGAAAAGAGAGATTTTGTGCTTTTCCACTGTAAAATATCTGTATAAATAAAAAACAGTGAGAAAAAAATGAAACAAAAGAAGGTATATTTTTTTCAGTGAATTTTGTGAAAAAATCAGCCTGTTTTTTCCTTGTGAAGAAGGAAAAAAACAGGTATACTATTTTTAAATGATCACAGCATTTCTAAATATAAAATCCAGGCAGTTCTGCCGATGATTTCAATTTTGCATAAAAATTTTTTAGGATGTATAACTTTGAAAAAGAAACCAGAGACAAGATGATTTTCAGATGAAACTGCTGTCTTAAGGGGCGGTGCTTTCATTGGAGCTGCGTCGTGCTGCAGCGGAAAGGAAGAGTTATGTTCAGTAAAGTTGCCTCAGCAGCCATCAGCGGGGTAGATTGTGTTCCTGTGGAGGTGGAAGCAGACGTAAGCACCGGGCTCCCTATGTTTTCTATGGTGGGATATCTCAATTCTCAGGTAAAAGAGGCACAGGAGAGAGTTTGGACAGCACTTAGAAATACCGGGTTTACTTTTCCGGCGCGCAGAATTACCGTGAACCTTTCTCCGGCAGATATCAGGAAAGAAGGGACCAGGTTTGATCTGCCCATTGCGGCCGCACTCTTGTGTGCTTTCGGCTATATGAAGCAGGAAGCAGTGCAGGGGGTCTGCATGGCGGGAGAGCTGAGTTTAAACGGTGAAGTAAAGCCGGTGAAAGGAATATTGCCCCTGGCAGAGCTGGCGGCAAGGAAGGGATATCGGCTGTGTATTGTACCGGAGGAAAACAGGAAGGAGGCGGAAGTTCCCGGAAGGATTTCTGTGCTCGGAATCCGCAGTCTGAAAGAGCTTGAGGAGTATGCAGGGAAGAAAGACTGGGGAGTCGGAGAAGCGTCCAAAGGAAGATGGGAGCAGGGCAAAAAAAACCGGGCGGAAGATTTTGCTGATATTATCGGACAGGAAGCAGCAAAAAGAGCAGCGGTGATTGCCGCCGCAGGATTTCATAATCTGCTTCTGATTGGTACAAAGGGTTCGGGAAAAACCATGATCGCCAGCAGGATTCCCGGGATTTTTCCGGAGATGACCTGGGAGGAGAGCATGGAGGTATCCAGAATCTACAGTGCGGCGGGGCTTCTTTCCGAGGAAAACCCCCTGGTGACCAGCAGACCTTTCCGCAGTCCTCATCATACCATATCACCTCAGTCTATGGCAGGCGGGGGACGGTATCCAAGACCGGGAGAGATCACACTTGCCCACAGGGGAATTCTTTTTCTGGATGAGCTGCCGGAATTTTCAAGGAGGACTTTGGAGATTTTAAGGCAGCCTTTGGAAGAAAGAAAAATCTGTATTTCCAGGTCTGCGGCAGTCTGCACCTTTCCTGCAGATTTTCTTTTAGCAGCAGCCATGAACCCATGCCCCTGCGGATATTACCCGGACAGAAACCGATGCAGCTGTTCGGAGCAGGAAGTACACAGGTATCTGCGGAGAATCAGCGGGCCTTTGCTGGATCGCTTTGATATTTGTACAGAAGTTCAGGATGTTCCAATAGAAAAAATTTTGAAAAAGGAAACAGGAAAAACTACTGAAGAAATCCGGCGGGAAATTTCAAGAGTCCACAAGATCCAGAGAAAAAGGTATGGAGGGACCAGAATCCGCTTTAACAGCGGCATACCGGTGCGCAATTTGGAGAAATACTGCCCTCTTAGTCCAGGCGGAAAAAAATTGCTGAAAAAAGCCTATGAAAAAATGAATCTCAGTATGCGTGCCTATCATAAGATTTTAAAAACAGCCAGAACCATTGCAGATCTGGAAGACAGGGACGAGATACAGGAGGAACATGTCAGCGAAGCTGTTTTTTTAAGAGCAATGGACAGGAAATACTGGAATTAAGACAACAGAAATGAAATAACTTCCCAGAGAAAGGGGGAAGAGAAAGAGTGAGACCTGAGGATGCAGGAGAGAAAAAAGAAAACAGATATCCGGGGATGGAAACAGCAGGAAGATCGTGGGAATGTACCTGTGAGGACAAGTGTTATCCGGAAAGACTGAAACCTTATGGGGACATGCCCAAAAAGCTGTACATAAGAGGGGAGATTCCGGATGATAAAATTCCCTCAGCAGCCATTGTGGGTGCCAGAGACTGCAGCCGTTATGGAGAAAAACAGGCATACCTTTTTGCAAGGGAACTGGCAGGAT
>CALWHD010000194.1 GCA_944380235.1 uncultured Blautia sp.
GAATTCCCCATTAACTGGTGTCCTTCCTGTAAGACAGGTCTTGCAAACGAAGAAGTGGTAAATGGAAAATGTGAACGCTGCGGCGCAGAGGTGACTAAGAAAAATCTTCGTCAGTGGATGCTGAAGATCACAAAATACGCAGATCGTCTCTTGAATGATCTTGACAAACTGGACTGGCCGGAAAAGGTTAAGAAAATGCAGTCTGACTGGATCGGAAAATCCTACGGCGCGGAAGTAGAATTCCCGGTAGACGGAAGAGAAGAAAAAATCACAGTTTACACAACAAGACCGGATACGCTTCACGGAGCTACCTTTATGGTTCTTGCTCCTGAACATGCACTTGCAAAAGAACTTGCTACAGAAGAGACAAGAGAAGCAGTGGAAAAATACATCTATGACGCTTCCATGAAATCCAATGTGGACCGCCTTCAGGATAAGGAAAAGACCGGCGTATTTACAGGCAGCTATGCGATCAATCCATTAAATGGAAAGAAAGTTCCTATCTGGCTTTCCGACTATGTGCTGGCTGATTATGGTACGGGGGCTATTATGTGCGTGCCTGCCCATGATGACCGAGATTTTGAATTCGCGACAAAATTCAATATTCCTATCATTCAGGTTATTGCAAAAGACGGAAAAGAAATTGAAAATATGACAGAAGCATATACAGAGGCTTCCGGAACTATGATCAATTCCGGTGACTGGAATGGTATGGAATCTGCTGTGCTGAAAAAAGAAGCACCTGCCATGATTGAGAAAATGGGCATCGGGCGCAAGACTGTGAACTACAAACTTCGTGACTGGGTATTTTCTCGACAGCGTTATTGGGGTGAACCGATTCCGATCATTCACTGCCCGAAATGCGGCAATGTACCTGTGCCGGAAGACCAGCTTCCGCTGACTCTGCCTGAGGTAGAATCCTATGAGCCTACAGGAACAGGAGAATCACCGCTTGCAGCCATTGATGAGTGGGTAAATACTACATGTCCGTGCTGCGGCAGCCCTGCCAAGAGAGAGACCAATACCATGCCTCAGTGGGCTGGTTCTTCCTGGTACTTCCTCCGCTACGTGGATAATAAAAATGATAAAGAACTGGTGTCTAAGGAAAAAGCAGATAAATATCTGCCTGTAGATATGTACATCGGCGGAGTGGAACATGCAGTGCTCCACCTTCTGTATTCCCGTTTCTATACAAAATTCCTGTATGACATTGGTGTCATTGACTTTGACGAGCCTTTCCAGAAACTGTTCAATCAGGGTATGATCACAGGAAAGAACGGCATTAAGATGAGTAAGTCAAAAGGAAATGTGGTATCTCCGGACGATCTGGTAAGAGATTACGGATGTGATTCCCTGAGGCTCTACGAGCTTTTTGTTGGTCCGCCGGAACTGGATGCAGAGTGGGATGACAGGGGAATTGATGGGGTTTACCGTTTCCTCAATCGTTTCTGGAAACTTGCCATGGACAGCAAAGAAGCAGGTGTAGCTGAAACAAAAGAAATGGTGAAGATTCGTCACAAACTGGTTTATGATATCACACAGCGTCTGGAAAGCTTCAGCCTGAATACAGTTATTTCTGGCTTTATGGAATACAACAACAAACTGATCGATCTGGCGAAGAAGACAGGCGGTATTGACAGAGAAACCATTGAAACTTTTGTACAGCTGTTAGCTCCTTTTGCTCCTCATGTGGCAGAAGAACTGTGGCAGGAATACGGACATGAGGATTCTGTTTTCCATACCCAGTGGCCGAAGGCTGACGAAGAAGCAATGAAAGATGATGAGATCGAAGTTCCTGTACAGATCAACGGAAAGACGAGAGCTGTAGTAAGCATCAGCGCAGAGGCTTCCAGAGAAGAGGCTATCGCGGCAGGAAAAGAAGCGATTGCAGATAAACTGACAGGAAATGTAGTGAAAGAAATCTATGTACCCAAGAAGATAATTAACATTGTAATGAAATAGTTTCAAGATTTCATAAGAAGCGGCGCAGATAGTGAGAACATTATCTGCGCCATTTTTCTGAATAAAAGATAAATTCCTGCACAGGCAGAAGTATAAGACAAGAGCTGTCTGGGACTTTGGACTTAAATTCGATAATTTTTGGCAAGCCATAGTGCAACACTATCATTCTTTACTGTGTTTGCGCGTCTGTCTCCTTTGTGTCTGTTGATGAATGATTTCATGGCAGCCGTACATTGGTCTGGTACAAAAGAAAGGCGGATTCCAGAAAAAACTTGAAAAGGGTAAAAATAACGATATAATAATAACTGGTGATAGCATTCTGTTTTTCTGTACAGAAAACAGAGGGCCAAACTGGTCTGTAAAATTTTTCAGTATTTTTCACAGGAGATGGTTTTATTGAAAACAATTATATTGAAAAGGTATCTGCTGCTGATTTTTGGCCTTTTTATTATGGCTTTTGGCATTGCTCTTTCGATTAAAGCAGATCTGGGCACATCGCCCATTTCCAGCTTTCCCTATGTGACCAGTCTGATGAGCGGATTGACAGTGGGAAATATGACGATTTTCCTCCACTGTGTGCTGATTCTTATTCAGATTTTGCTTCTGCGCAGGCAGTACGAATGGATCCAGCTTTTACAGCTTCCGACGGCAATCTTATTTGGATATCTAACGGATTTTGCTGTATGGACGGTGCAGGGAATATCCTATTCTTCCTACTGGCAGCAGTGGGTGCTGTGCATAATGGGAATTCTTTTGGTAGGAATTGGTGTCAGTTTCGAGGTCACAGCCAATGCAGTAACTCTGGCAGGCGAAGGCGTGGTTTTGGCAGTGTGTAAAGTGACAGGACAGCCCTTTGGGAAGATGAAAGTTTCCTTTGATACCACGCTGGTCCTTCTTTCTGTGTTCCTGTCTGTTGTATTTCTTCACAGTCTGGAGGGAGTGAGAGAGGGAACGATAGCGGCAGCTCTTTGTGTGGGAATTGTATCCAGAAATATAAACCCCCATTTGAAAAAATGGGCAGAACAGTACTTCCTGTACACAGAAAAAAAGGAAGAGAAAACCGCATAAAAGAAGACAGGAGGACAGCTTATGTTAATCTTACATTGTATGAAAAAGAGTCTGTACGAAAAAATGCAGGGACGGGAATCTGTCGGTCAGGAGCTTTTGGAGAAAAATCCATTCATCCATTGTTCCTCTATGGAATATTTTTGGAGGGTGTCACCTCACTTTGATCATGAGACAGAGGAGCTGGTGCTGCTGGTCATTGAGACAGATCTTCTGGATGCTCCGGTGAAGTGGGAGGATCTGGAAGGATGCGGCAGAAAATATCCTCATATTTACGGCCTGATCAAGACAGAGGCAATAAAGGCGGTACTGCCTTATCTGAGAAAAGAAGATAAAAGCTGGATGAAGAATCCGGAACTCTCAGAAATCCAAGACAAGTAAGTGTCTCAATGACAACGGCGATAGATAAAAGGAGAAAAGCATGATCATTGAAAATCATCCAAAAGAAAAAGAAGCCATGGAAGCCTTTCACAGAGGAGACAGGCAGGAGGGGCTGCGCCTTCAGGAAGAATTTGCGGCGCAGTTTCGCAGGGAGTATCAGGAAAAAGATCACTGCTCCTGCAAGAAAGCCTGCCGCTATCATGGAAACTGCAAGGAGTGCGTGGCAATCCACCGTGCCCACCAGGAGCATGTGCCAAATTGTATGCGTCCGATCATTAATCAGAAATTAAAGCTTCTTTCTGAGCTCACCGAGCACACTCTGGCATATGAGATACAACCTCCCAAAGAGATTCTGAGAAAGGAAGACAGGTAAGTGGAAAGAATCAGAAAACATTTTATCTTTTCCGGAAGAGTCCAGGGTGTGGGATTCCGCTGGCGTTCCAGTCAGATTGCCGCTTCCCTTGGACTTACCGGATGGGTGAAGAACCAATGGGACAGTACAGTGGAATTGGAAATCCAGGGAACCAGGGAAGAAATCGGAAAATTTCTTTCTATGCTCTACCAGCAGAGGTATATCCAGATCGAGGATGTGCAGACAAAAGAGATTCCTTTAGAAACAGACAGCGGGTTTCATATTCGCTGAAAGGGCAGGAGTAAGAAAAACAGGGAGAATGGAATCATGGAAAAACGATTAGTACTGGAATTTCCTTCAGTGGAAAGAAAAGAAGATATTCTGGAATATAAAAAAGAATTTTTGGAAAATGAGGAAATCCTTCATGGAACAGCCGGACTTCAGAATGAGGAAAGCTATGAGGTGTGGTATCAGGCAGTCGTAGACAACGGCTCAGAAGATACGGTAAGGGAGGGACTGGTTCCGTCAACGACTTATTTGGGCGTGGAGAAAGAGACGGGAAAAATCGTTGGCTTTATTGATATCCGTCACAGATTGAATGAATATTTGCTCCAGTATGGCGGACACATAGGATATAGTGTCAGGAAAAGTGAGAGGAGAAAGGGCTATGCGGCTGAAATGCTGAAGCTTGCCCTGGAAGAATGCAGAAAAATGAAAATCGAGAAGGTCTTGGTGACTTGTGACAGGGGCAATATCGGCTCTGAGAAAACCATTTTGAAAAACGGCGGAGTTTTTGAAAACGAAGTGCCTGAGGAGGGCCATTTTACCAGGAGATTCTGGATCACGCTGTAGAAAAGAGGGAAAATATGCGAACCAGAGAAGAAGCTGTATCTTACGGGCTGAGATTTCCCGACACCTACCGGGACGAACCTTTTCATGATGATAACTGGACAGTCATCCGGAAGAAAAAAAGCAGAAAAGTATTTTTGTGGATTTTTGAGAAGGAAGGCATCATCTGGCTGAATGTAAAGGTGTCAGAAGAGTGGAGAGATTTTTGGAGACAAGTCTATCCGGCGGTGCGTCCGGCTTATCATATGAATAAGGAGCACTGGAATTCCGTTCTTTTAGATGGGACGATACCGGAAGATAAGATCCGGCAGATGATCGGGGAGAGTTATGATCTGGTAAAGTAAAATTTCAAAAAATATGGAGAGTTTGCTGCGTGGAGTTATTCAAGGACGCTGCGGGCGCTTTTGAAATGCGCATAAGAATGAAAAACTTTAGAGGTAGGATATGTATTCTTTTGAGAAAATCCAAGAGGAAGATTATGAGAATATAATACAGATAATGACAAGGGCTTTTGATGATGATACGCAGATACATACAGGGGACAAAGCAGGAGGTCCTTCAGGGTATGATAACGGAGAACTGCTTAAAAAGCTTATGGATTCTTTTCATGCCAGGAAAATAAAATACAGAGGAAAGATTCTGGGGATTTTTGCTCTTAAAATTGAAAAGAATCAGGGGATTTTAGAATTATTCTGCATTGACCCGTCTTATAAAAGCAAGGGTCACGGAACGAAAATCTGGCATGAAATTGAGAAGGCATATCCGGTAAAAGTCTGGTATTTGGAGACCCCGGATTACTCTGTCAGAAACCGGTATTTTTATGAGAAGAAATGCGGGTTTTCAGTGATCGGAAAGAAAAAATATGGAGAAAACTGCTGCTCCTATATGTTTTCAAAGGAGAGCACTTCTGAATCCGTTAATAAAACAGACAAAATTGAGAAGAAAGAAACAAAAATTTAAATATATAGACAATTCTGTTTTTTATGTTATTCTGACAATAGCATCAAAAATGAGGAGGACGCACAAATGGGCTGGAAAACACCATTTTTGAGAATTCAAAAAGGTAACGTTTTGGGTGTTCAGGCTATAAGTGCGTCCATTTTCAGGTAAATCTTAAATATTTTAATATAAATCTGAGACATTTCTGAAAATGGACATGATTCCCAAGGATAAAAAAACAAGACGAGGAATGATGTACCATGAATATCAAAAAACAAATCCGAAATTTATATTTTTATGAAGTAATCTGCGGTTTGCAGATTGTAGATGTGGTCTGGGTCTTTTTTCTGATACAGAGAGGCTTTTCCATTGCCCAGGTAGGGATCGCGGAAGGTGTTTTTCATGTGGTGAGCATGTGCTGTGAAATACCCAGCGGTATGATCTCCGACACAATAGGCAGAAGAAGAACACTGATCTTGTCCGGGATCGTGTCAGCAGCGGCTTCTTTGCTGATGATTGTTTCTGATTATTTTCTGCTGATCCTGTGCGCTATGGGATTAAATGCGTTAAGCTATAATCTGATGTCAGGAACCAGAGAAGCATTGACTTATGACAGTCTTTTGCAGGAGGGAAAAGAGGAGGAATATTTAAAGATTTCTTCCCGCCAGGAATCCATCTATCAGGGACTTAACGCAGTTACCAGCTTGATGAGCGTAGTGACTGTGGCAATGGGATACCGGGCTGCGTACTGCCTGGGCGCTGTACGGGGGCTTCTTTGTGCCGGAGCAGCCGGACGCTTGGAGGAGGCGAAAGTGAACGGGAAATTTCCTGGAAAAACCCTTTCGGCTAAGGCGCTGAAAGAAGGGCTGAAAAACCATTTTCGGTCAGCCTTTGTTTTCCTAAAAAACAACGCAGATACCAGGGACAATATGCTCCTTTCCGGTATCCTGTCTTCCGGCAGCTATATTGTCTACATGTTCATGCAGGAATATGTGGTGGACTGCGGGCTGGATCCCGGGTTTATTGGGATTCCCCTGCTGTTTTTCTCCGGCTGCATGATGGCCGGAGCCTTTCTGGCAGAAAAAACAGGACGCTTTTCCCTCTTTCCCCTTTTGCTGACTGCGGGTGTGGGAACAGGAGTTTTCATCGGCATAAGCGGCAGCGGCGTGCTTTTGGCAGCGGTGCTGGCAGCAGGAATGGCGCAGCTTCTTACAGAGATTGCTGTGATCCGTCTGGGCAATGAAAACCAGAAGGTATTTGCCAGTGAACATCGGGCAACTATGGTTTCTGTAGAAAGTATGGTATACAGTGTTTTTATGGCAGTCTTAAGCCCTGCGGCGGGAACCGTAGGAAAATATGCAGGACTTTCGGCGGGTTTTGCAGCCCTTGGAGTCTTTACAGGAACAGCGGCGGCAGTTCTGGTACTGAAAAAAAGAAGAAAAAAGAAAATGAATATGTAACAAAAAAGGAAGTACAGGCACATATAGGATGAGAGAGGAGGGAGACAATGGAGGACATGGAACAGATATACAGAGAATATATGCCCCAGGTATATAAATATCTGTTCAGCCTTTGCCATGACCGGCAGACTGCTGAAGAATTAACTCAGGAGACTTTCTATCAGGCAGTGAAATCCATCAACCGGTTCCGGGGAGAATGCAAACTCTATGTGTGGCTGTGCCAGATTGCCAAGCACCTTTGGTTTAGGGAGATCAGGCGAAGGGAGAAAGAAGAAGTTCAGGAGCTGGTCCAGGAGACGGCTTCGGTTTCTTCCGGGATCCCGGAAAAGATGATTGAGAGAGAAGAGAGGATGGCTTTATATAAAAGTCTGCATGAGCTGGAGGAAAATGTCCGGGAAGTTATGTATCTGCGGTTAAGCGGAGAATTCAGCTTTCGGGAGATCGGAGAGATTATGGGAAGGGATGAAAATTGGGCACGAGTGAATTTTTACAGGGGCAAACAAAAAATCAGAAAGGAGCTTTTGAAATATGAAATGTGAGATTATAAAAGATCTTCTTCCACTTTATATGGACAAGCTTACCAGTCAGGAGAGTAACCGGGAAATAGAGGTACATCTGCAGAGATGCCGGTCATGCAGAGAATATTATCAGGAAATGAAGGGAGAGCTGCCTGATATTTTACCCAGAGCGCAGGTGGACGAAACCGCGCTCATCAGAAAAGTCAGCAGGAAGGGAAAGCGGATGAAACGTCTGGCAATTCTGGTGATCCTTGTTCTGTGTGTACTGCTTGCGGGGAGTGTTGTGGTCTTTAGACCAAGCAAAGTGGACAGCAGTGAAGTGGAACTTTTGTATGGAAGAGTGGGAAATACGGTCTACGCGCAGATGAATGAGTCTAAAAACCGGACGATTCAGTTCACGGGAAGTGTTGACTCAATAAAAGATGATAAGGGAAATTCCATTGGTCAGGAAATGTATTTAAAAACTCTAACCTCTGTTTATTCGCCCCAAAAGGGAGGGGAAAGCCGATGGGAGGACACTATAACTGAGGACAACCAGATTGTGCGTTGGATCTTTGAATTTGAAGATAAGATCGTTACTATTGAAAACGGAGAACTGATCTCAGAGGAGGAGAAATGAGAAGACAGGTCCAAAAACCAGAATTCATATGACAGAAGCGGAAAAGAATGTTAGAATAACAGCATAGAATATGGTGACTGCTTTAAAGAAAAGAGTAAAGGTGCTTATGGAAAATGGCGGAGGTCTTATGGTTTATATGATTTTGGCTGTGCCGGTAATTGTGGCGGGCATGGTGCTGCATTTCAAATTAAAAGAATGGGGAAAAGGAAGGTGGAACATCCTGCCAAAATGCCTTTCTACCTGGGCGGTGGTCTGCGTGGGATTTTTGGGGTTTGTATCTGCGGACGGCGGCAGGGATATGGAGAAAAGCTGGATCCTGGCAGCGCTGCTGCTTTTCCTGCTGGCGGACGGATTTTTGGAAATCCAGTTTTTTCTGGGTATGGGTGTTTTCGGTGCAGGGCATCTTCTTTTGATTATATGGATCCTCAGGCAGGGAGCCTGGAGCCTTATAAGCCTTCCTGTATGGGCTGTGTTTTTGGGATTGTCCCTGCTGCTTTTTCAAAAAGAGCTGAGAGAGGGAAAGAATCATCCTAAAATCTATCTGATGATCCTGTATCCTGCGATTTTGATGGGAATGGCGGCGCTGGCGGTGGTCCTGCCCTGGAAGCTGGGAATCGATTATCTTTGGGCAGGAGTGGGTGCTGTCTTATTTGCGGTATCTGATCTGATGGTGGGAAAAGGTTTTTTCCATAAGCTTTCCAGATCTATGAACTATTTGGCGCTTAGCCTTTATTACGGAGGAATCTTCTTTCTTGCGCTGATGATATGGGTCTGAAGGTATAGAAGATAAGATACAGCGTGGAGCAGAGCAACAGCTATTTAGATATTTTTCTAAATAGCTGTTGCTTTTTTAATATTTTTATAGTAGAATCTATTTAGAAATATTTCTAAATACTATTTAAAGGAGATGATCTATTGGGATTTGCAGAAACTTTTAAGGCGCTTTCGGATCCGGTGAGGCGGCAAATCCTTGAGATGCTGAAAGACGGAAAAAAGTCGGCTGGAGAGATCGGAGCAGCCTTTGATCTTTCAGGTGCCACGGTTTCTTATCACCTGTCACAGTTAAAAAAAGCAGAGTTGGTAGTGGAATCAAAACACAAAAATTTTGTCTTTTATGAGCTGAATGTATCAGTACTGGAAGAAATTATTCTGTGGATTTCTCAGTTTGGAGGGAAAGAAAATGAAGAAAAGAATAACGAATAAGAAAGCTTTTATCATCACAACGATTCTCTGTCTGCTTCCCATGCTGCTGGGAGCTTACTTTTACAAGGAGCTGCCAAGAGAAATACCCACGAAATGGTACATGGATGGGACAGTAGGTCAGTATATGCCAAAAGAGGTCACCATTTTTGGACTCCCGGCAATGATGGCAGTCATCAATACGCTGGTGCACTTTGGTTTAAATACTGATCCAAAGACCGGCAATATTGCCAGAAAGACCAAAGCACTGGGGAAGTGGATCTGTCCGGTGCTCTCCCTGCTCCTGGTACCCATGTCCATTTTCTGGGCGCTGGGAAAAGATGTGCCTGTGGAGCAGAGTATTACTCTTCTGATCGGTGTCGTTTTCATTGCAGCAGGCAATTATATGCCAAAGTGCAGGAGAAATTATACCAGCGGCATCAAACTCCCCTGGACATTAAACAGCGATGAAAACTGGAGAAAAACCCATCATCTTGCAGGTTTTCTATGGATCTTTGCAGGCGCTTTCATGATCGTGACAGCTTTTGTAAACGCTCTGGTAATGAAATATTTCATTCTGGCGGCTTTGCTGGTCATCCTGTTTATACCTGCTGTATATTCTTATCTGCTGTATCGAAAGGGAATTTAATTTTATCCCGGAAGGATTGGAGAATCCCTGTTCTTTCTGTTCAGAAGCTGGATAGGGCAAAAGAAAATTCCCTGTGGGACATTACACCGTATCCCACAGGGAAATTTTATAAAAATGGAAAAAGATTTTTCAGGTGGAAACGCTCTCAGGCTTCTATAACCCGGCAGACGTCCACCCATTCTTTTGCCTGAGAATATTTTTCAAGCTCCTCGCAGGTAAATTCTACAGCGGAATTGTCACTTCCGGCGGCAGGAAAGACTGTCTCAAAGCGTTTCATGGAAATATCCAGATATACAGCAGTGCCTTCTGGATTAGCGAAAGGGCAGACACCGCCGGGAGCATGCCCGGTCATAGGCTCCACGTCTTCCTTTGTCAGCATTCTGGCTTTGAAGCCGAAAGTCTCTTTGAATTTTTTGTTGTCGATTTTCTGATCTCCAGCAGTGACCACCAGAAGAGCAGAGGTTTTGTCGGCACTATAAAAGGATAAAGTTTTCGCGATCCTGCAGGGTTCTGTTCCCGCTGCCTGGGCTGCCAGTTCTACTGTGGCGCTGGATACAGGAAATTCTTTGATAGAGACAGGAGCGTGGACAGAGGAAAAGTATGCTTTTACAGATTCGATAGACATGGCAGAAACCACCTTTCTTTTTTATTCTTCTACCTGTGTGATGCCGGAGATGTCCGGTTCGATCATCAGAGAATAATTGGTATAATATACAACAAAGCCTGGCTTAGCACCGCCGGGTTTTTTTACATGTTTTTTCTGGATATAGTCAATCTCCACTTTCGGTGCTGTGCGCCCGCTGGAGTAGTAGGCGGCCAGCTTTCCGGCTTCCTCGAATGTAGAATCCGGAAGTTCTTCGTTGTTGCTCTTTACAATGACATGGGATCCGGGCATTTTTTTTGCATGGAACCACCAGTCATTGCCGGCAGCAAACTTAAAAGTCAGCTCTTCATTTTGGTAATTGTTTTTGCCTACGTAAATATCATAGCCGTCGCTGGAGATATAGTGCAGGGGCTTGGATTTGGCAAGGGCTTTCTTTTTCCCGCCGGAATGTTTCTTGATATAGCCATATTCTGTCAGCTCGTCTTTGATCTGGGAAAGATCGTTTTCCTGGAGAGCGATGTTCAGTGCTGTACTGACAGACTCCAGATGACGGATTTCTTCCTCTGTGTCTTTGAGCTGTTCTTCCAGTGCCTGAGCGGTCCGCTTTAATTTGTTATATTTGTCAAAATATTTTTTGGCGTTTTGCTGAGGAGTCATAGTTGGGTCCAGAGGAATAGAAATCTCTTCGTTGGTATAATAATTCAAAGCAGTAAAGGATTTGCAGCCTTCCTCCAGATTATAGCCGTAAGTATTGATCAGTTCCCCGTAGACCTTGTACTTGTCCATTTTTTGTGTGTCTTTCATCTGTCTGGACTGAAGATCAAATTTCTTCCGGTTACGTTCCAGAGCAGTCTGAACGATTCTTCTCAGATCAGAAGATTTCTGCCGGATCCGGGTGATTTGGTCTTTTTGGGCATAATAAAGCTCCAGGACCTGGGACATGGAAGAAAAGGTCCTGCAGGACAAATTCTCATAATGGGTAAGAGGAAGGGCGGCATATTCCACAGGTTCACCTTTTTCGTTATATACAATATTAGGCTGGAACCTGCCCTCCTGTACATCTTCCATAGTCCGGGCAAAGGTGTGATACAGATGAAGTTTTGCCGCTTCGGACAGCCCGTCCGGCGGAAGGCTGCCGTCTATGGAAGCGCGGAAGCAAATTTCCTCTGCCATAGAGGGGCTGATTCCTGTAAGAGAAGTGTAGAGTGCTTTTGCGGCTGCCATAGGTTTGGTATATACAGTCTGGAAAAATTCTTCTTCGGTGACGGTAAGAGGATTTTTTTTGTCCTGTGTTTTGGGAAGGAAGTAATCACGTCCCGGCAGCACTTCCCGGACGGAACTGACATTACAGGATACATGCTTGATGCTGTCCAGGATCATGCGGTCCTCGTTTAGAAAGATAATGTTGCTGTGTTTTCCCATGATCTCCACTACCAGGATCTTAAAGCAGGGGTCCCCAAGTTCGTTTAAGTGTTCCACCCGGAATTCAATGGCACGCTCCATTTCCGGCTGAGTTACTGCGGCAATTCTGCCGCTTCCGATATGTTTGCGCAGAAGCATGCAGAAATTGGGCGCAGTTAAGGGGCTGGTCTTGTTTTTCTCTGTAAAATAGATCAGAGGAAGAGAAGCGCTGGCCGAAATCAGAAGCCGGTACTGTGTCTTATTATTTTTTATAGTAATCAGAAGTTCGTCTGCCTCCGGCTGGGCGATTTTGTTGATACGCCCACCCACGAGGGTGTCCTGGAATTCTTTTACCAGATTTGCAATGGTAATTACATCAAAAGCCATGATTTTTCATCTCCTATCTGCTGTTTAGACATATACTTAATACATCTTATCATAAATTTTGAAAAAAGGAAAAAAAATATTTGACGTTAAAATGTGATTGCTTTATAATAATTATGTATGTTTATGCCTGTATGAGAATGCCATTTTCAATGCACTGCTTTTGAGGCGGCTTTTTCAGGCAAATAAGAGTTACAGAAAAGAGTTCAGACATGATAAAAAGCATGACCGGATTCGGCAGAGCCGAAAAACTGGATGAAGAAAGAAAGATCACGGTAGAAATGAAATCCGTAAATCACCGTTATCTGGATATCAATATGCGCATGCCAAAAAAGCTGAGTATTTTTGAGGCGTCTATCCGCACCCTTTTAAAGGAATATATCCAGAGAGGAAAGGTGGATCTGTTTATCACTTATGAAGATTATACAAAAAGCGGAGTTTTCATAAAGTACAATAAAGAGATCGCCAGGCAGTACCTGGAATATTTGGAGCAGATGAGCGGTGAATTCGGATTGGAACAGGATATCAGTGCGGGAATGCTTTCCAGATATCCTGAGGTATTCACTATGGAAGAGCAGGCTGTGGACGAAAGCAGACTGTGGGACCTGCTTTCTCAGGTGCTCAAGGAGGCGGCCGGGCAGTTTGTAGAAGCCAGAGAAAAAGAAGGAGAGCATCTGCGCAGAGACATACTTGAAAAACTGAAGGGTATGGAGGCAAAGGTGGATCTGGTAGAGCAGCGTTCCCCGCAGATTCTGCAGGAATACAGGGAGAAGCTGGAGACAAAAGTGAAAGAAATCCTGGCGGATACTCAGATTGAAGAGAGCAGAATTGCTGCGGAAGTAATCCTTTTTGCAGATAAGATCTGTACGGATGAAGAGACAGTCCGGTTAAGAAGTCATATCCGGCATATGGCAAATGTTCTTTCTGAAAGCGAAGGGATTGGCAGAAAACTGGATTTTATCGCTCAGGAGATGAATCGGGATGCAAATACCATCCTGTCAAAGGCAAATGACCTGGAGACTTCCAATCTTGCTATTGATTTAAAGACAGAGATTGAAAAAGTAAGAGAACAGATTCAGAATATTGAAT
>CALWHD010000195.1 GCA_944380235.1 uncultured Blautia sp.
CAGTGTAACTCCGTTGAAACCGCCGGGATACAAACCGCCTGCCCGCACAAACGTCTTGATGTTCACTGCCATGATCACAGATCCGATGATGCCGAAAATAATCCTCTTGGCTTCCCTTTTGGGGTCAATCTTCGGATTCATTTTTTCCTCCCTCAGTATACACTGATTTTTTATAACATATGTGCACGAAGTTCTTCCGGTGTCTGGCTGCTTAAGTATGCAGGAGCTACATCAAAAACAGTCTTGCATCCTGTATGTCCTTCCTGGCTCATGCGATAAGCTGCTCTTGCGTAAGCGCAGATTACAGAAGAAGTAAATTCCGGATTGGAATCCAGCTTCAGACTGTATTCGATCACATGATTATGTTCATTGTTCCAGCCTGTTTTTCCTGTACGGATCACAAATCCTCCGTGGGGCAGACCTGCGTGATCTCTCTTCATTTCTTCTTCTGTGATAAAATGTACTGTCGTATCATATTCATCAAAGTAGTTCGGCATAGTTTTAATTTCGTTTTCGATCTTCGCTTTGTCAGCGCCTTCTTCTGCCACTACAAATACTTCTCTGGTATGTTTTTCTCTTGTGGAAAGTTCCGGATTTTCACCGTTTCTTACAGCTTCCAGTGCTTTTTCCACAGGAATTGTATACTGTCTTGCATCAACAACACCCTGAATTCTTCTTACAGCATCAGAATGCCCCTGACTTACGCCTTTGCCCCAGAAAGTATAATCTGTTCCATCCGGCATGATCGCATTGGCATACAGACGGTTCAAAGAGAACATACCCGGGTCCCAGCCCACAGAAATCATGGCAACCTTTCCGCCTTTCTTTGCAGCAGCATCCACAGCAGCAAAGTGTTCCGGAATTCTGGCATGTGTATCAAAGCTGTCTACTACATTGAAATATTCTGCGTATTCCGGTGTCTGTACAGGAAGATCTGTAGAACTTCCTACGCAGAGAATCAGAACATCGATCTCATCCTTCATCTTCACAGCTTCATCCACATGATATACCTTTGCAGTTTCTGTAAGGATCTTCACTGTTTCCGGAGCGCGGCGTGTAAATACTGCCTTAAGTTCCAGATCCGGATTATGTTTTACAGCGCACTCTACTCCTCTTCCCAGGTTTCCATATCCTAAAATACCGATTCTAATACTCATATCAGACTCTCTCCTATCATGAAATTTTGTAGAATTTTTTCCACTTTCAAAGTATAGCAGATACTTTTCCACTGCGCAAGAGCGAACAGCGGCAAATTCACAGACCTGTACTGTACAGCTTATCCCGCCGGCATGCTGTCCGTCCTGCTGGTCCGCTGTACAAAAGAAGGAGCCGGCTCCTGCCTTTATGTTTTTTCTTTTGATCAGTCATGGATCCGAATGACTGCCTTTACAATATCAGCCTTATTTTTCATAGACTGTTCCATAGCCACATCTGCTTCATCCAATGAAAATTCATCTGTCACGATTCCCTTTAAATTAATCTTTCCGTCAGCTACCGCCTGAATCGCCATGGGATAGATATGGCGGTAACGGAACACTGTCTTGAAAGTCAGCTCTTTATCCAGGGCAATACTCATAGGCAGCGTGACTTCTCCTGTCTTGCTGTATCCTACAAAGACAATAACAGAGCCTTTCTTTGCCATGAGGACAGACTGTCTGCTGGTAATTTCTGTTCCTGCTGTTTCAATCACCAGGTCAGTTCCTTTTCCGTCTGTCAGTTCCTTCACTTTTGCCACCACGTCTTCTTTCATACCGTTTATCACGCCTGTGGCTCCCAGCTCCATTGCCTTTTCCAGACGTTTGTCCATCACGTCTACCACATACACTTCACTGACACCTCTGGCTTTTAACGCCATCATAGATACGAGACCGATGCATCCTGCACCCATGACTACCGCTTTCTGTCCCAGATGAGCGTCTCCCTGAACGGCTGCATGAAATCCTACCGCCAGAGGCTCGATCAAGGCTCCTTCCAGCGTACTGACATTTTCCGGAAGTTTAAAGCACAGATCTGCCTCATGGGCAACGTATTCCTGGAATACTCCGTCTACCGGAGGTGTAGCAAAAAACACCACATCCGGACATAGATTGTATTTTCCCTCCCTGCAGAATTCACAATGTCCGCAGGTCTTCCCCGGCTCCAGCGCCACCTTATCTCCAGCCTTTAAATGCTTCACATCTTTTCCCACTTCCACAACAACGCCGCCCGGCTCATGACCTAATACAAAAGGCGGCTTTACCACATAGTCTCCGATGGCTCCTGTCTCATAATAATGCAGATCTGACCCGCAGATTCCCACATAATCCAGTTTCACCAGGACTTCATTGTCTTTCGGAACCGGAATCGGTCTTTCTTCAAACCCCATTTTCTGAATATCTGTCATAACTGCTACTTTCATAGTGCCTTCCATAAGCGTATACCTCCTGTTTCTCAACGAAATGAGAAAGCGGTGTTCCTCATTTTGACCATAGTTTTCACACAGCTTCATTATACCCTTGCCAAAAGCTCCCTGCAAGAAAAATTCCTTACTTTGCCTTTCTTATTTCTGTTACTTTTCCCACTTTCAGCTCCCTGAGAACTGTATTTAATGTTTTCTGATAGATTCCATACAGAATTCCTCCCAGTACCGCCAGAATCAGAATACACAGGAAAAGTGCCAAAAACTCAGAAGAAGTATATTTTCCGTCGTTGGCATAGAAGATCAGGATGAAAAACAGAAACATTACTGAACTTCCTGTAAGGAAGGGAATCTGAAAGACTTTGCCGCATTGGTTCCGGACCTCCCTGCACAGAAATCCGGGAGAAGCCCCAAGCCGCTTCAGATCCTCAAAGACATAGCGGTTCAGCACCGCAACTGTCCTGCACCTGGTATAGCCAATTACCAAAGCCGACGCAAAACAGACCATCGAAGCAAAAATGAACATCATGAAAAATACCGCGTAAGTCGGAAGCGTATCATTCTTATCCAGGATCCGGCTTTTGGGCATATAGGCCCAGTAAGTGCGGAAATCCGTGGAATCCGGTCTGTCATAGCTGACAGGTGTCATGGCCTCTGTATCGCCCCAATAAATCTCTCCCTTACGTTCAGCATCATATTTCTTCACCCGATCATAGTAATAGGGGATTTCACACTCCGGTCCGAAGCAGTCTACGCAGGAATAAAAAAAATCTTTGGCAAAAGCATAGCTGTCCTCACCTTCTACATTGAAGAATAACATCTTTCCCCTCCACTGTTCCTCTGCGCCCTGTGGGGTTCGTTTATAATCCTGGTCATGCCGCACATAGACAGCCTTTGTGTCACGGTGCGACAGAGTATTGCAGTATACATAACCTGCAAAGGAGACTTTCATCTGCTCCATGGTGGTCATATTGGTAAGCTTGTCAGCAGACTGGACCAGATAAAGGGTACTGCCTTCTTCCTGATCTGCTGCCGCACAGTAGGTTCCCGGCTCCACCTGAACTGAATTTCCTGTGATGGAAGCAAAGGCTGTTTCTGAAATAAATCTGCCTTCTGAGGCAAATTCCCGGTACTCAAGGTATAATTTTCCATTCCGCTCCGTCTCCACTCTGCTTCCCATTCCCAGGCTGACATATTCTTCTTCTTTCCAGTCTTTCAGTAAAATCCCGTAAGTCTCTGCTTTTTTTCGAATCTCTTCCTCAGTCAGCATCTGCTGGTCTGTTCTCCATGCCCCGGAGTAATCATACTCCAGATTTTCTGCGGTAAGAAACACACTGCTTCCAAGAGCAGGTATATAAAACAGGGCGAACACGCCTCCTGCAATCAGTACACTGATCACCAGGAGATTATTCACCGTCTGCCTTCCCTGGAATTTCATCATACTTCTGGCGATCAGATTTTTATAACGATTCTTTTTTCCGAATCTCCAGCCATGGACCACTGTATGGAGCATCACAAGATACAATCCCGCCAGAGCAATAAAATAAATACCGTTCAGCCAGTCCGGAGGATATGCCTTGGCGGTTTTCATGTATATTTGCGGAGAAAAATACCCAAGGACCGCACCTGCTGCAGTCAGCACAATCCCCACAGGGCCGCACCATCTTCCCCAGTTTTTCGCCAGCTCATTTTTATGTTCTTCCTGCACTGTACTGATAATATCCGTCCTCTTTAAATAACCGTAAGCCATCAGGCAGACACAAAGCACGGTAAAGATCAGAAGCAGAGCAGGGATCCACACAAATTCCCAGTCCAGGGTCAGTTTCATCTCTTCAGAATCCACAATAAGGATCCGGAACAGATTCCACAAAAGATACACAAACGGAACCCCTGCCGCTGTACCTGCTGCTCCTGAAACACAGCTCAGGAAAAGCACTTCCCGGAAAAGTCCCGGCGCCAGTTTTTCCGCAGACGCCCCAAGAGCCATGAGAATCCCCAGCTGTCTGGATTTTTTTCTGAAAAACAGACTGGAGGCGTAAAGAGTAAATACCACACATCCGAACAATGTCAGTCCAAAGACCATATACATCTGCTTTCTGCTGTCCCCGCCTTCCGGAAAAACTGTCTGCACTGTCACAGACTGCATCATGGCGGAGTAAGCAGTCACCAGCATCAATGCCGTGAAATTACAGAACAGATACAGTACAGCCTGGTGCCTGTCATTTTTTTGAAGTTTTCTTTCCAGTTCTGCCATCTTTTTCATTTTACTTCACCACTCATTTCCTTGATCGCTTCCAGAAGCCTGTCCTGAAACAGACTTCTCTCCTCCAGTCTCTCCAGTTGTTTATATATATTCCCATCTTTCAGCAGAATCACCCGGTCGCAGAAGGAAGCTGCAAAACTGTCATGAGTCACCATAAAAATGGTAGCATTCATCTGATTCCTCGCCTCCAGAAAAGAGTCTATCACTGCCCGGCTGGATTTGCTGTCCAGATTGCCGGTTGGCTCATCCGCCAGGATCAGCAGGGGCTGGTTCATCAGACTCCTTGCCACAGCTGTCCGCTGCTTCTCACCGCCTGAAATCTCCGCCGGATATTTTTCCTGGATATAAGTGATGCCAAAAAGCTTCAGAAGTGTGTCACACCGCTTTTCATCCTCCCGGGTCACTTTTCCTTCAATGATCTTAGGTACCAGAACATTTTCCCTGACGGTCAGTCCGTCCAGGAGCATGAAGTCCTGAAACACAAACCCCAGCTTTTCATTTCTTATCTTTGCCAGTTCCTTTTCACTCAGCCCTTTCAGTTCCTGTCCTCCCAAAGTGATCTTCCCCTCTTCAAAGGGAACGTAACAGGAAATACAGTTAAGCAGCGTACTTTTACCGGAACCGGAAGGTCCCATGACCGCTGTAAACTCTCCCTGTGCCACGCTCAGGCTTACCCCCTTTAAGACCGGATAGGCCGTCTTTCCTGCCTTGTATGATTTATAGAGATTTTTCACATACAGCATATTTTCACCTTCCTTTCTCCTGTTATTGTAACCCTTCGTCTCCCCGCCGGAAAAAGAGGTGTTAACTTCTGCGCCCGTCACGCTATTTTCTGCAGTGATTTTTCTGCTTTGTCATTTTTGGAATCTCCTGTGTCATTTTCTGCGTTCCGGGCATGTTCCTGTCCTTTTCCCCGGCTTCTTCCTGTGCTATACTGAAAACCAGCAGATTGTAATTTCAAAAATGAGGGGACGGATCATGCTTAGAATTGCTTTATGTGATGATGAGGCTCTGGCACGGGAACAGCTTTCCTGCCAGATTGAAAAACTGATTGAAGATACCGGAAGTCGGATTGTCTATGAATTTTCCTCTGCCCGTAACGCTGTGCGGTGGCTTCGAAATCATCCAGGAGAAATCGATCTTCTGTTTTTAGACGTGGAAATGAAAGATCAAAACGGTGTGGAAGCGGCAAAAGCCATACGGGAATTCGACAGGAATCTGATGCTGGTCTTCATTACAGGATACCCGGACTACGTCTTTGAAGGCTACCAGGCAGAAGCCCTGGATTACATTATAAAACCCGCGGATCCGGAACATCTCTTTGAGGTACTTTCCCGGGCAGAAACCCGCCTTTCCAGAGATGTCTCCAGACAATTTCTTTTCCAGAACACAGAAGGGGTATTCCGCTTCTTTTTTAAAGATATCGCCTATTTCTACAGTGACCGGCGCAGGGTATTTCTGGTATCCGGCGGCAGGGAATATGGATTTTACAGCAAACTGGATCAGGTAGCGGAACAGGTGGGGGACAGCTTTGTCCGCATCCATCAGAGATACCTGGTAAATCCGGACTACATTGACCGCCTGGGCACCTCCCATGTGGAGCTTGCAGGCATCTCCCTGCCGGTCAGCAGGAGTCTGAAAGTCTCTGCCTCCCAGAAGATTGCCCGGCACCTGCTGAAAGGAGACTGTTTATGAATACTTTTCTGCATTTTCTGGAACTTCTGTCCATAGTACTTGGAGCCTGGTGTGTATACTGCACCATCGGCCTGTTTCTCGCAGTCAAAAACTCTTTTCTGTACCGTTTTCTTGTCTTCTGCGGTGCTGCTCTGGTCCTGTGCATGGTCATTTATATCGGTGACTGGGCAAACCTGCCTCCAACCTTTTTATTTTTTCTTTTCTGTCTCTGGGTTTCCTGCGACGGAAGCAGGGCTAAAAGGCTTTATACTGGTCTGCTGCTTTCCTGTGTCTACTTTTCCTTCAGCGCCCTGCACGACAATTACTTTTTAAGTTATCCTTCTTTTGGAAAATCTCTTTTTGCCCTGGTGTTCTATCTTCTTCTGCGCCGACTGTCACCGCCGAAAGATTACGAACTCTCTCCCGCCCTCTGGAAACTGCTTTTCCTTCTTACCGTCACCCCGGTGGGAATCCTTTTAAGCGTAGTACTGCTGGATAACTCTGCTTACACTTCCAACCGGGTCTACCTTCTGGATTTTGTTCTGCTGCTGTTGTCCCTCTTTTCCTTTTCCGGACTTTTGTGGACAGCCTCCGTCCTTGCCAGACAGCAGGAACTGGAAGCTGAAAGTTCCGTTTTCCAGGCAAGCCGGGTCTACTATGAATCCTTAGAGCAGCAGAACTTTGAGATACGGAAGCTGAAGCATGATATGGCAAACCATCTCCAGACCCTCCTGCATCTGCCTGATCAGGAAAAGAACCCCTATATACAGAACCTGCTCCGGACCCCTGCCCTGTTTCAGACCGTAAAATACTGCGGGGACAATACCGTGAACATTATCCTCAGCAGCAAGGCAGCTGCCTTTTCCCAGCATCATACTGCCTTTCATGTCCGGGCGGAAATTCCTGCTTCCCTGCCTTTTGAAAGTCCCGATCTGTGTACCGTGCTGTGCAATGCCCTGGACAATGCTCTGGAAGCCTGTACAAAGCTTCCCGAAGAGCAGAGGCAAGTCTTCTTAAATGCCAGATTCAGCAAAGGAATTTTTACTTTTGAACTAACCAATCCCCTGCCTCCTGAGCCTTCTTCTTTTCAAACCACCAAAAAAGAGAAGGCACTCCATGGATTCGGACTGAAAAGTATCCAGGCTGCCGCAGAAAAAAACAGCGGCGGCATGGAAGTCACAGTAAAAGACGGAATCTTTTCCCTCTTTGTCTATCTGTGCCATGCGCACCGCTGAATCTGAACTTTTTATTCTTCTCCCCTGCTGTGGCGGATCGCTTTTACCAGAGCTGCCACATTTGCCGGAGGAACGTTATTCATAATTTCCTGAGCGGGACCGCAGATATATCCGCCGTCCTTTCCCAGGATATCTATGGTCTTTAAAGTCTCTTCATATACTTCCTCAGAACTTCGAAACGCCAGCAGGTCCTGGGTATCGATCCCTCCGTAAAAAATCAGGTCTTTTCCATACTCCCGCTGGAGAAATCCGATATCCATCACCGGCTGGCAGGGTTCCAGTATGTCCAGGCCAATGTCGATAAGATGAGGGATAAACGGTGTGATCTTCCCGCAGGAGTGCATCTGTACCGGGATTCCTGCCTCATGATAGACATCGAAAATCCGCTTAAACCGTGGCTTAAAATACTTCACGAACATTTCCTCAGAGAAAAAAGTAGATATCTGCGTCCCAAGGTCATCTCCATGATGTCCCACCTTAAATCCCCGTTTCACGGTTTCTTTTGCAATTTCCACTTTATAGTCCGTCACAACATCCATGATCTGCTCCACAATCTCCGGTTCTTCCATAAGCGTCACCATGAAATTTTCCATTCCCATCATATCATAGGTTTTTTCCCAGATTCCGTTATAACCGGAAACCAGTACCAGCATTTTCCCGTCATAGTATTCCTTATCTTTTTCGCAGGGAGCGAAAATCTCATCCAGGATCCGGGGATTTAGCTGCGGGGCATGAAAGTTTTTCAGAATCTGAGGATCTTCTGCCGCCTCTGCCAGAGGATGGCTGTAATTAAAATAACTGGTGCCCTCGGGGTCAAACTTCATTCCCCACAGATCCGTCAGGAACCCGTCCCTGGGATCTCTATAAGCTCTCCCGGCAGCCATTGCCATGGCAACCTTTTCTTTGTCATCCCAGTCATGGCTGGGAACATCATCCAGTGTCGCTGTAAAACGGATATGATTTCCCAGGTATTCATCAAACTCCTCCTCCTGGGTAATTCCCACATAGGCGGCACATTCCATTTTTTTCTTCCGGTTGCTGAAATTGATCACACTTGGCAGATAAGATATATTTTTCCTGTGGATCACATCCAGCACCAGCCGTTCTCTTCCCTCTCTCATGATTTTTCCTCCGTTTTCTCTGTTTTCTTTTATTATAAAACCGAAGGATTTCACAATGCTGTTTGATCCTTGTCCGGAAGAGGGTGTTTTTCTTTTTTTATTTCACTTTTCTGTACTGTACAGGACGTATATCTTCTGCATTCTACAGCCTGTGGACATCTTTCTTTACAAATTCCCGATAACGCGCCGGAGTCATGCCCACCACTTTCGAAAACAGAGTGACAAAATAGCTGGTATTCTCATACCCTACCCTTGCCGCAACCTGAGAGATCCTCAGTTCTGTGGAATGAAGAAGAAGCTGAGCCTCGCTGAGTCTCCGGTTCATCACATATTTCATAGGGGATTCTCCGTACTTTTTCTTAAACAGGTGGGAAATGTAGGTCTCGGAATATCCCAGTCTGGAAGCAAGTACTCCCAGGGAAAGATCTTCTGTGTAATGGAGGTCCAGATAGCGCTTTATATCCGGATCCTCCTGTTTTTTCTCCTTTTCCTCCTCCCTGTTCCTGCTGACCAGCTCATCCATCAGGGTGATCAGCGCAGTTCCCAGAAGATGCACCGTAAGATCTTCACCAGCTCCTTTTTTCCCGCCTGCAGAAAGCCGGTACATCTCCTCACAGATCCCATGAATCTCCTGGCTGTGCAGGCCTGTATGAACGACGCAGAACTCTTCTTCTCTGTAAAGATGATTCAGGGGCAGTCCTTTCTTTCTCACATTGGCAATCCCTATGCTGTAGTAGGAAACTCCGGATTCGTTGAAAGGCTGGGTCACATGAAGATCTCCTGCATTGTACAGCATCACATCTCCTGCCGCCACCGGGCAGGAACCCATCCCCTGCCGGTAGATTCCCGCGCCTTCATACACATAAGTGATCTCACACAGATTCTCGTGCCCGTGCATGAGAAATTTGTATTTCTTCTCATCATAATGCCGCCTGTCTACAGACAGTACTGTCGGCAGCGTTCCATTCTGAAAATACTCCTGCAGCTTGGAACCAGTATCCTTCCAGAGCATCTCTTCATAACCTCCTGATTAAAAACAAAGGTGTTTCCTCCTCACAATTCGGAAGAAACACCTCTGTGCCTGCTTTATCTGATGAAAACCCGGCAGAGCCTGTCCTCAGCGGATCCTGTTTAATGATGGAACAGGCGGATGCCTGTAAACGCCATTACCATATTGTATTTGTTGCAGGTTTCGATCACTGCATCATCTCTCACAGATCCGCCCGGTTCTGCAATATAACATACACCGCTCTTCTTTGCTCTTTCAATATTATCTGAGAACGGGAAGAACGCATCAGAGCCCAGGGTCACTTCTGTCAGCTGATCCAGCCATGCTCTCTTTTCTTCTCTGGTAAAGACTTCCGGTTTTTCTGTAAAAGTCTTCTCCCACGCTCCGTCGGCGAGCACATCCATGTACTCTTCTCCAATGTACACATCAATGGCATTGTCTCTCTCCGCACGGGTGATGGAATCCTTAAACGGCAGGTTCATGACCTTCGGACACTGCCTTAACCACCAGTTGTCTGCCTTCTGTCCTGCCAGACGGGTGCAGTGTACTCTTGACTGCTGTCCTGCTCCGACGCCGATGGCCTGACCGTCTTTTACAAAGCATACAGAATTGGACTGGGTATATTTCAGAATGATCAGGGAAATCTTCATATCCCTTTTTGCCTCTTCTGTCAGATTCTTATTTTCTGTAACAAGATTGGAGATCAGAGCATCATCAATGGCAAGCTCCTGACGTCCCTGCTCGAAAGTCACGCCAAAGACTTCCTTGTGCTCCAGGGGAGCCGGAACATAGTCAGGATCGATCTGAATTACATTGTAATTGCCTTTTTTCTTTTGTTTCAGGATCTCCAGGGCTTCTTCTGTATACCCCGGAGCGATAACGCCGTCAGAAACCTCTCTTTTTATCAGCATGGCAGTGTCTTTATCACACACATCAGAAAGAGAAATAAAATCGCCGAAAGAAGACATGCGGTCCGCTCCTCTGGCTCTTGCATATGCGCAGGCGATGGGAGAAAAGTTTTGCCAGTCCATATCATCCACCCAGTAGATCTTTGCCAGAGTTTCTGTCAGGGGAAGTCCCACTGAAGCCCCTGCGGGGGAAACATGTTTAAAAGACGTTGCCGCAGGCAGACCTGTTGCTTTCTTCAGATCTCTTACCAGCTGCCAGCCGTTAAAGGCATCCAGGAAATTAATGTATCCCGGTTTTCCGCAGAGAACCTGGATGGGCAGATCTCCTCCGTCTGCCAGATAGATTCTGGAAGGTTTCTGGTTGGGGTTGCATCCATATTTTAATGCCAGTTCTTTCATGATTTTTTCTTCCTTTCTTTTTTACATAAGGTATTTGGCTCAGCATGCCGTCTATTTCACGTTTTTATTCACGATCCTTGTGTCATACTTTCCTGTTTCGATATCAATAAAACGAACAAACAGAGAAACTTTATTTTCTTCATTGAGGCTTTCCCATACCTCTTTTGTAAAGGAATCAATATCGCCGGAGATCTTCACCAGCTTGGGTTCTCCCTCAAAGCTCGGCAGGGGATTTCCGTCATGCATATAAGTATGGATAAAATGTCCTTCACCTGCCACAGGATTTTCGTAAGCGAACGTATAACGGTTGCAGGCTTCCGGATTGCCGTTGCTGCTCTTTAAAATGGACATGGCATAATTATACTTGCCGCCTTCCATGTGCATGATCCCGGAAATCCTCGGTGTGTAGTTTGGTCCGTCCGGTTCAAATTCGCGGCTTCTTAAAGCCTGTTCAAAAGTCATCTGTTTGTCCATGCCTTCGTAAATGGTATCGGTCTGATCCCCGTTGGTCACAATAGTCTTGTTTCCCAGAACACGTACCGGTGCATAAATGATCAGGCTTGGGTCGGTCAGCTTGGAAGGATCAAATGCCTGTGTGCGGATTCCCTCTCCCTCTTCTACAAACACCCGGTTTCTGCTGTTTTCACTTCTTCCCATAATGAAGTAAGCGGCAACCGCCTTTTTTCCATCCTCTGATTTTCCCAGTACGATTCCTCTTCCGGGATATGCATTGCTTTTCAGCTCTCTTTCCAGTGATAACATTTCCATGAATTTCTCTCCTTTTCCTGAGATTTTTTTCAGCCCGGCAGACTTTTGTTTTATAGAGGACCTTGATCAGCCTGTCTTATAAAACAAAAAAGCCCACTATCCGGACATCTCTAAAGTTGCCCAGACGGTCGGCTTTCCAGGCTTATACTCCCTGTGGTTCATTCCACTTCCGTCAGTCATATAAGCACTTAAAACATAACATCAAATAAAAGGCTTGTCAACCCTCTGTCGGAAAGTTTATCCAGAAATTTCCGATTTGTATACTTTATAATCTACACGAAAATACGTTTCTTCTCCATATACCGGAGCCCATACCTCGCTGGCGCTGTACTGTGCCTGACGCTGTATATATCCTCTGCACACAAAGGAAGCTTCCACCGTAACTCCAGCCTCCGTGAACTTGAAATCCCGGCAGCTGTCTGCGGCTTCCCGGATCCGGAAGTAAAGAAGAGAAGGAGGATACTGCAGAAGGGAGTATTCATCCTGAGCGCAGAGAAAGGCCATTGCCGTCAATGCCATAAGGTCTCCGTACGGTACGATTTCAATATTCTCATTCTCATATTCCGCAGAAAAAGCCATGCCTGTCAGAATACCATTTTCTTGCGTGAACCGGATCTTTGGCAGTTCTGCATAGGTTACTACGGGATTCATATAAGATGTACCGGAAATCTTGTCCCATTCTCCATCCTGATTCAGCATCAGCATAGAGTCCCCGTTGATCCGGGGAGAAAAATCGGGAAGATTCAGCTGACGGTCGATCTGATAGAATTTCTGCATGTCATTAAAATTTTCAGCATACTGTACCGCCGTGATCTCTCCTCTGTTCCGGGGAACTGCTCCGGCCTGCCATATGAGAAAGGTCAGCCCGCTTAATCCAGTCAGTAAAAGAACCGCAGAGGCAATTTTTATTTTTTCATGTCTTCTCTCCAGCCACAGAACATTCTTTTCCTCCCATTCAAGAAATTCTCCCCTTTTGCATGCTCTGTAGGAGAGATATTCCCGGACAAGGGAATACACAGGAATATGAAATCCATATCCCTTTTTCAGCACTGTCCAGGTTCTGTGATAAGCCTCCCTCCAGGTCAGGCGGGCACCGCTTTCTGCTGTCACACTCAGACCCATCAGAAATTTTCCCGGTGTCGTTCCAAACCGTGACAGCATTACCGGTTCTGCCAGCAGCAGAAGGATTCCAGACAGGATACTTCCCATAAGAAATCCCTGCCATCCTGTTTCCAGTATATTAATGTGGAAAACAAGGGCAGCCAGCAGATTCCAGAGGGTCATAAGGATCATCTCGTCTGCCATTCTGGCAAAATATCTGTGCCAGGGCGATGTTACTTTCGGGATAGAATCTTCTTTTAATTCCACAGGTATCTCTGAAGGCGATGCATCCAGAAGATCCAGATAATGCCGTACGTCGAAACTGTCATAAGATGCCTGATCCCTGCAGAGCTGCCCGCAGATGAATCTGGACCGTTCCAGATTCTGCTGCTCCCTTTTCAATGTTTTCAAGTGCGTAATAAGAAGATCTGTAAACCCTTTTTCCTTCCGGCTTAAGGATCTGATATCTTCAAGACTGAGATGGATGGTCCTCAAAAGCCTGATGCGCTGCAAAGCGTCAACATCATCTTCTGTATAATTCCTGTAACCGTTGGAATCCCTTCCGGGTGTGATCAGCCCTTCCTTTTCATAAAAACGGATATTGGCTCTCGTCATTCCCACCAGTTCTTCCGCTTCCTTAATCGTCACCGGCATTTCCTCCCTCTGTTTGATACATAAATTATAAAGGGTAAAGGAACTTTACAGTCAAGAACTATTTCCGTTTCAGGTCCGGAACGCTCCGCTCTCTTACTTCTCATCCACTACCTGGAAAATGTAAAATTTCAGATAATAGGATTCATCTGCTGCCCACAAAATCGGATGATCCGGAGACTGGGTCCTGTATTCCACCTGACGGAGCCGTTTATGGACATTCTCTGCCGCCTGGCCGACAGTTTGGGTAAACAGCTCATAATCCATGAAATGAGAACAGGAACAGGTGGCAAGAAATCCTCCGTCCTTCACCAGTTTCATTGCACGCAGGTTGATCTCCCGGTAGCCTTTCACAGCATTTTTCACAGAATTTCTGGATTTCGTAAAAGCAGGGGGATCCAAAATAATCACGTCAAATTTCTTCCCTTCTTTCTCCAGTTCCGGCAGCAGCTCAAACACATCTTCACAGAGAAATTCCACGGTGTTCTCCAGCCCGTTCAGTTTTGCATTCTCCTGTGCCTGATGCACTGCCAATTCTGATGCGTCCACCCCTGTCACATGGGCTGCCCCTGCAATCCCTGCGTTTAAGGCAAATGAGCCGGTATGAGTAAAACAGTCCAGCACCTCCGCGCCCTTACAGAGTTTCTGAATAGCAAGACGGTTGTATTTCTGATCCAGGAAAAATCCGGTCTTCTGTCCGTCTTTTACATCTACCTGGTATTTCACTCCGTTTTCTGTGATCTGCACCAGGGTATCAAAAGGTTCTCCCAGAAATCCCTTGATTCGCTCCATTCCTTCCTGAAGTCTGACCTTTGCGTCGCTGCGCTCATAAACACCCCGGATGCTTACGCCGTCTTCTTCCAGTACTTCTTTCAGCAGACAAATAATGGTTTCTTTCATTCTGTCAATTCCCAGTGCCAGAGACTGGACTACCAGCACATCAGAAAACTTATCCACTACCAGACCGGGAAGAAAATCCGCCTCCCCGAAGATTACCCGGCAGCTGCTGGTATCCACCGTCTTTTTCCGATACTCCCAGGCATCTTTTACGCGTTTTCTTAAAAAGCTTTCGTCAATCTCCACATCCTGCTTCCTGGTCAGCATACGAATTCTGATCTTAGAATTCCGGTTAATGAAACCTTTTCCCATAGGGTAGCCGTCAAAATCATGGACAAGCACAATATCTCCGTCCTCGAAACTTCCCATAACCGATGCAATTTCATTATCATAAACCCAGAGACCTCCGGATTTTAAAGTTCTTCCCTCTCCCTTTTTCAGTGTGGCAACTGCATATCCCATATTTTTTCTCCTTTATCTCAGCATTTTCCTGACCCGCCTCCAGTCAGGGAAAAATTGATCCATATATCCCCAGAAAACTGCATTATGTCCTCTTTCCAACAGATGTACCAGTTCATGGGTCACTACATATTCCAGGCATTCTCTGGGGTACGCTGCAAGTTGAATGTTCAGCCAGATTCTCTTTTTTTCCACATTGCAGGTTCCCCATCTGGTCTTCATATCCCGAAGCTTCCACTCTCGGGCATGAAGCCCGGTGACAGCTTCACATTTTTCAATCACCTGGGGAAGTGTCTGCAGAAGCTGCTGTGTGTAAGCCTCCGTCTGTGCCTCTTTTTCCTCCGGCATAAGCTCCCTTTCAGCAGAAAACTGCATCTTCTTTCGTACCTGCTGGATCCAGCCTTTTTTCTCTCTTACAAAGCGGCTGATCAAAGCGTCATCCATGTCTGCCGGAGCAGAAACGTGGACGGTTCCATCTGGTTTTCGTACCCTCAGGTACATATTTTTTATTTTCTTTTTCTCCACATAAACCTGCTCACCATCCACTTCCAGCCAGCAAGTCTTCACAATTTTCGCCATAGCCCTTATCCTTACCCAGTCACTTTATCCTCCCGTTTTTTCTCATACAAGACAGAAAAAGAATCCGGCACAGCCGCGCGTACAGAAATTTCCAAACCAGTAAAAGGCTGCACAAATACTGCTTTTTCACAGTGAAGGGCAAGTCCCCTGGATAAAGATTCCTCTCCGTTTCCATACAGTATATCTCCCACTATGGGATATCCTATCCAGGATAAATGCACTCGGATCTGGTGTGTTCTTCCTGTGAGAATTCTGCACCGGAGCAGGGAATAATCTCCGTATTCTTTTTGGAGCATATATCGGGTAAAAGCCGGTTTTCCCATCTCTGATACCTGCATTTTCAGTTTATGTCCCGGTAAATTCCCTATAGGCGCCTCGATCACACCTTCCTTTTTCCGTATTTTTCCTCTCACAAGAGCCAGATATTCCTTTTCAAAAATCCCCTGTTCTTTTTGAGAAAACAGTCTTGCCGCTGCAGCCCTGTTTTTCCCAAAGACCATCACGCCCGAAGTATCTCTGTCAAGCCTTCCCACCGGACGGAGCAGAGTGCAGGTTTCTTTTTCCTTCAAATATCCTGCCAGAAGATTTGCAAGAGAATCCCGGTAATGTCCTCTGCCCGGATGAGAGGGGATTCCTCCAGGTTTATTTACAGCAATTATGTCCTCATCCTCGTAGAGGATCTCCAGTGTTCCCTTCACAGGAACCACTTTTCCCGTATCTTTCTTTTCCTCTTCCAGGCAGACCGAAAGCCAATCTCCTGCCTTTCCCAGAGCAGTAATCCGCTGCCGGATACCATTCAGGCAGATTCCATTGTCTCTGAATTTCGCGCTTCTGATCTGCTTTTGGGTCAGTCCCATGTATTCCCGCATAAGCTTTTCCAGGGGCTTTCCTTCCATTTCAGCATCAAGGATCATCTCTATCTTTTTCATATCAGACCTTCTGTCTTCTTTTTACCAGGACAAGACTTCAGCCCCTGTTTCTGTCACCAGCACCATGATCTCCCACTGAGCAGAAGGCAGTCCGTCTTCTGTATATACCGTCCAGCCGTCGCTGTCATCTATAAAAATCTCATGTCCGCCCATATTGATCATAGGCTCAATGGTAAAAATCATGCCAGGGACCAAAAGCATTCCTGTACCGGCCTTACCAATATATCCTACCCAGGGATCTTCATGAAATTCCAGACCTACACCATGGCCTCCGATCTCACGGACTACGGAATAGCCGTTGGCATGAGCATGGTCATACACCGCCTGGCTCATATCGCCTAAAAATCCCCAGGGTCTTACTTGTTCAAGCCCTTTTTCCACACATTCTTTCGTCACCTGTACCAGACGCCTCTTCTCTTCGCTGACTTCTCCGATACAGAACATTCTGGAAGAATCTGAAAAATATCCATCCAGGATCGTAGACACATCTACGTTGATAATATCACCGTCTTTCAGCACCACATCTTCTGACGGGATTCCGTGACATACCTGTTCATTGACTGAAGTACACACACTTTTCGGGTATCCCTCATAATGCAAAGGTGCAGGTACCGCTCCCGCTTTTTCGGTGATCTCAGTTACCCAGCGATCGATTTCCTGGGTGGTGATCCCTGCCTTGATATGATCCGCTACATAATCCAGAATCGCTACATTAATTTCTGCACTCTTTCTGATCTTTTCAATCTGCGTCTGATTTTTAATGATTTTATGGCTGGGAATCAAAATTCCCCTGCTTTCATACATTTTCAGTTTCTCATCAAATGCCCCATGGCATTTTTTATATTTTTTCCCGCTCCCGCACCAGCAGGGATCATTTCTCTCCAAAATTTCCATTGTGCTCCTCCTGTTCCTGTCAGTATACCTTCTTCTCTCTGTCATAAAGTCTGTTATAGGTCAGCACTTATTGATTTTCAGCTGTACTTTTGCCGTTTTTTATTGTACCACGATTTTATTTCCTTTACCACTTTTCCTCTGTCATAAATTTTCAGATTTTTTAAATTATTTATGCAGTTTATGCAGTTTATTTTTTATTTTATTTAAAATTTTCTATTTTTAATATTGACAAATCCTAATTTTCCCGTTATAATAAAACCATAAAATAAATCAAGAAAATAGAAAGAAATACAGAAAGGACTGATACCACCGAAAACGTAATCTAACACTTATAATTTAAAAGAAAGGAAGGTACGGACCACCAGAAACTTTTAATTAAAATCAAAAAAACAAAAATTATCAGAAAGAGGTAACCTCCAATGGATAACGTAATACAGTAAAAGGACTCATTCAAAAGTTAATTGAATGAGTCCTTTTCTATTTTCATCTTCTATATTTCATTTAAAAAACAGCTCTCAATGCTCCGAAAGCTCCTGCACTTATAACTCCCATAATGATTCCGGCGAGAAGCACTCCCAGCATAACCGCAATAACACTTGATTTAAAATCCATATCCAAAATACTTGCGGCAAGTGTTCCTGTCCAAGCTCCTGTGCCCGGAAGCGGAACTCCTACGAAAAGAAGCAGTGCTACAAATAATCCTCTTCCTGCTTTTTCCTGAAGTTTCTTTCCTCCTTTTTCCCCTTTCTCCAGACACCAGGAAAAGAATTTTCCGATCACCGGTTTGTCCGCTCCCCAGATCAGAACTTTTCTGGCAAAGAAATAAATAAAAGGTACAGGAACCATATTCCCCAGAATTGCTACAATATAGGACTGCAGAAGCGGCAGTTCAAATGCCTGAGAATAAGGAATCGCCCCTCTCAATTCAATCAGAGGTACCATGGAAACAAAAAATACAATCAGATACTTTCCAAACATCGACTTCTCCTTTAAATAAACTCTTTCGTTTTGTTTTTTATGCTATCGCTACTCAATATATCATTGTTCCTGCCCCTGTGCAAGACCTTTTTACAATCCAATTGTAAAATTTTCTTAACATTTAAAGCTCAGTAAATACTGCGTATTTTTCTTCCATCCTCTTCCCGCTAAAAAATGGGTATGGAAAATACTCCCATACCCGTATATCTTCTATTCTGTTCTCTCATCACCCCAGAAAAACAACGCCACAGTTCCCGGACCTGTGTGTGCACCGATAACAGTTCCTATACTGTTGATTTCTACTTTTCCATCAAGTTTCGGAAACTTCTCTTCCACCATCCGGGCAACTTTTTCTGCATCCTCCATGCAGGCAGAATTGGAAATAAAACACTTGCCGCTGTAGTTAAGACCATCCTGGGCGTGCTCCTCCATCCGTTTTACCATTTCCCGGATCACCTGTTTTTTCCCTCTGTATTTATTTCTTGGAATCAGTTTTCCTTCGTTGTTTACATTCATCAGCGGACAGATATTCAATGCCTGACCGAAAAAGCCTGAAACTTTAGAGATTCTTCCTCCCCGGATAAAACTTGTCAGATCTGTGGAAAAGAACCAATGATGGAGTTTATTCTTATTTTTCTCGATCCACTCTGCATTTTCTTCCAGGCTCATACCGTTTTTCTGATTTTCCAGAGCCTTGTCCACCAACAGTCCATATCCTGAAGAAGCTGCAATGGAATCAATGACCACTACTTTTCTTTCAGGATATTTCTCTTCCATCTGCACTTTGGCAATATTGGCTGAGTTAATGGTCCCGGAAATACCGCTGGAAAGAGTCAGATGCAGAACATCCTTCCCTTCTTTTAAAACAGACTCAAACAGTTCTGCATACTGTTCTGTATTAATTTGGGCTGTAGTCGGCTGTGCACCGTCTGTGATCATCTGATAGAATTTATCAAAAGGTACCGTTTTTCCCAGGTCATCCGGATATTCCTTCCCATCCAGCATAAAATGGAAACACGTATAGGGAACATGGTTTTCCTCAAAATAAGAAGCCGGCATATCTGCAGTAGAACAACAGGTAATGATATATTCACTCATAAGGTCCTCCTCCTTTTCTCCCGTATCCCTTAATAGGTTCTTGCGGACATTCTTATTTTAACATCTATTTTTCGGATTGCATAGTTTTTCTTGACAAACTCATATTTTTTACCGGAATTTTTCCAGCAGTTCAGATATTTTGCCCGGATTCCTTTTGTCTGTCTTTTTGAATCAGTATACGGATTGCCTCCACAGCAGCAAGGATAGGTCTCTCTGTATCATGCACAATAACATTTTCCATGCCTCTTGACTGCCTTTCCTGGTTTCCCACTACCAGAAAATCGGATCCGCAGCGCACCCCCAAATGACTTGCCACTACAAACAGAGCGGCAGATTCCATTTCCGATGCTTTGCATCCCAGCCTTTTCCATGCTTCCCATTTATTCAAAAGATCATAACTTACCGGCATTTTTTCCGGCTCATGCTGTCCGTAGAAGGCATCTTTACACTGTACAATTCCCGTATGATAGGTATAGCCCAGCTTTTCGGCTGCTTCCACCAGAGCATTCGTCACCTGCAGGTCTGCCACTGCCGGAAATTCAATGGGCGCATACTCTCTGCTGGTTCCTTCCATGCGCACTGCCCCTGTGGCGATCACCAGATCGCCGCCTTTTACATCCAGGGCAATCCCTCCGCAGGTCCCAGTCCGGAGAAAAGTATCAGCTCCGCAGCGCACCAGTTCTTCCATAGCAATAGAGGCAGACGGTCCTCCGATTCCCGTAGAGGTCACACTGACCTTTTCACCATCCAGCTCACCTGTATAAGTAACAAATTCTCTGCTGTCTGCTACCAGCCTTGGATGATCAAAATGCTCCGCGATCTTCGCGCATCTTTTGGGATCTCCGGGAAGGATTACGTACCTTCCCACATCTCCCTTTCTTATCTGCAGGTGATACTGCAGTCCTTCTTCTCCTGAATAATTCTGCATATACTCTGCCTCCTAAATTGATTTTTAATCCAGTTTCAGAATCATTTCCAGAATTCTCTTTGCACAGATATACATTTCCTCTCTGGTGATCAGCCCTTTTTCCAGAGCCTCCAGCAGACGCTGTGGATATCCGCATCCCATTTTAATGTCGTTTCCCGCTTTCGTTTCTTTATAATGTTCTCCCCGGGTCCACCAGTCTGTGGTAACCATTCCCTTATATCCCCACTCGTCTCTTAAGATTCCTGTGAGCATATCTTTATTTTCCGAAGCTCTGTACCCATTAATCTTATTATAGGAAGACATAATCGTCCAGGGATCGGCTTCCTTTACCACGATTTCAAATCCACGAAGATAAATTTCTCTTAAAGCTCTCTCAGATACTCTGGAATCACTGTCTTTTCTGTTAGTTTCCTTATTGTTTGCCGCAAAATGCTTTACAGATGCCGCAATGTGCCGGGACTGGATTCCCCTTACCATCGCCGCTCCCATTTTACCGGCAACCAGGGGATCCTCAGAATAGTACTCAAAATTTCTGCCGCAAAGCGGACTCCTGTGAATGTTCATAGCAGGCGTCAGCCAGATTCCAATGTTGTTCTCCTTTACTTCTTCCGCACCCATGGCGCCCAGTTTTTCCACCAGATCTGTATTCCAGGTACAGGCAAGCAGGGAAGCACAGGGAAGCGCTGTGGTATAAACCTGACACTTAGGTTGGATCCGCAGTCCTGCAGGACCGTCTGCTGTCATCACATTAGGAACGCCAAGTTCCCGGATATTTCCCATACCGTAAGTATTTGCCACTCCAGTGTTTGGCTGTCCTCCTAGCAGACGGGCCAGCTCCTCATCTGTCAGCTGTTCCATAAATTCATCAAGCGTGATCTTTCCTTCTGCCACTTCTTTGAAGAAATGCCTGCCTGCTCTCTCCAGATCGCCTATATGCTGCTGGGGATATCCTTTTGCGTCAGGTTCCACGCCTTCCATATAATCTGCATCCATAGGTTCCAGACCGTTGTCCTGCCCCGGTTCCTCTCCTAAAGGAAGTTCTTCCAGAGTACCATCCCAGAGCAGTCTCTTTTCCAGCCTGCAGGGCTTCATTCTGCTTTCTGCCTGGTTGACCACAGTATCTTCCTGTACTTCATAGACAGATTCAAACATCTTCAGATTTCTCACAGAATTACCCGCATAGAAAACATAGATACCTTCTTCCAGGACAAATGCAGACTTTACGGTCTTTCCCAGATCGTCAAAAGAAGCCATGTCAGCCAGGGCAAATTCCAGACTGATAATTTGTGTTTCACCCGGCATAAGAAGCCTAGTTTTTTCAAATGCCGCCAACTCCAGGTCTGGTTTCCCAAGCTTTCCTTTCGGTGCTTTATAGTACAGCTGCACCACTTCTTTTCCCGGACATTTTCCGGTGTTTATCACCTGGACTCTTGCTTTCACCCTGTCTTCTTTTACCCAGAGTTTCAAAGGAGTAAGAGAAAATTCTGTATAGGAAAGTCCGAATCCGAAGGGATAATTTACTTTTTCCTTAGCGCCGGGAAGGGTTTCAAAATAACGGTATCCCACATAAATATCTTCTGTATAATTCACATAATCCTGAGATTCGTGGAATCCCTGAGAAGAAGGATAATCCTCCAGCGCAGAGGCAAATGTATCTGCCAGCTTTCCGGAAGGATTTACATCTCCGCAGAGAATATCCGCCGCAGCAAGCCCGCCTTCTATACCTCCCTGCCACGCCATGAGCACGGAAGAAATTCTATCCTCATTCTTAAACCAGGTGGTGTCCACCATACCTCCCACATTCAGTACTACAGCCACTTTCGGGAATGTCTGCTGCACAGTTTCCACCATTTTATGTTCTGCATTGCTCAGGCAGAAATCTCCGCGTTCAAAAATCTGGGCAGACCTTTTTACCAGTGCTTCCTCCTGATTTTCCTCTTTTCCAGAAGGTTCCAGCACACTTTTTCTGTCCCACCCTTCTCCTGAATAACGGCAGATAGAAATTACGGCTGTATCTGTATATGCTCTTGCACCTTTAAGCAATTCTTCCGGGATTTCCGGCTCCACTGTCATACCCGGAACTGCACCTTCCTCATACTGCCTTCTCACTTCTTTTTTATAAAATTCAGCCGCAGGTTCATAGATCTGTACCTTTCCTTCCTGCTCTTTTATCTTTAATCCTTCATACAGATTTCTGACATAAGCAACTGTCACATCACCGCTTCCGCCGCCGCCTTTTACATAATCAATGGTTCCCTTCCCGAAAAGAGCCAGCTTCTGTCCCTTGCTGAAGGGAAGCACCCTTTTCTCATTTTTCAGAAGAACCATACCTTCTGCGGCTGCCTGCCGCGACAATTCAATATGTTCTTTACACCCGGTAACCCTTGTGCCGTTTTCTCCCAGCACAAGACAAGGCTGGTAATAAAAACGATTCCACTTCTCCATGATAAATTCCTCCCAAACATGTTCCTTTCTCTGCCCGGGACAACAAATTTTTCCAGGCACAGCTTGATATTATTTTATCAAAAAGAAAGGAATCTCACAAGTATTTTTCAGTGATAATCCATTATTATCTGTAAATTTTCCTATATTTTTAACAAATAATATTTTCTTGTCTGCCTTCCATCCATGATGCTAAATTTTGAAAGACGATTTCTGCCCTCAGCTCCATAGATTCTTCCGTGGCAAATGCTACATGAGGTGTTACAATGGTATTTTTGCACTGGAGAAGGCAATGATCTTTTGGCAGAGGCGGTTCCAGATCAAATACATCGATGCCTGCGCCGCCCAGTTTCCCTTCATTTAAAGCTTCTGCCAGAGCCTCTTCCTCCACCACCGGCCCCCGTGCCGCGTTGATCAGGATTGCGCCTGGCTTCATAAGTCGGATTTTTTCTCTGTTGATCAAGCCTCTGGTCTCCTCTGTGAGGGGGCAGTGCAGTGTTACAATATCTGATTTTTCTAAGAGCTCATCCAGTGGAACATAGGTGATAAACTCTTCTTTTTCTTTCCCCGGATTTTTCCTGGTTCCTAAAACTTTACATCCAAATGCACTGCAGATCTGAGCCGTTCTTGTACCTATTTTCCCTGTTCCGATAACGCCCACAGTCTTTCCTTTCAGCTCTCTGCCGATCAGTCCGTCTTTTGTCTTTCCCTCCCTGCATCTTTCCTCAACCGCTTTCAGATTTCTAAGGAGAGCCAGCATCATGGATACTGTAAGTTCTGCCACTGCTTCATTGGAATATCCGGAAGCATTGCTCACAGCAATTCCTTTCTCCTTTGCAGCCTGCAGATCCACATGATCCACACCTGTAAAGGCAATATCAATGAATTTCAGTTTCTCACAGTTTCTGATCACATTCCCTGACAGCGGCATATTGGCGATGATCACCGCATCTGCGTCTTTCGCATGCTCGATCAGAATTTCTTCCGACGTCTCCCTCTCATAAGATACGATCTGGTGTCCCTGCTCCAGAAAGGGCGCGGTACATTCTTTCCATTTGTTTTCGTTGATTCCTAATGATTCTAATACTGCGATTTTCATTGATTTTCTCCCAAACTTTTTCAATATTTCTGCTTTTTCTAAAAGGCTTCCAGAATTCCCTGGATTCCTTCTTCTTCATAAATTTCTTTATACACTTCCACTTCTCTCTCAATAAGACCATCGATCACCTGTATACCCAATAATTCCACCGGTGCCTTGTCATCAGTAAGAATGTAATCCCCTTTCTCACACTTCACCAGTTTTTCCTCCACTTCGTACATCATGGCTTTCAGTTCCTGATCTTCAAGGGTTTTCACATTTTGTTCCAACCGCTGGATGATCTCCGGATTCTGGGAAGCAAAAAGCTCCCGGTTGGTGGTTCCTGATACATCTGCCGTATAGACCACATCGAAGACATCCGAAATCGTATCCGTCAGATAGTCATTGATATTCCCCTCTTCTTCTGTATACATATTCATATTTACCACCATGACTCCATCCTCTTTCAGATGACTGTCTACAAGAGAGAAGAATTCTCTGCTGGACATCTGAAAAGGAATCGTAATATCCTGATAGGCATCCACCATGATCACATCATATTTTTTATCCACTGCCTGCAGATAGGCTCTTCCGTCATAAGTTGTCACTTTTACATCTTCCGGAAGATCAAAGTATTTTCTGGACAGGTCCGTAATCTTCTCGTCTATTTCTACTCCCTCGACAGAAAAATTGTCAAAATATGCCTCACACTGTCTGGCATAAGTTCCGCTTCCCATACCCAGGACCAGGACCTCCAGCTGATCCTTATTTTTTATGTCTGTCATCAATGGGGCAGCCATGACCGTATCGTAGTACATACCCGTCAGCCCCTTTTCTTTCTGCATTACGGACTGCACTCCAAAAAGCACATTGGTAGACAAGATCACATTCTCCTCTGTCTCCTTTACTTGAAGATAATTGTATACAGATTCTCCTTCATACAAAAGATCTGTTTCCCAGAAAGCGAAGTTGCTGGTATGCCCCAGTACAGAGCTTAAGAGAAACACCACTGCTGCCGCCCCACATCCCACATATTTTCTCTTTGCACTGATGAAGTAAACAACTGCCAGTATCAGCAGAATTGCTGAAAAAATCAGAAATGTAACGGCAGTTCCCACAGCCGGTATAGTAACAAAGGTGGGCAAAAAAGTTCCTATAATACTTCCGATTGTATTAAAAGCTCCCAGCGTTCCCACAATCTTTCCGTTATCTTCCAGACTCTCCACCGTGTATTTTGCCAGGGAAGGCGTAACGGTTCCCAGCAAAAACAGCGGGAATACAAAGATGATCATACAGGCAGCGAACGCCGCGATAATCAGAAAATTATTGCTTACTGTAAAGATCAGCAGGGCTGACACGCCCAGGATAATATATTTTCCCACAACAGGTATCAATGCGATCCATACCGCCGCAATAAGTATCCTTCTGTAAAGCCTGTCCGGATTGGGGTCTCTGTCCGCTGTACGTCCTCCCCAGATATTTCCCAGCGCCATGGCGATCATAATCGTTCCGATAATGATTGTCCATACAATCTGGGATGAACTGAAATACGGGGCAAGCAGCCTGCTGGCTCCCAGTTCCACCGCCATCACCGCCATACCGGAAAAAAATTCCGTCAGATACAGATAATATTTGTTTTTTAAAATTGGAATCTGTTTCATAATAGCATTCTCCTGTCTGAATTATAAGTTTACAATTATTTTATCAGAAATTTCCAGAAAATACAGATTAAATTTCAGTAAAAACTCTCTTCAGGTAAAATTCCTGCGCCTCTTATATCTCTTTCTGTTAATTTATCGAAACATCGGATAAACCGGGGGCTTCTGCCATCAAAAAAGGGACAGACCTTACAAAATCCCGTAAAGCCTGTCCCTTTATCTTTTATTTAAATTCGACCTGATTTTTATAATTGACTGCTATATAACTTTTCCCTCTGTTGATCTTCAGCTCATTGCCGCTTTCGTCATAGAACTTAAGATAGGAGTTTTCATTGTTCGGCTCTTTTGCCCAGTGGATTTTCTGAACGCCTCCATTGGAAACATAATAGCCGGTATAATTTTCCCCGCCTTCCCAGTTCACATCTTTATGTCCGATATCATCTCTCACACTGATATCGGTTTCCAGAACAAACACATTGGTAAATGCAAGCTGTGTACCTGTCTTTCCGTCAATCTGAGGATTCTGGTTCATCTTCTTTAAATAAACTTTCTTCTCCGCATCATAAGTAAACTGGGCTGTCTGTGAACCAAAATCAATATTTACGGTAGTACAGTCAGAACCTGCAGGTTTTACCTGTTCTTCCATACCGTTAAAGGAGAACGCTGGTCCGGTCTTATCCTCTGCAAGATCTGTACGTATCCCCTCTGACTCCAGATAGGATACCAGTCTCGTTCCGTCAAAATATCCGGTATGTTCCAGGGCATATCCGCTGTTCAGCCTGTCCTGATCCCTTCCGAACAATCCACCGGTATTGGTGATACCTTCTATCTGATCCATATTCAACGCATCCAGATAGTCTTCCATGGAATCGTCAATTCCCCAATTTACATAAAAAGCATCAAATCCCTGGGAAAATGCCGGGAAATACGCACGGCAGCTTCGCACAGAACAGATCTGCGGCACCTGTGTGTAGTCTCCGTACATTGCCATAAAACGGGTTTTATCTCCCTCTACCGGAATCTCAAAAATAATATCTGCCTCTGCCACACCATACTGAGGCATAGCAGCCTCCACATTATTGACCATAACTGCCACAGGGCGTTTGCCCACAGCTCCGTCAGTAAGGTCCGCCACCCCTGTGAGCAGGTTCTCGTTTTCAGGAACTTTCTCATTGTCTTTCACCGGTTCCCCCTTCAGTGTCGATGCACTCTCTTCCTGCTGCGGCTCTGCCTCTTTTGTCTCCTTTGTCTCGCTCTGAACTGCAGCCTTATTGTCTGCCGGCTCTTCATTTTTCTTTCCTCCGCAGCCTGCTATGCCTGCTATAAGCATTAAAACAGATGTGGCAAGAATTACTTTTTTCAATTTCATAGCCATTCCCTCCAATACTTCTTTTGTATCTGACTCATGGCTTTATTATATTCGTTTTCAGGGACAAAATCAACCACAGGAGGCATAAAAACAGCAGCCGCTGCTGGTACGCTCCAATCAGCTTCGGCTGCTGTTCTTTTTAAGACTCTTTTTCAAAGTTTTTGCTGTATCCAGAATAATTTCTTTCTCCTGTGGAGTACAGTCATCCAAAATTTCTTTCAGCTCACTATCCATGACAACTGACGCAGAATTTACATATCCGCAGACCAGTTCATCCAGAGAAACATTCAACGCATTTGCAATGTCAAACAAACATTCTACACTTAGCTTTGTCTTTCCGGTTTCCACATGACTGATATGCTGTACAGAATAGTCTGTCTCTTCTCCCAGCATCTGCTGTGTCATTTTTCTTCCTATACGAATTGTCCGAATCCTCTTTCCGAGTCCTGAATAGTCCATTCTGCACGGTCTCCTGTAATTTTTTGTTATTATATACATAAATCCTGCATATAATAAATGGAGTAAATGCAGATATTCTGTTTTTAATTTAAGCAAAAGAAAATTTTTTGAATTTATATCTGGATTGCTCCCAGTATCTGCTGCAAGGTGCTAAATTCTTTTCTATCAGATCGGACAGGGGAAACAGATTCCCTCGCGCAAAAAACCAGAAGCAAAATCCTCTGCTTCTGGTTTTCCGAAATCTCTCAAAGACTTTCTCTGCTGTAATTGCAGTTATAAATATTTTCTCAGAATTTTTCTCCTGAAAGGAGCTCATATGCTTCAATATATTTATCAACTGTCTTGCTCACCACTTCTTCTGGAAGGAGCAGATCATTATCCGGATTTGCTTTCAACCAGTCTCGCACATACTGTTTATCAAAAGACGGCTGTCCCTGACCAGGTTTGTATCCTTCCAGCGGCCAGAATCTGGAGCTGTCCGGTGTCAGCATTTCATCTCCCAGAACAACTTCTCCATTTTCATCCAGACCGAATTCAACCTTTGTATCTGCGATAATAATGTTCTTTGTAAGTGCATATTCTGCACATTTTTTATAAAGAGCAATTGTATATTCACGGATTTTTTCTGCGTACTCTCTTCCTCTGCCCGGGTGAAGCTTTTCCAATGTTTCTACAGTATCTTCAAAAGATACATGTTCATCATGGTCGCCCAACTCTGCTTTTGTAGTCGGTGTATAAATCGGCTCAGGAAGTTTGTCAGATTCCTGTAAGCCTTCCGGCAGTTTAATACCGCATACAGTACCATTTTTCTTGTAGCTTTCCCATCCGCTTCCTGTAATATATCCGCGTACAATACATTCGATAGGAAGCATCTCCAGCTTCTTACAAAGCATTACATGTCCTTCATATTCCGGCTTCTGGAAAAATTCCGGCATATCTTTTACATCTGTAGAAATCATATGATTTGGAACAATGTCCTTTGTAAAGTTGAACCAGAACTCAGACATCTTTGTAAGGACAACGCCTTTGTTTGTGATTGTGTTTTTCAGAATGTTGTCAAACGCGGAAATTCTGTCCGTTGCATAGATAACCAGATTTTCTCCGATATCAAACACCTGACGCACTTTTCCTTCTTTAAATGGTTTGTATTCCTGCATGGTTTCACCTTTCCTCTTTTCGTTATATTATATAGAACCACTCCTATTTTACCAAATTTCTGCAAAAAAGGAATAGGGTAAAGGAAAAAAATATAATTTTTCCATCCCTTATTCTCATTTATATGGGAAACTATTTACATATATGATCTCCAGTACCCGACTTTCCTCTCATTAATCTCCCTGATTTTCTCCGGCTCTACCTTGAAGTTTCTCCTGCTGTCCATGAGTCCGTTAATCTCCTGCTGCACATCCGTCACCTGGGTATAACAATAGCCGCAGGCATACGGAAGTTCCTTGACAGCTGTGGTGATATTATCAAAACGTCGGATAAATTCGTCTGTATCCTCCACCTTATTTCCATAGCCCCAGCCCTCTCCTGTTCCATCAAAAGCAATACCGCCGAACTCACTGATGATCACCGGCTGCCCTTTGTATCCATATCCATTAGCAAAAGCTGATTTAGAACTGCTGTGGTAAACTTCTGTCGTCATAATCTCATCCTTAAGTTTTCCATATCTTTCCAGGAAAATTTTTCCCTCTTCTTCATAGTCATGAAGAGTAATAATATCAGAAACCGTATGTTCCCATCCATCATTTACAATTACCGGCCGATACGGATCAATAGCTTTTGTCAGGTGGTAAATTTCTTCTGTAAAATGCTGCTGCCGCCTGTCAGTCTCCACATACCGGATACCCCACGATTCATTAAACGGCGTCCACGTAACAATACAGGGATGGCTGTAATTCTGCTTTACAATCTCCATCCATTCCTTTGTAAATTCTTCTATCGCATAATCATCAAATCCATAAGCAGATGCCATTTCGCTCCATACCAGAACTCCTTTTACATCGCACCAGTACAGAAATCTCTCATCCTCGGTCTTCTGATGTTTCCGCACACCGTTATACCCCAGAGCCATGATTTTATCTATATCTTCAATCAGTGCTTCTTCCGACGGCGGAGTCAGATGGGAATCCTCCCAGTATCCCTGATCGAGGATAAGTCTCTGATACAGCGGGTTGCCGTTTAAAAGCACATTGCATTTATCAATACGGATCTCCCTCATACCAAAGTAAGACCCCACACTGTCTTCAGACTCTTGGGTACAAAGTTTCACCTCCAGATCATAAAGGTTTGGCTCTCCCGGTTTCCAAAGCATTACACTAAGCTCTCCCAGCGTATCATCATCACAGAAAACAGAAAAAACCGTAGTTCCATAGTTTCTTTGCACCTTCTGTGATGACTGATACACCAGTTTTCCTTCAAAAGAAGCTGTAAATTCCAGAGCTGCCTCTTTTCCTCTTACATCTCCATCCAGTTCCCAGTCAATCTGCACACTTTGCTCCTGAAGCAAAGGTGTGATTTTCAAATTTTTAATGTAAAGATCCGGCACTTCTTCCATCCAAACAGTTTTCCAGATTCCTGTAGTCTGTACATACCAGCAGGCAAAATTTTCCTTTCTCCATCTCTGCTTTCCCCTGGGCTGACGGATATCAAAAGAATCTTCTGCACTTACGCAGATCTGATTTTCTCCATCTCTTAAAAGCCCTGTCACATCAAAAGAAAAACGGGAATATCCGCCTTTATGTGAACCGGCAAACTGTCCGTTGACCCAGACCTTTGTATAAAAATCACAGCCCTCAAAGTGGAGCACATATCGCTTCTTTTCCAGCTTGTTTATCTGGAGTTTCCTCCTGTACCACACCCGGTCACAGCGCTCCTGTCTTCCGATTCCGCTCATAGGTGTTTCATAAGTAAACGGCACCTGTATCCTGTTCTCCCCAGGAAACTGCTCCTGCCATTTTTCCTTTTCACCGGCATTTTTTTCATCAAAAGCGAAATCCCATTCTCCATTTAAATTTATCCAGTGTTTTCTCACGAGCTGAGGCCTTGGATAATCCTTCTGATAACATTTCATTGCAAAAATCCTCCCGAATTATTATATTTTCTGATGTCTGAATAAAAGCATCCCACCTGTACAGCACAATTACAGATCGAACAGTGACATCTGATTGGACTTGGGAAGTTTCCCGAAAAGTCCCAGATCATTCATCAGATCTATGGTAGATGCCGTAACCTTAGTCCTATTTCTGAAGTCATCCAGAGATAAGAACTCTCCTTCTTCCGCTGCTGCCACCACAGCGTCCGCTGCCCTGTCTCCCAGTCCTTCTATGGTGTCCAAGGCAGGCATCAGCTTATCATCCACAATCTGGAAAGTGTGGGCATTTGCCTTATAAATATCAATGGGGACAAAGTCAAATCCCCTCGCGTACATCTCCTGGACAATCTTCATATCTTTGTAAGTATCCTGCTCTTTTTTGCTGAGACTATCTTTTCTCTTCTCATAATCATCCATAAAATATTCCAGTTTTTCCTTTCCCTGACACATCAGTTCATAGGAAAACGCAGTGGCACGTATACTGAAATATGCTGCATAATAAGCAAGAGGATAAAAGATCTTGCAGTATGCGATCCTCCAGCCCATCATAACGTAAGCTGCTGCATGGGCCTTTGGAAACATGTACTTAATCTTCTTGCAGGAAGCAATGTACCAGTCCGGCACATCATGTTTTTTCATTTCTTCTTCCCACTCCGGCTTCAGCCCTTTTCCCTTACGTACACTCTCCATAATGGTAAATGCCTGTCCGTGTTCCAGCCCTTTATTAATAAGGTAGATCATAATATCATCACGGGTACAGATACAGGTAGTAATGGTAGCTGTTCCTGATTTGATCAGGTCCTGGGCATTACCCAGCCACACGTCTGTACCGTGGGACAGACCTGAAATACGGACCAGATCAGAAAAAGAAGTAGGATTGGCATCAATTAACATCTGCATGGCAAAATCAGTACCGAATTCCGGTATTCCCAGGCAGCCCAGCGGGCAGCCGCGGATATCCTCCGGTGTCAGCCCCAATGCATCCGTATTCTTAAATAAAGACATGACCTCTTTGGAATCCAGCGGAATCTCCCTGGCATTGATGCCGGTCAGGTCCTCCAGCATACGGATCATTGTAGGATCATCGTGTCCCAGGATATCCAGTTTGAGCAGATTGGAATCTATGGAATGATAGTCAAAATGTGTGGTAATGATATCACTGTTCATATCATTTGCCGGGTGCTGGACCGGTGTAAATTCTTCAATATCCCATCCCAGAGGAAGTACGATGATCCCTCCCGGATGCTGTCCTGTAGTCCTGCGGACTCCGGTACATCCCTGAACAATACGGTTGATCTCACAGTACCTCTTTCTCTGCCCTCTCTCTTCAAAATAATTCTTTACGTACCCGAAAGCCGTCTTCTCTGCAAGGGTACCGATAGTCCCTGCCTTAAAGGTCTGTCCGGCACCGAAAATAACCTCTACATACCGATGGGCCTTTCCCTGATAATCCCCGGAAAAATTCAGGTCGATATCCGGTTCTTTGTCGCCCTTAAATCCCAGGAAAGTTTCAAAAGGAATATCAAATCCTTCCTTTTTCAGTGGTTCCCCGCAAACCGGACAACTCTTGTCCGGCATATCACATCCTGCCCGTCCGGAATAGGCACGGACTTCTTCGGAGTCAAAATCCGCGTAATGACATTTTGGGCAGTAATAATGAGGACTTAACGGATTTACTTCTGTAATACCCGACATCGTCGCCGCAAAGGAAGAACCCACAGAACCTCTTGAACCTACGAGATAACCGTCGCTGTTGCTCTTCCAAACCAGTTTCTGGGCAATCATATACATAACTGCATATCCATTGGAAATAATGGAGTTCAGCTCCCTTTCCAGTCTGGCTTCCACCACCTGGGGCAGTTTTTCTCCATAGATTTCATGGGCCTTATTATAGCAGATTTCCCTCAGCATATTATCGGAATTTTCAATGACTGGAGGGCATTTTCCCTTATGTATAGGTGAGATTTTCTCCACCATATCTGCAATCCTATTAGGATTGGCAATAACAATCTCTTCTGCTTTCTCCCTTCCCAGATAAGAAAATTCTTCCAGCATTTCCTCTGTAGTCCGAAGATAAAGGGGAGCCTGATCATCCGCGTCATCAAACCCTTTTCCCGCCATAATGATCCTGCGGTAAACCTCATCTTCCGGATCCAGGAAATGTACGTCGCAAGTTGCCACTACGGGCTTGTTAAACGCCTCTCCCAGTTTCACAATCTTCCTGTTGATCTCCTGAAGGTCTTCCACTGTGTTAATATCCGCCCGATCCTGGTCCCGCAGCATGAAAGCATTGTTTCCTATCGGCTGTATTTCCAGATAGTCATAAAAATTCACAAGCCGGGCGATCTCTGTCTCCGGTCTTCCGTTTAATACTGCCTGATAAAGCTCCCCGGCCTCACAGGCAGAACCGATGATCAGCCCTTCCTGGTATTTCAGATACAGGCTCTTAGGCACTCTGGGGCGCCTGTGATAGTAGATCAGATGTGAATCCGATACCAGATGATAAAGATTAACTCTTCCGATATCATTTTTTGCCAGGATAATAGCATGATAGGTGGGCATCTTCTGCACCATATTCACAGATACCGCACCTTTTTCATTCAGCTGATCCAATGTCTCTATATCCCTGTCCCGGCACATCTCGATAAATTTCACAAAAATTTCTGCGGTACAGAAAGCATCATCCACCGCCCTGTGGTGGTGTTCCAGAGAAACACCAACCGCCTTTGCCACGGTATCCAGCTTAAAACGATTTAACTGGGGCAGAAGAAAACGCGCCATTCCTACTGTGTCCACAATCGTATCTTCTCTGTCAATTCCCAGATCTTCATAATTTTTCTTGATAAAGCTCATATCAAATTCTGCATTATGAGCAACCATCACGGCCCCGCGGCAGAATTCTTCAAATCTGGGCAGAATCTCCTCAATGGCAGGTGCATCTGCCACCATATTGTCATTAATACTGGTAAGCTGTTCTATACGAAAAGGAATTGGAATCTTTGGATTTACAAACTCAGAAAAACGGCCTGTAATCTTTCCGTTTTCCACACGTACTGCACCAATCTCGATAATCTTATCTTTCAGGGCGGAGAAACCTGTGGTCTCAATATCAAATACTACATAGGTATCCTGAAGGCTCTGTCCTTTACTGTTCTGTACGATTCCTTTTAAATCATCTACCAGATATGCTTCCATCCCGTAGATCACCTTAAAATCTGAATCCTGGGGCACTACCCCTCCCCACGCATCAAAACAGTGATTTGCCTCCGGGAACGCCTGGACTACGCCGTGATCCGTAATTGCGATAGCTTTATGTCCCCATTCATATGCCCTTTTGATAATTGCCTTTGCATCGGACACTCCATCCATATCACTCATTTTCGTATGGCAGTGCAGCTCCACTCTCTTTTCCGGACTGTTATCAAAACGGGAAGAACCAAAAGATGGAATTTTTTTTACTCCGACCACAGAACCTATGGTCAGTTCACTGTCATACCGGTCAATGGTGGTGACGCCTTTCAGCTTTACAAATGCTTTCTCCCTGATTCCCTCTGTGATTTCTTCCACCTGATCATTTCTGGCAAACATTTTCACAGTGATAGAGTCTGTAAAATCTGTCACTGAGAATATGATAATCGTCTTTTCGTTACGGATCTCACGTTTTTCCAGGGACATGATCTGACCCCTGATACATACCTCACCCATCTCTGTCTGTACGTTCTCCAGGGGAATCGCTTCATCTTCAAAATCTCTTCCGTAAAGGACATCCGGATTGTCAGAACGCTTCACGCTGCGCTTAAAATCAGAGAAATTTCTGTCGCCTTTTCCTCTTCCTTTATCTCCTTTATGTCCCTTTTCCTGCCTGCCTTTTTCCTTTTCCGGCACTGTTTTTTTCTTCTCTTTGACCGCCGCTGCAGTCTTCTTTGCTTCCTTCTCAGCTGCCTCTTCTTCTAATATCAAAATCTCCTCTTTTCCTCGTCCCAGAGAGGACATTTCAATAATATGGGCAGCCTCCTGCTGAATCCGGATCTCACTATTTCTTCTGTTTTTACTCTCCTGTGCCTCTCTATATTCAGTTTCTACTTTCAAAGAAAATTCACAGCGTTCACAAAATATTTTTTCTATGTAGGAAACCAGTTCCTCTTCTTTGCTTTTTGCCAGCACGCTGGACTGAAGAACCAGGTGCATGGTATTTTTCTCCGGAAATGTAATTACAGCATTCCGGAACATATTAAATACCAGAATACTGTAATTTTTCAGTTCCAGTGCCATTGAGGATCGGTAGGCATCCAGAAAAAGTTCCGGCGTATACTGGCTTGAAAGCGTAAACTTCTCCTGAATCTTAATATCCATGGACACGCCCCTGAAGCACTGGTTTGCGATAGCGTTTTCCAGTTCATAGATATGTTTTTTGTGTATCCACTGCCTGCTCCGAATATAAATCCTGATGTGGTCTTTTCTCTGATTTACCGCCACCTTCATTACCACAACTTCTGACATAAGTGCCTGAAGTTCCCCCGGCAGCTCCAGATTCCTGAATACATCAAGAAACTCTTTTTCCATGCAGCAATGCCTCCAAAATCTATTTCCAGTTCTCAAGTTCTTCCCTGAGCACAGACAACAGCTGTTCTTCAGGAACTTTTTTTATAATTTCTCCTTTTTTGATCAGCAGTCCTACACCTTTTCCTCCTGCAATCCCCAGATCAGCTTCTTTAGCCTCTCCCGGACCGTTGACTACACATCCCATCACTGCCACTTTAATATCCAGAGGAAATTCCTGTACCATAGTTTCCACCTGATTGGCAAGTCCAATAAGGTCAATCTGGGTCCTTCCGCAAGTAGGACAGGAAACAACTTCGATGCCGCCTTTTCTCAGATTCAGCGTTTTTAAAATCCTCTTTGCGGATTTAATTTCCTCCACAGGATCTCCGGTGAGAGAGACGCGGATAGTATCTCCGATTCCCTGATACAGAATAATACCAAGCCCTACTGCAGATTTCAGATTTCCGGAGTATAAAGTCCCTGCCTCTGTGATTCCCACATGGAGCGGATAATCACTCTTCTCTGCCAGCAGTTCATGGGCTTTTACACACATCATCACATCTGAGGACTTAATACTGATCACCAGATTATTATAATCCAGCTCCTCAATAATCCTGACTTTGTCGAGAGCACTTTCTACCAGTCCTTCAGCAGTCACCCCATGGTATTTTTCTACCAGTTCCTTTTCCAGGGAACCACTGTTGACACCTACACGGATAGGAATATTTCTCTCCTTTGCCACGTCCACCACTGCTTTGATCCGTTCATGCCCGCCGATATTTCCCGGATTTATCCTGATCTTGTCAGCACCGTTTTCCATGGCTGCAATAGCCATTTTATAATCAAAATGAATATCCGCCACAAGAGGGATATGAATCTGCTTTTTAATCTCTCTTAAGGCATTTGCAGCCTCCTGTGTGGGGACTGTACACCGGACAATCTCACAGCCTGCTGCTTCCAGTGCCAATATCTGAGATACAGTGGCAGATACATCCTCTGTCTTTGTATTGGTCATGGACTGGATCAAAATAGGATTTCCTCCTCCGATCTTTCTGTCTCCGATTTGTACTACCCTGGTATGGTCACGATACATCATATCCTTCCTCCAACTCTTTTCCATTGTTTTTAACGGTTGATCTGCAGAAGTTTTTCCTTCAGTTCCCCTTCCAGACGGTAGATTTCTGCCTCTGCAGCACGTCTCTTTTCCCGTCCTTCCCGCTGAATATTCATCACCTCATCAAAGGTACTGATCAGGGTCTCATTCGTCTTTTTCAGTGTCTCAAGATCTACGACTCCACGCTCAGATTCCCTTGCGGTTTCCACTGTTGCCATCTTTAATGTTTCCGCATTTTTCTGAAGAAGCGCATTTGTCATATCCGTTACTTCCCTCTGTGCCTTTGCCGCAGCTGTAGAATGAGCTACACCCAGGGCAATGACCATCTGGCTCTTCCAAAGTGGAATGGTATTAACGATAGTCGACTGGATTTTCTCCGCCATCAGCGTATCATTTCCCTGAACCAGACGTATCTGCGGGGCTGTCTGAATAGCGATCATCCTGGTAAGCTCCAGATCGTGGATCTTCTTCTCAAACCGGTCGCACAGGGAATCCAGATCCTTTGCTGCCTGGGCATCTTCCGGCAGTCCGCTTGCCTGTGCTTTTGCCATTAAAGACGGAAGTTCTCCTGTGCGGATTTCTTCCAGTTTTTTCTTTCCCGCAAGGATGTACATGGAGAGCTCTTTAAAATAATTCAGATTCAGCGCATACATTTTATCCAGCATGGCTGCATCTTTCATCAGCTGGATCTGATGATGTTCCAGCGTCTCCACGATTCTGTTTACATTTTCTTCTGCCTTACTGTATTTGTTTTTCAGAGCTTCCAGTTTATTAGTGCCCTTTTTAAAAAAGCCCATAATACCTTTGCGCTCTTCTTCTGCATCGAAATTTTTCAGTTCTGTCACTACATTTTCCAAAAGATCCCCCACTTCACCCAGATCTTTTGTCCTGACTTTTTCCAGAGCTTCTTCTGAAAAATCTGCCATTTTTTTCTGGGTACCTGCCCCATATTGAAGGATGGCTGCCGAGTTCCTGATATCGATCTGCTTTGCAAAATCATCTACCATTTTTCTCTCTTCCGCAGATAAAACACTGTCATCCATCTTTGGTTCCGGTTTCGGTTCTTCTTTCTTAAGCTCTGCGGGGACCTCCTCCTGAGGTGCACCGAATGTCAATGTGGGGGTCACAGTAAAATCCTTTAATTCCTCACTCATAATTTATTTCTTTTCCTTTCTCTGGAAATCTTTCTCCCCGGTAAGCCCTTCCTGAGCAAGCATGGTTTTCAGTACGGAAATATCTGAAGAAACATCCCATGCCGTATCCTTGTAAAAGCTGTCCAGCAGATTCTCAAACGCAGTATTGATAGTATCCAGTGTATTTTCAATTTCCTGTTTTGCTGTAGTTATATTTTCTCCCTGTACCTCCTGTTTATCCAGCTCTTCATATGCTTTCAGAAGCTTCATGGTAGTAGGAAGATAGTAATGAAGAAACTTATGCAGGTCATCGATCAGTTCCGGGTGCTGCTCCACTCTCTGGAAAATCCTTCGGATCACATTCTCCAAATGGTACATTTTATTAGAAACTTCCACACCCGGAATTGCATCGTTGCTCCTTCTGATTTCCTCTATGTAACGGTCGCCTTCCTCTATGACTTTTTTTACTTCTTCACTGAGCTCTCTCTCAGGTTCCCTGGCTGCATTTTGTCTCATTTCCTCTGCATTTTTCTCAGTTTCTTTATACTGTTCATAGGCGTCATTGCTGGCGATCAGACAGGTCTCATCTTTATCCAGATGTCCTTCGAGGAACATCTTTTTTTTGATCATTTTCTTCAGGTCTCTGCGCACAAAGCTCTCTGATTTTCCTACGCTTTCTGCCAGATCTTTCACTGCGCCATAAGGCTTTCCATTTAAAGTACGCACATAAGTGCGGAATCTTTTGATCTTCTTTCTCAGACTGTTTCCCCAGATGCCCACGCCTGCGCTGATCACTGTGGCAGGGCCAAATACCAGCATGATGGTATCCATCTTATCTGCCATTGCCTGGCTGAAAGCAGAAACAAGACCGAAAGTTCCCGCTGTCAGTCCGAACATAATAGTAAGCGCGGTGCCCAGTACAGTAAACAAAAGACCTATGGCCTTGGCCCATCCGGTATTTACGAACAGAGCAAATTCCTCTCTTGCTTCCTTCATCCGCCTGGCATTTTCTGCCTTTCTGTAATGTCCGAAGGGATGATAGCTGTAACTTGTGCTGTATCCGTTTCCGGGACCATAGGGCTGCTGCCCTTCCTGTCTGAAGGATGCCGCTCCATTCCCTCTCTGCCGGCTGTTTCCCATGGAACTTCCTCTGCCCGACATACCGGCTCTTTTCACACTTTCCGCCACATTCCCCAGAGCATTTTCCAGAGTTACTCCCAGGTCTCTGTTCAGAGCTCTGAAATCTCCGGTATCTATGGCACGCTGTACAATATCTTTTACGTCTCTTCCAAGATTATTCCAGTCATTTCCAGCCATATTTTCACTCCTAACTTAAATTATGAATGTCCGTCTTTCCTTTGCGTGCAGGCACGCAGCCTGCTCTCCCGGTATCCGGAACTTTCATAGTAAATTATATATGAAAGAATCAAAAAAAGCAACGGAACATGTATTGCAATTCACACGTTAAAGTTTTATAATGATAAAAAATTAATTATATACCGCAGAATGGAGGAGCTATTATGGAAAAAAAGAATATTGACTGGGAAAATCTGGGCTTCGGATATATCAAGACTGATTACCGTTATGTGTCTGACTATAAAAACGGCGCGTGGAACGAAGGCGGACTTATCGAAGATGACAAGGTTGTTATCAGCGAATGTGCCTGTGTCCTGCAGTATGCACAGACAGTTTTTGAAGGTCTGAAAGCTTACACCACAGAAGACGGACGCATCGTTACCTTCCGTCCTGACTTAAATGCAGAGCGTATGATTCAGTCAGCAGAAAGGCTTGAAATGCCTGTATTTCCGGCAGACCGTTTCGTGGACGCAGTGACGCAGACTGTAAAAGCAAATGCCGCTTACGTTCCTCCCTATGGTTCCGGAGCCACTCTCTATATCCGTCCTTATATGTTCGGAAGCAACGCTGTCATTGGCGTAAAACCTGCGGATGAATATCAGTTCCGTGTATTTACCACACCGGTAGGTCATTATTTCAAAGGCGGAGTAAAACCTCTGACTATCCGCGTCTGTGATTTCGACCGTGCAGCACCTCATGGAACCGGTCATATCAAAGCAGGCCTGAACTATGCCATGAGCCTTCATGCTATTGTAGACGCTCACCAGAAAGGTTATGACGAAAATATGTATCTGGACGCTGCAACCAGAAAGAAAGTAGAAGAAACCGGAGGAGCCAACTTCCTCTTTGTGACAAAAGATAATACTGTGGTAACACCAAAATCCAACAGTATCCTTCCTTCTATCACACGCCGTTCCCTCATCCACGTAGCAGAGGAATACCTGGGACTGAAAGTGGAAGAAAGAGAAGTTTATCTGGATGAAGTAGAAGACTTTGCTGAATGCGGTCTGTGCGGCACTGCTGCTGTCATCTCCCCGGTAGGAAAAATCGTAGATCATGGAAAAGAAATTTTCCTTCCAAGCGGCATGCATGAAATGGGTCCTGTGACAAAGAAACTTTACGACACACTTACAGGTATTCAGATGGGCAGAATCGAAGCCCCCGAAGGCTGGATCCATGTAATCGAATAGTTAAAATACCATTTAAGTAAGAAAAAGCGGGACAATCTCCCGCTTTTTCTTATGCCGCCGAAAAATCCGGCAAAAAATTTCATCCCTACTCTGTTCTTTCATAAGTAAGAAATTCATATTCAATATCAAAATAAGTCTGTTCCCCGCTTCTTTCTGTCACCTTCCACTGGGGCATTTGATCCAGGTTCGGGAAATAAGTATCTGCCTCGTAAGCAAAATCAATCCTGGTCACATGCGCTTTTCTGCAGTAGGGAAGAAGCTGTTTATAGACACTGTCGCCGCCGATAACATACACATCATCTGTATTATACTTTTCCACTTCTTTCAGGATCTCATCCACACTGTGAAGGATAACAGCGTCCTTTGCCCTGTAATTTTTATCCCTTGTCAGTACAATATTTACCCTGTTTTTCAAAGGCAGTCCGCCCGGGAAACTTTCCAGTGTTTTCCTGCCCATCACCACTACTTTTCCCGTAGTTGTAGTTCTGAAAAATTTCATATCTGCAGGTATGCTCACCAAAAGTTTATTATCTTTTCCGATGCCCCAGTTGGCATCAGCAGCTACGATCAGATTCATTTTTCTCCTCCTTATACAGCAATAGGTATATTCTTAATCTGTTCCCCTGCCTGGTAATTTTCCACAATCAGATCCCCTGTAGTAAAATCATAAAAATCTTTCACCTCCGGATTTAACGAAACCTTTGGTGCCGGATAAGTCTGTCTGGAAATCAGCTCTTCGATAACCGGAACATGCCTGTCATAAATATGCGCATCCGCGATCACATGGACCAGTTCTCCCGGAATCATATCATTGGCCTGCGCTACCATCATCAGAAGAATCGCATACTGGCACACATTCCAGTTATTTGCCGCCAGCACATCCTGAGATCGCTGATTCAGAACCCCGTTCAGTACCAGGCGGTCACTGTCCCTTTCCCTGGTCACATTGTAAGTCATGCTGTAGCAGCATGGATCCAATGCTCCGCTGTGAAGGTATTCAAACTGGTAGAGATTTGTCATGATCCTTCTGCTGTAGGGGTTCTCTTTCAGCTGCTTCAGCACATAATCCATCTGGTCTGTCTCTTCCCCTTTATACAGAAATTTTCTTCCCACTACGTCTCCGTAGCAAGTGCCGATGGATCCGTTTTCATCTGCCCATGCATCCCAGATATGGGCATGAAGGTCATGGATATTGTTGGACTTTCTCTGGTAAATCCAGAGAATTTCGTCCATACAGGTCTTAAGCGCAGTCTTTCTCAATGTCAGTGCAGGAAATTCCTTTCTCAGATCGTAGCGGTTTACTACGCCGAAGCGCTTAATGGTGTATGCATATTCTCCGGTATCTTCCCATTTCGGCCGCACCTTTTCTCCTCTGGTATCCGTTCCGTTTTGCAGGATATCCCGGCACATACGGATAAATAAATCATCTGCAAGACTCATAATCATCTTTCCTTTCAAATTTCAAGCCATGGTATTGTGATCTCCATATAGTGCAATCATTATACCGTGTGCGCCGAAAAGGAAGCGGCGCCTCTGGCGGCATTTACTTTTCAAGCCATGGGTCCGGTATAATCTTCGCATAGCGAAACAGGGCGATTTTTCGCCCTGGATTGCACTTACAGTGCAATCATTATACCATGGCTTTTCCGACCGGACAACCCTGTATCCTTCCCTCGTATTTTCTGTAGTGTCGTCCTGTGCTATATGAACTTTTTCTTTCTGTGGTGACAGATCAGACTGTTCCTATAAAATTCCGCTGGAAGTAATAAAGATACAGAAGATCAGTACCGGAATCACAAATTTCACCAATGCAGACCATACCGGTGCCAGCCGGAAGGAAACTTTGCCATCATTGGTAATTTCCTTAACCGCATTTTTTGTCTTCCATACCCAGCCGATAAATACACATGCCAGAATGCCTCCAATCGGAAGAGAAACGTTGGAAACTAAATGGTCTGCCAAGTCGAAAAATCCTTTTCCAGCGATTTTGATGTCGCTCCATATGCCAAAGCTTAAGGCACAGGGGATTCCCACAATTGTAATTAAAATACTGGAAATAACTGCTGCTTTTGTCCTGGTTATCTTAAAAGTATTTACTACAAAAGATACCACTACTTCCAGATAGGCAATGCTTGTAGACACTGCGGCAAACAGTACCAGGATAAAGAAAATAATTCCAAAAACAGCTCCACCCGGCATTTCTCCAAACACTGTAGGAAGCGTCTGGAACATCAGGCTTGGACCGCTTTCCGGATCAAAGCCAAAAGCAAACACCGCCGGCAAAATCGCAAATCCCGCAATCATGGCAACCAGAGTATCAAAGAAAGCAATATATCCCGCACTTCTCACAATTTTCTGATCTTTTCCAAGATATGCACCGTAAGTAATCGTAGCACCAGTTCCCAATGACAGAGAAAAAAATACCTGTCCAAGAGCCGCCAGAAATGCTCCGGGCGTCAGTTTTGAGAAGTCTGGTTTCAGGAAAAATTCGATTCCTGCTCCCGCTCCCGGTAAAGTACAGGAACGAATCACGATTACAATCAAACATACTACCAAAAGCGGCATCATGATCTTACAGGACCCCTCAATTCCTTTCTGGACTCCCCGCACTACAATGAGCACAGTCAATGCCATAAAGATAATATAATACACAATCTGACTTCCTGTATTGGAAGTAAACGCATTAAAAAATTCAGCTCCTGTATCAGAGGCTCCTGTGGCAGAAGCAAAGATATAACGGATAACCCATCCGCCCAGTACAGAATAATAGGACAGGCCGATAAAGCTGGTGATAACAGCTAAAATACCTACACCGCCCCATTTTGGATTCAGCGCTTTATAACTTCCGAAAGCATCCTTTCCCCCGGCGCGTCCGATGGTAACTTCTGCAATAATCATTGGGATCCCCACCAAGAAAATACAGAGCAGATAGACCAGCACGAAGGCCCCGCCGCCATTTTCTCCAACCAGCATGGGGAATCTCCAGAGGTTTCCCATACCCACTGCAGAGCCAGCGGCAGCCATAATAAACCCAAAACTGCCCGACCACTGGGTTTTTCCATTGTTTTCCTGTGTTTGTTTACTCATAGTCTCCTCCTTTTCCGGCGATGAGAATGAATCGGCATGTGCATCTCACCTGAAATGGTTTTAAAGCACAAAAAAACCCCCGTCCTTATGACCGAAATCATAGAAATTCCAATCATAAGGACGAAGGCTGTGCTTCGCGGTACCACCTTATTTTATCCCTGCCTCGCGGCAGAAACCTCTGCAGGTACGGGAAATGTACAACTCTGTTTTCCTTATACCCCGGCGCTGTAATGGGCGCTCCCATCGCAGCCTGTACATGACAGATCATGCAGTCGGTGCGAAGCTCCAAGACCATCTTCCATAAGATTCCCCGCACTTCTTTCCACCACCTGAAGCTCTCTGGAACGGTTCCTCAAATGTACTCTTCTCTTCCTTGCCGTTTCTTGTTCTTTTCTGATTCACAGTATATAGCTCCTGTGTCCGTCTGTCAAATACATTTTCAAAGAAATAGAAAAGCTTTACAAGATGCACAAAAAATGTTACTCTTTTCAGGTAAACTGTATAATGCTTTCTCTTACAGAAAGGAAGATTTGCATGAAAAAACTTATCATTTATCTACTGAAACCATTTTCGTTTCTCCCGGCAATTGCCGTTATGTATATGATTTTTTCCTTTTCCAGCCAGACAGGAGCAGATTCAGGAAATTTAAGTTATAAAGTCAGCTACGGCATAGTGACCGCAGCTGACCGGGTTCTTGAAAAAAATCTGAGTGAGAACGAAAAAGCAGATTATGCGGTCAGAATCGAACTTCCCGTTCGCAAACTGGCTCACATGACCGAATATTTTATTCTTGCTGTCTGCATCTCTTTCCCCTTATTTGTCTATGGATTAAGAGGATTTTGGCTCCTTCTCATAGCCGGGCTGTTCTGTGTAGGATTCGCCTGCACAGACGAGTTTCACCAATCTTTTGTGGCAGGAAGAGGTCCGTCAAAAAGAGATGTTTTTATTGACAGCTGCGGAGCTTTCATCGGGATTCTTCTGGTACAGATTTTCTGCCGCAGTTTTCTTCCTGCTCCTCGAAAAAGACGCTGACATCCCCGCAGGGCAGGATTTCTTCCTGCCCTTTTTCATTCTCCACAAGAAGCCTTCCGTCCCTTAAAATTTCCAAAGCTTTTACCTGTCTTTCCTTATTTCCGTATGCAACCTGTATCGTTCTTCCGGGCACAATATTTCTGGTTCTGTATTCTGCCGGAACTCCCGGCTTATCACACTCCAGGAGAAGTTCATTGACAATCTCTCCCACAAGTCTGTTTCTGTCTGCGGGCACCTTTTTTTCAAAAACCGCACCGGCAGAATCCTTTAATTGTCCCGGAAATCCCTGGGGTGGATTCCAAAGATTCAGCCCGATTCCGACCACCGCAAATTCAATATCTCCTGTCTCAAAATCTGTCACTGCCTCTGTGAGGATCCCACATACTTTCTTTCCTCCCCGGTATAAATCATTGACCCATTTGATCCCAAGCGAAACCCCGCATACTTTCTCCACTGCCCTGCAGACCGCCACTGCAGCTGCAGCTGTAATCTCCAGACTTTCTCCTGCTGTTTTTTTCGGATAAAGAAGAATACTTAAATATATCCCGCTTTCCTTTGGGGAATAAAAGCTCCTTCCCCGCCTTCCTCTCCCTGCATTCTGGCTCTCTGCTGCCACCATAGAACCTGCCGGCAGTCTTCTCTCCATTGCAGCCTGTTTTAACCGCTGGTTCGTAGATGGGATTTCCTTCCAAATCTCTACCTCTGCATCCTGATCTTTCAGCCACAGCCGGACGGCCTGCTCGGATAAAATGTCATTTTCTTCTTCCAGGACATATCCCCTGTTCTTTACTGCACGGATGTGGTACCCTTCCTCCCGCAGACTTTTTACTGCCTTCCAAATGGCTGTCCGCGAAACCTGCATTTTTTCTCCCAGTTCTTCTCCTCTGAGAAAGGTTCCTTTATTTTGTTCTAACATTTTTAGAAGTTCTGATTTGGTAGACATAGGACTGCCACTCAAAATATGTTTAAACATACTCAAACACATCGAGAAATTGAAGTCCTTGCGGATACTTCTTACTGTTTCAATGTGTATGCTTTGGTGGTTACAAGTAACACACTACTCACAAATTCTTGTACACTCCACAGTCGTAAATTCCCGAAATAGCCTTCGGTACATACTTACGTTTGCTTGATTATGCAACCTCGTAAGTTACAGCATCTCTAAGATTGAGACTTGCATTAAAATCTCTATCTTCAATGTAGCCACACGAACAGCGATATATTCTGTCTGAAAGTTTTAAGTCTTTCTTGATACTACCGCAGCAATGACACATCTTGGAAGATGGATACCATCTGTCTACAATTCTTAATTCAATACCGTTATTATCACATTTTGCTTTTAGCTTTGTTCTAAATTCATAGAATTTCTGTGATGCAACAGCCTTCGAGAGATGTTTGTTCTTCATCATGCCTGACACATTCAAATCTTCAATAGCTATATAAGATGGCTTGGTTTTCACTATCTCTGCTACCGTTTTATTGATATAGACAGTACGGATGCTATCTATCTTATGATGAAGTCTCTGTACTTTAAGCTTTTGTTTTTGTATATTCTTCTGAGTGGACTCTCCTTTCTTTAAATTCTCATACTTGCGTGAGAGACATCTTTGCTCTCTACGCAGTCTCTTTTCTAATTTCCCTACTCTTGCCGACTTATTGATGTTTTTATAGGTTTTACCATTTGAAATAACTGCAAAGTCTTTCAAACCCAAATCTATTCCAATACCATCGCCGCTATTGTTAGCAATCTTGATATCCGGGATTTCAACAAGAACCGATACATAGTATCTATCTGCTTTCATTGACACCGTACCGCTTTTGATTTTCCATCCGTCTTTGATTGTTGGAATATAGCCTTTTTCTTTTAGGCGAACCCATCCTAAAGTCGGAATATTAAGTCTGTGTCTTTCGCATTTACAATCTTTTGGATTATTTTTTACGAAATACATCTTTACGTCAGACTTACCTTTCTTCTTGAAATTCGGAAAAGCACTCTGATGTTTAAAAAATCTTGTAAATGCAGTATATCCATCTTCGATAGACTTTTTTACGGCTTTTGAATACACTTCCTTAATCCATGCTTTATCAGGATTGCCGGGAATATATTCGTTATTAAGCCATACGCTAAAACTCTTGCCTGTCATGAACTTTTCACCTTTATCATACAAGACTTTATTGTGACCAAGATAGAAATTATAGACATATCTACAAGTGCCGATAGTCTTGTTAATTTTGACTTTCTGCTCTGGTGTTGGATTTATTTCTGTCTTGTAGCTCTTTAGCAATTTCCTCATCCCCTTCTATTTGTTTTTTATACTTACGAAGCCCATACAACCTACAAGAAAATACGTGAAGTATAGATACAATATCCTGTACGCGTTCTTCTTGTGGTGATAGTTCTTCATTGTTTACTACCGCTATGGTTGTATTGAACTTCATACAGAATTTTTCAAACCGATCATAGCCAAATCTGATAAATCTATCTTTGTGTGTAACTATGATAGTTTTAATTTTTTGTTCCATCACTTCATCTAATAGTTGATTCCACTTTTTTCGATTGTAGTTTAAGCCACTTCCGTAATCTTCGATACATTGGTCTACGATGATGCCATAACAGTTTGACAATTATCATTTTCAGTATTTATACTCTTGAACTGAAGATATGGTCGTAAGTGTAATAACGCCTATCAGTTGGAGTTCAATTTGCTTTCAGAGTTCCTTCTCTGTCCCAACGTTGTAATGTTTTTGCAGAAACACCTAACAATTCAGCGAAATCCTTTGGCTTGTAATTAGTGATATTAAAAGTGTTCATAAACAATGTCCTCCATGAGTATGTTTAAACACATTTAATCATCATTGTCAATATTTTTGATTGCTTAAGGGATTCTCCTTTACTTCTCCAGATAAGCAAGAATATTCTCGAATACCTGATATTTGTTTTTTTCATTAAGTATCTCATGGCGCATGTCAGGATACATTTTTCCCGTTACATGTTCATATCCCACATTTTTTAGGAACTGCAGCTGTTTTACAAATTTTCTGCCTCCTCCTATACAGGGATCTTCTTTACCTCCCAGGAATAAAATAGGCAGTTTTCTGTTTTTCATCTTCCATCCTTTTGTGCTGTACGCTCCCTTTAAAAGGCAGAATAAAGATTCAAAACCATCTGCAGTAAAAAGAAATCCGCACAGCGGCGAATCATCATATTCCCTTACCACCTGAGAATCAGAGCAAATCCACGCCGAATGACTTTTTTCCTTTTTGAACTTTGCGGCATAAGGTCCAAATGCCATTGCCTGGATTTCCTTACTCCTATATTTTCCACCTTTCACTTTTTTCTGGATACGTGCCAGAAACAGCCCCAGATCCACTGCAGGATTCTTGCTGGGAGGTCCGGTGAGAATCAGCTTTTCTAACTCAAAATCATAATTTTTTAAATAATTTCGCGCCACCAGAGTTCCCATACTGTGCCCCAGCAAAAACAGGGGCATCTGTGGAAATTTTTTCTTGGTCCACAAAGTAATCTGGTGAAGATCCCCGACAATTCCCTCCTCCTTTGTATCATAAAAATATCCCAGGTCAGAAGGTACCTTCACACTTTTTCCGTGGCCTCTGTGATCATGGATCACTGCCGCATACCCGTGATCAGCAAGGAACGTCATAAGAGGAAGATAACGCTCTTTATTTTCACACATTCCATGTGAGATCTGCACCACGCCTTTCTTGCATTTTTCCGGTTCTGTCACAAGAACAGACAGGATGACACCGTCATATTCTGATCTGATTTCTGTGGTTTCTGTTTTCATCTCATCTTCCTTTCCAACTTATAAAACGATAGACGGCACGCATATGCGGACCGCCTATTGCTACACAAAAAGCTGCTGTACAGAACACGTACAGCAGCTTTTCCCATTAGTCTTCTACAATTTCAAGAACATCTGCCGGACAGGCTTTTGCGCAGATACCACAGGCAATACATTTGCTGCTCACCGGTGATTCTTCTGCCTTTACCATAACTTTAAACGGACAGACTTCTACACATTTGCCGCAGCCGGTACATTTCTTTTTATTGATCATGTAAACACCTTTTGCATTCTGAGTAATGGCCTCTTCCGGACAGGCTTTTGCACATTTGCCGCACTGTACACAGACCATAGGCTTCGCATCGCCGTTTTTATCAATAATCTGGATGCAGGACTTATCCGGGTCGAACTCCTTGTAAAAGCTTTCAGAACATGCCCTTACGCATTCAAGACATGCCATACACTTAGAACCTTTTTTTACTTTCAGTTTCTTCATGATTTTATCCTCCTTGTAACTCCGCATTCAGCTGCGGAAAACATAATATGGTATTTGATAATTCTACCATTATCCGGAGGATTTCTCAAGATTGTTTTCTGCTTACTTGCTTATAATTTCAGGAACTGCTCGACATTCACAATAAATACCGTCGCCCCGCCTACATCGATGGTAACAGGAGGAGCTGCGTATCCCAGAACAGGGCCCTTGGTCCCTGCAGAATAGGTTGGATTGATCAGCACCTCTTTCCTCCTGGAGCATTCTTCTTTGATCACTTTAAGCACAGTATCTACATTTTCATCTTCTGTACCAATCATAAGTGTGGCATTTCCTTTTCTCAGGAATCCTCCGGTACTGGAAAGCTTTGTAACACTGATCTTCTCCTTATTCAGCCGTTCTATTACAAATCCTTCGTCCTCTTTTCTCACGATAGCAAAAATCATTTTCATAATGCAGTACCTCCTTGAATATTGTACATATTCACTAAAAACTGTGCTTATTATAACACAATTCTGAAATCCTGCCAACATTTTATCGTACTAAAGTTTTAAAAAAAGCGCTGCGCAATCTGCGCAACGCTTTTTACAAAAAATAAAAGCGCGAGACGGGACTCGAACCCGCGGCCTCGACCTTGGCAAGGTCGCGCTCCACCAACTGAGCCACTCGCGCATTTCTGTTCTGAGAGATGTTCTCTCAAGCACAGGTAATAATATACTATAGAATTTTTTGTTTGTCAACAATTTTTTTTAATTATTTTTTACAGACCTGTCCTGTTCTTTCAGAACCCCGGATTATCTTCCCTCACAAGACCGGATGTACCCAGTATACTTTTTATCAGGTCCTCAGAATTACACTGAGCACATACTGATTGTTGGGGAAGTTTTTATGACTGATATCATCCAGACGAATTAAATCCACATCCAGCCACAGTTCCTCAGCCACTACCATAAAATGAGAAAACATGACTCCAAAATTCATTTCCTCGAATTTTCCCATACGGTCCATAGCGTGCCTTTTGGCAAACACATGAATCCTGTTATCATAAACTACAAATCTCCATGGCTGACTGTTGAAACTGGATGGTGCCAGGCGCGCCGCATCCAAAAGCTGCTTGATCCACTGACGCGGAATCTCTTTATAGACACAAAGATCCTTAAGATCAATGCGCCGTGCCTCCGCCGCCTTTCTGGTATAGCTTCCTCTGCTCTTCCCGAATGCCAGCATGATCATAAATTTCATAGGTCCCCGGTTGGTATTTCCAAACCTTGGCTTCACATTTCCCAAAAAACAACTTCCCAGTCCTTTGGTACAGAGAAACAAAGCGATTTGTTCCATGATATATCCGGCATTCATCTGAGCCAGATCTTTATCTTCCGAATAAAATGCAAGATAATAGGGTGCCTTTGTCCCCAACAAATGCATCAGTTTATTTTGACCTCTTGTATTATCAATAATGGAAATCTCTGTCCGGATACCCGGGTTGAGTCCCTCTATCTGAGAATAAAAATCCCTTATCTCCTGAATCAACTCACTGCTCACAGGCTCCATCTCGTAACTATGGACAGATTTTCTTAAAAAAATAGCCTCATATAAATTCATATTCTCACCTTTTAATCTTTGTGTAACATTATTGTAACATACATTTCTTGAAATGCAATGCCCAAAATTACCGAAAAAACGGAAGATTATGAAAACATTCTATAAACTTTTTCTTGACAAACCTGATTTTCCTTCGTATTATTGTATTAAGTAAATAGTACAATAATACAGTAATACAAGAACTTTGGAAATGATTTTCTGATTATTTCCATCCACACACAAAAACAGGAGGTGCATATCCCGATATGGCATGGAATCTGAATTCAGAACGCCCTATTTATTCCCAGCTTATGGAGCGCATCACGTTTGACATTATCTCCGGCATTTATCCGCCTGGCTCCCAGCTTCCATCAGTAAGAGCCCTTGCCCAGGATGCCGGCGTTAATCCGAACACCATGCAGAAAGCAATGGCAGAGCTGGAAAGAACCGGGCTGATCTACAGCCAAAGAACCAGCGGACGTTTTATAACGGAGGATTTAGGTATGATTGATAAAACAAAAAAAGAGCTTGCTTCAGAAGAGATTAAAGAATTTCTGAAAAAAATGGAACGCATTGGCTTTTCCAGAGAAACTACTTTGAAATTGATCGAAAACATGAAAGATACAAAAGAGGAGGGAGAATCATGAAGCCGATTTTGGAATGCAGTAAGGTCACCAAACGCTACGGCAACAAGACTGCACTGGACAACATCAGCCTTTCCCTGGAAAGAGGAAAGATTATTGGCCTTTTGGGGCCTAACGGAAGCGGAAAATCCACATTGATCAAACTGATCAACGGACTTCTGGTACCTACAGAAGGCACCCTTTTGATCAATGGACTCCTTCCCGGTCCGGAAACAAAAAAAATCGTCTCCTATCTTCCGGAAAGAACTTACCTGATACCCTGGATGAAAGTCAGTGATATCATTTCCTACTTTGCTGACTTTTACGAAGACTTTGACAAGAGCAGAGCTTATGATATGCTTCAGCGGCTGGACATCAATCCTTCTGACCGTCTGAAAACTATGTCAAAAGGCACAAAAGAGAAGGTACAGCTGATTCTTGTCATGAGCCGCCGCGCCAGTCTTTACTGCCTGGACGAACCTATTGCAGGAGTAGATCCAGCAGCCAGAGATTACATACTCTCTACTATCATAAACAATTATGATGAAAATGCCACGATCCTGATCTCCACCCATCTGATCTCCGATGTCGAAAATATTCTGGATGATGTTATCTTTATCAAAAACGGGCACATCCGCCTGATCGACAGCGTGGAAAACATCCGGTTCAACCAGGGAAAATCCGTCGATACACTGTTTCGGGAGGTATTCAAATGTTAAAGAAATTATTGAAATATGAATGGAAATCCGTTTTCCTCATGCTCGCGATGATTCATGTTATTCTCCTTGTCTATACTCTGATCGGACGTATCGGACTTGGATTTGCCACAGGTGTTTCCGGTGAGACCTGGAGTCATTCCGCAGCCAATGTTTTCGGTATCTCGGCAGCTCTGTATATTCTGGGCTATGTACTGCTTATGCTTGCAGCTGCCATCGCTACCTTCTTCTACCTGGCAGTGCGTATGCAGCGAAGTCTGTTTTCCGACGAAGGGTATCTGACCCACACACTACCGGTTACTCCTGCAAAGCTTATCTGGTCCAAGGTATTGATATTCTGGGCATGGACAATTATCGACTTTATCTGCCTGTGCCTCTCTGTGTTTCTCCTCTTTTTTAGTTTCAGAGAAACCTTTCCTGATTTTTTTAAGGCTGTGGCTGAATTTCTCAACATTCTGGCAGGATCTGAAGGAACCGAAGTCCATCTTATGACCATACTTACAATTTTAAATTTCCTGACAGACGGCATTTATTTCACCTTCCTGCTGATTTTCTCCATGTGCCTGGGAAATCTGTTCAATACCCATAAAGTACTGGGAACGGTCTTGTCCTTTTTTGGTTTAAACATTTTCCTGACCATAGTACAGACGTTAATCTTACTGATTCCCGGAATGAGTGCCCTCGGTTCAGAAACCTATGTAACATCCGCTTCCGGACTCAGTGTCACAGTCAACGGAGTTCCAGCTTCTGCCCAGGGCGTTGTTCCCTTAATCTTTTCTCTGGTATGGAGCATCGTACTATCTGTTCTTTTCTTCCTGGGAAGCAGATATCTCTTGTCAAAAAAACTGAACCTGGAGTAATATAAATATATATAGAAAGCCGAAATTGAAACCGGCTTCTGGGTCGCAAATGATTTTATAAAAACAACTAAGGAGGATATTACCATGTTAATCGTAACTACAGACAACATTCCCGGTAAAAATTTTGAAGTTCTGGGCCTGGTAGAAGGAAATACCATCCAATCCGTACATCTCGGAAAAGATATTATGAACAGCTTTAAAACTTTAGTCGGCGGAGAACTGACTTCCTACAATGAGATGATGAGCAGCGCAAGATCCCTTGCCACAAAGCGCATGGTGGAAAACGCGGAAGCTCTGGGCGCAGATGCCATTGTCTGCGCAAGATATTCCTCTTCTTCTGTGGCTCAGGGAGCTGCTGAAATCATGGCGTATGGAACTGCAGTAAAGTTTATCTGATTTTCCTCAGCAACACTCCTAATGCAAAATCCACAAAAAAGCAGGGAATCTGAGCATTTCTTTCTGCCCAGACTCCCTGCTTTTTTATTCTTCCCGTATATCTCTTTCTTGGAACAATCTATCCACAGCTTCCTGATAATCTGAAAGCTTCTGCGCCTTCTTGATCTTTTTCATATATTTCTGGCTGTCATCAAAAAGGGTTCCCATATAGAACCATAATTCTTTCATTTTAAACAGAACATTCCTGTCTCCGGACATCACACTTCTGTAATCCTCACACAGAGTATCATGAAATTCCTTCAAAAAAATCTTGTCCAGATGTATTCCCTCCCGTATTCTGCCAACTAATGCCGGATTGCGTATCAATCCCCTTCCCAGCATAAAAGTATCCACATCGGGGAATTTTTCACAGAAACTTTTCCACAATTTCTCCGTAAATAAATCTCCATTATAGCAGACAGGATTTCTGCTGTTCTCAAAAGCTTCTCCAAAAGTCTTAAGATCCGGCGTATTTTTATAATAATCTGTCTGCACCCTCGGATGAATAATCAGCTCTTTTACCGGATAGTGATTATATATTTTCAGAAGTTTTTCAAACTCTTCTTTCTCCTCTTTCCCAATCCTGGTTTTAATGGAGATTTCTATAGAAAGTGAAGAAAAAATCTGTTCTAAAAAGCGGTCAAGCTCTTCCGGAAACTCCAGAAAACCGGCACCCTTGTTCTTTGCAACCACAGTTCCGGAAGGACATCCCAAGTTCAGATTTACTTCTCTATATCCATAATTTTCAAGTTCCCGGACACATTTAATAAAGGATTCTGCCTGGTTTGTCAGAATCTGAGGAACTAAAAAAATCCCTTCATTATGCTCCGGAAGGATATCATTTTTCTCCCTGGGAGTCATGATTTTTTTCTGTCCGGGAGACAGAAAAGGCGTAAAATATTTGTCTATTCCCGGAAAAAATCTATGATGTACTCTTCTATATACATACCCTGTTATTCCCTCCATAGGAGCAAAATAAAACTTCTTATCCATGTACTGTACTCCTGATATTTTCTATTTTTCTACAGCAACTTGATGCAGGATGTCATACAAAATTTTCTTTGTCTGCATTTCGTACATGGGACATTGTATCATGTTTTTTCCGTTATGAAAATATTTTTTCCATGAAATACCGCCTTAAAGCAAGTGTGGGCCTGCCGCTTATTCCTACGCCGCAAAATTTCCGGTATACAGCTGGTAATATTTTCCTTTCGCTGCGATCAGTTCGTCATGACTGCCCCGCTCAATAATCCTGCCCCGCTCCATGACCATGATGCAGTCTGCATT
>CALWHD010000196.1 GCA_944380235.1 uncultured Blautia sp.
AAACTCTGCAGTTCAGACCGAGATAAGTGAGTTTTGTCAGCAGATCATCCGCGGTGCAGATAGAATTTTCTACACTGTATATAACGATGTTCTCTGCCTTCAGGATCGCGTCCACAGCCTTCCGGTACGCCTTCACAGAAATATGTTTCCTTGTCTCCTCAAGCATCTCCACAGAAGTATTGATGATCTTTCCCGGAATATCCTCCAAAGGGTCTGTTCTGGAAATCTGAAACCCATATAGATCAATCCGTTCTTCTTCCTCTGCTCCTTCTTTTGCCTCTTCCTGCATCAGCGCATACTTAAAATCCTTAAATCCCTGAAATCCGGCTGCTTTTACAAACCGGATCACTGTAGGCTGGCTTACCCCGGTTTTTTCTGCTACTTCTTCCATCAGCAGCTTTTTGGCGCTGTCTTTATATTCCAGGACATAATCTGCCACCTTCTGTTCGGAAGGACGCAAATTGGGATAAATCTGTCTGATCTGAAATTTTATTCCATAAAATTCCATCTTTCCCTCCCCGGTAGAAAATCTACAATCTTTCTTTTTTTCCTGCTGTTTTTTCTTTCTTGTCCCTTCTGTATCTTTTTTCCAAGTTTTTAATTGTACTGAAAAAAATACAAAAAGGCACAGGACAAAGTCCTGTGCCAATTCATCCAGAGAATCCTGTCTCTTATTCTTCTACCTGAGGACCAGCAGCAACTAATGCCTTGCCTGCTTCGTTTCCTTCATATTTAGCAAAGTTCTTAACGAATCTCTGAGCCAGGTCTTTTGCTTTCTTTTCCCATTCAGCAACATCTGCATAAGTATCTCTTGGGTCAAGAATATTTGTATCAACTCCAGGAAGTTCTGTAGGAACTTCAATGTTGAAGTATGGGATCTTCTTTGTAGAAGCTTTCAGAATATCTCCGTTTAAGATTGCATCGATGATACCACGTGTATCTTTAATGGAGATACGTTTTCCAGTGCCGTTCCATCCTGTATTTACCAGGTATGCTTTTGCACCGCTCTGTTCCATTCTCTTAACCAGCTCTTCTGCATATTTTGTAGGATGCAGTTCCAGGAACGCCTGTCCAAAGCAAGCAGAGAAGGTTGGTGTAGGTTCTGTGATACCACGCTCTGTACCAGCCAGTTTTGCTGTAAATCCGGACAGGAAGTAGTACTGTGTCTGTTCCGGTGTCAGGATAGATACTGGAGGCAGTACACCGAAAGCATCTGCGGACAGGAAGATAACTTCTTTTGCTGCAGGAGCTGCTGAAACCGGACGAACGATTTTTTCAATGTGATCGATAGGATAAGATACACGTGTATTTTCTGTCACGCTCTTATCTGCGAAATCAATTTTTCCTTCCTCATCCAGAGTAACGTTCTCAAGAAGAGCGTTTCTCTTAATTGCATTATAGATATCTGGTTCAGATTCTTTATCCAGGTTGATAACTTTTGCGTAGCATCCACCTTCAAAGTTGAAGACACCGTTGTCATCCCAGCCGTGTTCGTCATCACCGATCAGAAGACGTTTCGGGTCTGTGGACAGAGTTGTTTTACCTGTACCGGAAAGTCCGAAGAAGATTGCTGTATTTTCTCCGTTCATATCTGTGTTTGCGGAGCAGTGCATGGAAGCGATGCCCTTTAACGGCAGATAGTAGTTCATCATGGAGAACATACCTTTCTTCATTTCTCCGCCGTACCATGTATTTACGATAACCTGCTCACGGCTTGTGATGTTGAACATAACAGCTGTTTCGGAGTTCAGGCCTAATTCTTTATAATTTTCAACTTTTGCTTTGGAAGCATTGTAAACAACGAAGTCCGGCTCAAAGTTTTCCAGTTCTTCCGCTGTAGGCTGGATAAACATATTTGTAACAAAGTGAGCCTGCCAAGCCACTTCCATAATGAAACGGATTGCCATACGTGTATCTTTATTAGCTCCGCAGAATGCATCTACTACGAACAGTCTCTTGTTGGAAAGCTCATTTAATGCAATGTCTTTTACGGTATTCCAAGCTTCCTGTGTAGCCGGGTGGTTATCATTTTTATATTCGTCAGATGTCCACCATACAGTATCTTTGGAATTTTCATCTACTACGATGAATTTGTCTTTAGGTGAACGGCCTGTGTATTCGCCAGTCATTACATTAACTGCGCCAAGTTCACTCACCTGTCCTTTTTCAAATCCTTCTAATCCTGGTTTTGTTTCTTCTTCAAATAACATTTCATAAGAAGGATTGTGTACAATTTCTGTAGTGCCTGTAATGCCATACTTACTTAAATTGATTTCTGCCATCTTACATTTTACCTCTTTTCTTTAATAGTACAGTGAACAATATAACGGAAATCCGTACCCCAGATCCCATTATATCTGCAAGAAAGTGGAGCCTTCCAACTTCCCTATCCTTAATTATACATATTTAGTGAATTAAATCAATAAAAAATCTCTAATTTTTTTGAAAAATGATAATTATTTAACATTATAAAGCCGCTTCAGCCCTTTCTCCGTTAGTTCATACAGGACATTACAAACTTCTTTCAAGTATTTTCTGTCATGGGAAATACTGATAATCGTTCCCGGAAACTCTGCTAAAAGTTTCCGGATCACCGGACAGGTCAGAGGCGAAAAATTCCTGGTAGGCTCGTCCAGGATCAATACCTGACTTCTCTGCATACTGATTTTCAGAAAAAACAATTTTGCTTTCTGTCCTCCTGACAGTTCCCCTGCCGGATGATCCATCTCCTGCGCCGTATATTTCATACTTCCCAGATAGGTCCGGATTCGCTTCTCCTCCTCTGTGCTCCCGTCTGTCTTTAAAAATTCCACGCAAGTCTTCCCCATATCCATTTCTTCTTCGTAATTTTGAGGCATATAAGCAGTGCGTATGTCCTGTCTGTCCCTTAGCTCCTCTGCAATCTTTCTTAAAAAGGTGGTTTTTCCACATCCGTTTTTCCCTATGATCCCTATGCGTTCCGGTCCTTTTACCCTGAGAAACAGATCCCGGGCAAGAACTTTCTCTCCTGCTGCCAGTACATCCAGGCAGTATTCCAGGATCTGCTTTCCCTGGGGGACGGCACTTTCTTTGCCAAAAAGGAGAAAAACTGCATTTTCCGTTTCCGGGAAGTCCAGAAATTCTTCTTTTTCCCTCTCAAATCTTTTCTCCATTGCCTTGACTGCATGCATTTTTTTCTTCAGCAGTTTCCCCCCATGGGGATCCTGCCTGGTAATGGCATTCTGCTGATACTCTACCTTCTGCTGGATTCTTAAGTAACGCTCCTGCTGTCTGGCAAATTCTTCTCTTTGTTTCCCTGCAATCCGTTCCTGGCTGGCAAACATCCTCTCCCGGTTCCTGAGATATTCTTCATAGGTAGATTTTGCCACTGTGTACCTGCACCTGGTCTTCCTTCGCAGCTGTTCCAGATGCAGGATCTTGTTGGCTGTCCTCTCGATCAGTGTCTCATCATGGGATACATACAGAACAGCTGCCGGCACATTTAAAATAAAACGTTCCAGAAATTCCAGAGTAGGAAGGTCAAGGTCATTAGAAGGTTCATCCAGAAGGATTACCTCCGGATCCAGCATCAGGATCCTGGCAAGCTGAAGTTTTACCTTTTCTCCGCCGGACAGCTGCCGGAGTTTTTCCTGTCCGTAATAAATATCTCCCGGCAGGCCTACTGTTCCTGCAATCTTCCCCAGTTCTTTTGGCGTTTTCTCAAAAAAAACAGGATCACTGCTCATATACTCCCAGATAGTGAGCTCTTTCTCTTCTTCTGCCAGTTCCTGCGCCAGATAGCCTGTGCAGGCGCCGTTTTTCAGGATTTCTCCTTCATATTCTATATAAGTATCTGTTATGGCAGGATCATAAAGAAGCTTTAAAAGCGTAGATTTTCCGTTTCCCTCTTCTCCGATGACTGCCATCTTATCCCCCTTTTCAAGAACAAAAGAAAGGTTTTCAAAAAGGGGTCTGGAATCTTTTTTGTGTATGGCTGTTAAATTTTTCACCTGTATCATTTCTGTCTCCTTTTTACCAACTTTTTGCGTATAAAAAATGTAACGCAGTTTCTGTATACACAAAAAGGTCTTTTTCCAGATTATTTCCATCCGGAAAAAGACCCTGTTACGTCATTTCTCTATAGCAGAAATTATCACCTGCCGCCAGGCTTCTGCCAAGCTGCAACCAACTGCCTGCTACTATGGTCCCGCCATATCTGCGGCAGTTTTCTGATACAGGATAAATTACACTTTGTCTATAATCCGCAATGAAATAATATCCATATCCTGCGTCTCAACACTGGATACAGATTTCTGGAACTGTTTTCAGTTTCCCGCGCAATTACAGACAAATAATCATCCTATCCCTCTTTTCCTTATTCTTTCAGGTTTCCCTGTCTATGGACAGTCTATACTGTCACCGTCTTCCTGTCAAGCTTTTTTGCTTCTTCAGGTTTCTGAGCCTATTCTTCCAGCCCCAGTTTTTCCATCCATTCTTTTTCTTTGAATCCTGTTACAGCAAAAGTTTCTCCCACCAGTACCGGACGTTTTACCAGCATCCCGTCTGTGGCAAGAAGCTGCAGCTGCTCTTCTTCCGTCATACCAGGAAGTTTGTCCTTCAGTTTCAGTTCTTTATACTTACTACCGCTGGTATTAAAAAAACGCTTCAGGGGAAGACCGCTTTTCTTATACCACAGCCTCAGCTCTTCCAAGGAAGGATTCTGCTCCACAATGTGGCGGTCTTCAAACTCCAGGTTTCTTTCCTGGAGCCATTTTTTTGCCTTCTGGCAGGTACTGCATTTTGGATATTCTACAAACAGCATGTTTCCCTCTCCTAAAATATAACTTTTACAGCCGGTCTGCATTGGAATTCATGTATTTGTACTCTGCTACAGAACGGTCAAAACCTTTGATATGCTCGAAAAGCCAGTCTACCACATTTTTCTGGACCTGTGCCGTGAATGCCTCTGTCGGTCCCTCTTCTTCTTCCAGCATCTCCTGCAGTTCTTTTACAGCCTGCTTGAATTCTGCATGTTTTGTCTTATGTTCCTGGATTCCCGGATATCCTATCTCTTCCTGAAGTTTTTCTTCTGCCTCAAAGTGAAATTCTGTGTAATCCAGAAGGTAATCCAGCATCTTTACTGCCTTGATTTTTCCCTGGCCTTCTTCACAGCTCTCCAGAAGCTGGTTGATCCTGCTGATCAGTTCTTTGTGCTGAGAATCGATCATATCATTTCCTGTCACAAGTGTTTCATCAAATTCTGCTCTCATATTCTCTTCCTCCGCTTATGTTTTTTTAAGTGTATCACACTTTTTCTGTTTTTCCAATACAGGAATCCATATTTTCCCTTGCACAGACATAAGCTTTCGTATAGAATAGTACCTAAAATGACTGGAGGAATTTCTTATGGTTTCATTTTTTGCACACTATTTTATTAAAGATTACCAAAATACAGAGTCCCCCTCTGTCCGCCAGGCCTATGGGATTTTATGCGGAAGTGTGGGGATCGGGCTGAATTTTCTGTTGTTCCTGGGAAAGCTTTTTGCCGGATTCTTAAGCGGCTCCATCGCCATCACTGCAGACGCTTTCAACAATTTATCCGATGCCGGTTCTTCTTTTATCACCCTCATAGGGTTTAAAATGGCAGGACAGAAACCTGACTCTGAGCATCCCTTCGGACACGGGCGCATGGAATATTTGTCCGGGCTGTTTGTCTCTGCCGCCGTGCTGATCATGGCATTTGAACTGGTCAAAACCTCTGTGGAGAAAATCCTTCACCCCGAACCCGTAGAAAGCAGTCCGCTGATCCTGGCCATCCTGGCTGTTTCCGTCCTGGTAAAGCTGTATATGGCATACTACAATAAAGTCCTTGGAAGGAAGCTGAACAGTGCGGCAATGTCTGCCACAGCTACTGACAGCTTCAGCGATATGCTCTCTACTTCTGTGGTTTTCCTCGTGACGCTGGCAAGCCCTTATACAGATTTCAATCTGGACGGATGGTGCGGTGTCGCCGTAGGTCTGTTTATCTTCTATGCAGGTATCTCTTCCATGAAAGAAACAGTCGATCCGCTGCTTGGCCAGCCTCCTGCCGAAGACCTGGTCCGGCAAATCCAGAAAATTGTAAAATCCCATGCTTCTGTCATTGGTGTCCACGATCTGCTGGTACATGATTACGGTCCCGGAAAGCTGATCATCTCTCTTCATGCAGAAGTCCCTGCCAAAGCCGATTTTATCGCAGTACACGATGAAATTGACAATATTGAGCGCGAACTGCAAAACACCTTAAACTGTACGGCTACGATCCATATGGATCCTGTAGTAACAGATGATCCGCTGACCAACAAACTGAAAAACACTGTAGACGATTTCCTTAGAGAATTGTCACCTGACCTGAAAATGCATGACTTCCGCACAGTAGCAGGACCTACCCATACAAATATACTTTTTGATGTGGTTGTCCCCTATGGCTGCCCTCTCACTTTCCGTGAGGTGGAAGAAAATCTCAATGAAAAAATCAGGAATCTGCCTGGAAACTATTATCCGGTCATCAGTATCGAACCGGATTATGGAACACGATGAAACGGTCTGCAGGAATACATAAAGCGCTGCATACAGTGTCCTCTGAACTTATGCAGCGCTTTCTTTCAAATTTTCTTCTCTTTACTTCTGCAAATCTCTGTCCATTGGCAGTCTCCACAGATTTCATTTCTTCTGCCGGCCCGGATAATTTTTTCTTTCACCAGGAGAGAAAAGTCCTCCCATGTAATTTCTTCCCTTTCGCTGAGTCCACACAGATCCAGAACCTGCCTGTCATATTTTTCCACTTTATCCTGAGACACGCAGATACCTTTTTTTAGATTGGGACATTGGCCACAAATAATATCTGCATCAGCTGCAAGGATCAAGCTGGGATTTTCTCTCATTTCTTCCCATATCCTCTGCATATGCGCGGTAAAATCATGGCTGTAGCCCTTTCCCTCAAAAAAAGAAAGGCACATGCCGTGATGCGCCCGCAGTTTCCTGCTCATCTTTTCACTACCCCCGCCAGTCTTTTTGTCAATACCAGTGCCACGGCAATTTTTACCAGGTCAGGAATAATAAAAGGGATCACACACCAGGCAAGAACTGTACCGATGCCTACTGCTCCTGTCTCTGCTCCATAGACTGCCATAAACCAGAAAGTACCTGCCGCATAGCAGACAATCAGTCCCAGTACCATGGAAACTCCAAGAATTATAGTACTTCTGCCAAATGCTTTTTCGATTCCCCACATGAGCAGCGCAGAGAGGAGGAATCCTGCCAGGTATCCTCCTGTATTGCTCAGCAGAATGCCTATGCCTCCGGAAAAACCTGCAAAAACAGGAATCCCTACTCCCCCAAGGAGAAGGTAGACCAAAACTGCGAGAGTTCCTCTTCTGCCTCCTAAAATTCCTACTGCAAGAAATACGCCCATGGTCTGAAGTGTAAATGGAACTGTCGCCGGAATGGAGATCCAGGAACAAAGAGCGATCAGTACTGCAAAGATACCGATATAAACCATGTCATAAGTTTTTCTGTTCTGTTTTGTAGCTGCTTCCATATTCAACCTCTTTTCCTTTTTTCTGTGATTCAGCATACCATACCGGAAAGCATTAGTCAACCTATTTAAAATTTATAGTTTACTATTTTCTGAGATTCCTGATTTATTTTTACACGAAAAAGCAGCCCTGCCGTCCTTTTCCGGACTAACACAGGACTGCCCTCTGTGCTGTTTTCTCAAAGCGCTATTCCTATTAGTAGTTTTCTTCGCTCCACTTTAAGAAATTACCAGTATTTGCGTCTATCTCAAATTCATATTCCTTGTTCTGGTAGATAATATCTCCTTCATAAACATATTTCCCGTCGTCAAATTCCAGCTCGATTCTCATATCCTGCTCAGTTGCCCCCTGAACTTTTTCCAGTGCGGCTTTTTTCGCATCTGCTTCGCTGACTGCTACAGATGCAGTCTGCTGAGTACCGGTACTTTGCTGAGTATTCTGCTGATCCGTGGTCTGCTGAGTGTTCTGCTGGTCTGCTGCCTGCTGATCTGTACTCTGCCCCGTACTGTCACTCTGCTGACTTCCGTTGTCCGTCTGAGAAGCAGTTCCGCTGGTACTTGTCTGGCTGTTCTGAGAATTTGTATAATTGTCATCAATGTCCTGCTCTGCGTTTAAAATCTCTCCATCCGCAGCTGCAATATCATAGCTGTATTCTTTTTCCTGGACACTGAACTCTACTTCATAGACTGTTCTTCCATCGTCCCTGTCTTTGGTGATACGAAATCTGGAAGTATCCGCTTCCGCCACACCTGCATTTTCTAATGCAATCTCTTTTGCTGAATCTTCTCCGATATCCGTTCCCTCTCCGCAGCCTGCTAAAATTCCTCCTGCCAGAGTAAGTGTAAGTGCTGTTAATACAAAATATTTTTTCATCATCTTTTATTTCTCCTTTCACCATTTCTTTTCTGTTCTTTTGATGGTTTTAGTATACCCTGTAAAGATTAAAAGAAGATTAAAGTTCTCATTTTTTTATTTTTTTTCTTTCGGCAGTATAAAAAAGAATCTGCTTCCTTCTCCAACCCGGCTTTCTGCACGGATAGTTCCTCCATGGGCATCCACGATCCATTTCACCATGGAAAGTCCCAGTCCTGAATGGCTGCTGTCACTCCTTGACGTATCTTCCCGGTAAAATCTTTCCCAGATATGGGGAAGTGCTTCCTCAGAAATTCCTGTGCCGTTGTCCTCGATGATTCCCTGCACTTCTGTCTCAGTCTGTCTCAGTATCACCTTTACATAGCCGCCCTCCCGGTTATAATAAATTCCATTTGAGATCAGGTTTACCAGCATACGGATATAAAAACTTTCATCCGCCAAGGCATAAATCTCAGGCTCAATCTCCATGTACACCCGAATCTTCCGCTCCTCTGCCAAAAGCTGCTGCTCCTGTGCTACAATCTCTGTCAGTTCACTTAAATTCAGCATTTCCTTTGTCAGCTGCTGCCGCCCCTGATCCGCCCTGGAAAGAAGAAGCAGATGTGCGATCATCTGCGCCATATCCTCTGCCTTTTTTCTGATCATTTTTACCTGAGTAAATTCTTCTTTGGAAATTTCCTTGCTGCTCAGCATAGCGTCACACTGTGCTAAAATCACTGTCACTGGTGTGCGCAGCTCATGAGAAACGTCAGAGGTAAACTGCTTTTCTCTGTTGAAAGCTTCCTCCAGCTGTTCCAGCATCTGGTCAAAGGTATCGGAGAGCTGGTAGATCTCATCGCTTCCTTTTCCCAGTCCTACCCTTCTTGACAGATCTTTATCCTTCTGAATCCTGCGGACGGTCTCCGTGATCTTCCGCACAGGCATCAGTGTACGTCTTGTGAAACGATATCCCAGAATTCCTGTAAATATTACAAGAAGGGGTAATATGACCAGTGCTGTCCGCAGAGTGATCCGAATACTGTTTTCCGCCTCTGTCACAGAAGTAACTCCTCTGATATATAAAGTTCCATATCCATCCAGACGGTATCTCACATCATACACATACCATTTCCCATAGCTTCCTTCTATAGTCTGTATGATTCCGTCTTTCAGTTCCTCCTGATTTTCATATCCATAGGGAATCCTCCCATAAAGAAATTCTCCCTCCTCACTGTAAAGGGACAGATAAATCCCCTGATCCAGATCCATAAAATCGGAATCCACATCAAGTCTGCCTTCTTTTATTTCAATCTCATCAATACCTCCATTCACCTGTTCTTTCAGGTCTGACTGTACAGAGGTAAGGATTTCCTGATTACTGAGAGAAAACAAAATGGCGAGAGACACGCAGGTAAGCAGTGTCATAAAAAAAGTATACAGCACCGTAAGTTTTACTTTTAATGACCATTTCTTCATTCTTTCACCTTCAGCACATAGCCTGCTCCCCTGACTGTATGGATTAATTTTGTCTCATGTCCATCGTCGATCTTCTTTCTTAAATAGCGGATATATACATCGATCACATTTGAACCTCCGGAAAAATCATAATTCCAGATATGCTGCTCCAGCTTGTCTCTGGAAAGGACGATTCCCTGGTTTTGCACCATATAGCGAAGGAGCGAAAATTCTTTTCCTGAAAGATTGATTTTTGTTCCGCCTCTGGAAACTTCATGAGTGTCCAGATGAACCTCCAGGTCCCCTACTTGGTAACAAATCTTAGGAGCATCCGCCGGCTTTCTTAAAAGTACCCGGATCCTTGCCAGCAGCTCCTCAAAAGCGAAAGGTTTTACCAGATAGTCATTGGCCCCTGCATCAAGTCCTTTTACCCGGTCTTCTACACTGTCCTTTGCCGTCAAAAGCAGTACCGGCACATAATTTCCACTGTTGCGTATTTTTTTCAAAACTGCCAGTCCGTCGAGGACGGGCATCATAATATCCAGGATCAGGGCATCATACTCTGCTCCCCCATCAAGATAATCCAGAACTTCTCCTCCATTAAAGCAGGAATCTACACTGTAATGTTCTTCTTTAAGCCTGGAAGTTAATATCTGATTCAAGTCTCTTTCGTCTTCAGCAATTAAAATCCTCATGTCCATCCTCACTTTCAAAGAGTATTCCCAGTGTGTTAGGACCGCAATGACAGGAAATAGTACAGCTCGCCCGGGTCACATAAATGTTCTTAAATTCCATTTCTTCCTGTATCTTTTCTTTCACAAGGCAGATCATTTCTTCATCAATACCGGAATGGGTGATAAAAATTTTATCCCGGGATATTTTCCCATATCTGTGAAGCTGGTCCTTTACATATGCAGGAAGTACCTTTTTCAGAGATCCTCTGTATTTTTTTCCCACATTCATTGCCCCGCTGGAATTATCCACTTCAATACATGGTTTCATATTCAGCAGATTTGCCCCCAGTGCGGCAACGCTGCTGCATCTGCCTCCAGCACTCATAAATTTTAATGTATCCAGAATAAAACTGGAGTGTACATTTTTTCTCCGCCTTGTCAGGATCCCGGCAATCTCCTCAGCAGAATATTTCCCTGTTTTCAGCATTTCCCCTGCATCCAGTACCAGATGTCCGATTCCTGTGGATAGATTTCCCGAATCCACCGGATACACATGTCCCAGCTCCTTTGCCGCCAGCACACAGTTTTGATGCGCGCTTGACAGGGCGCTTCCAAGATTCAGATGAATCACCTCATAGCCCTGCTCTACAAAAGGTCTGAAGTAATCCAGATATTCCTGTACATTAATCGCCGCTGTCCTGGGCAGAACTTTCTTTTTATAAAACCGGTCAAAAATTTCCTCCGGCGTAATATCTACATTATCCTGATAATCTTTTTCTTCCAGAATAATATGAAAAGGATAATAGTGTACCCCATACGATTGTTTTAATTCATCACCCAGATCACAGGTGCTGTCTGCGCTTAAAATAATTTTTTTCATTGTTTGCCTTCTCCCTTTGCTCTGTCATGATCTTATTGTTCCATTTTAGCATTTTTCTCCAAGCTTTCCAAGATTTTTCCGGCATATTAAAAGATTATCCCCACGCCAAAAAGAGTGAGTACATTTTTCATTGTACTCACTCTTCAGGCGCATATTAAATTATCAACATCAGATTCCCAGAGCTGCTCTCTTCTCTTCAATTCTGGCAATCATCATGTCGCCCAGCTTATCGATATCTTTCTCTACGGTGTAAGAAGCTTCTACCCAATCTCTCACGCCTTCTGTCAGCCACCAGGTCATTTCTGAAGAACCGCTTACCTGAGGATCTACTCCCAGGAAAGTATCAATTCCTGTTGCCACTACATAGTTTCCGATAGAGATTGCTTTTTCTGACATCCATTCCGGCGCACAGCCTACCAGAGGAAGCTGAGAAATATTCAGCCCGGAATCTTTTGCCAGCCTGGAAGCCAGAACCATCATACGGCTGATATCCACGCAGGAACCCATATGGAGCACCGGCGGAATATCTGCAAGCTCGCAGACTCTCTTTAATCCGTCGCCGCAAAGATCTTTTGCCCGTTTGTCCATGAGGCCTGCTCTTGCTGCTGCCTGGGCAGAACATCCGGAAAGAACTACAAGGATATCATTCTTGATCAGTGTCTTCATCAGCTCAATGTGAGCAGAGTCCGGACGAACTCGCGGGTTATTGCAGCCAACCATAGCTACGGCTCCCCTTAAGACACCGGAAGTGATACACTGGATCAGCGGTTTTGTGGTTCCCAGTTCTTCTCCCTGGGAGCTTGCCACCTTATCGAGAGCTTTCACAATCGCTTCTACCGAGTATCCTACGGTAGCTTTTTGTTTTAACTGCGGTATGTAGACAAGATCCTGTTTTCTGTTTACAAAGTTTTCTACTGCCATGCGGACGATCTGTTTTGCATTCTCTCCTGCTGTCTCAGCGTTAAAACGGATGAAATCAGAATCCGGCATCTGGGCAATCGGAGATGTTGTGATAAACTTTGTATGGAAACATTTGGAAAGCGGTCCAAGTGCCGGGAAAATACACTGTACGTCTACAATGATGGCTTCACATGCACCTGTAAGAACTACGTTTTCCTGCTGGAGGAAGTTTCCTGCCATGGGAACGCCTCTGCGCATCGCTACTTCATTGGATGTACAGCAGACACCTGCCACATTGATCCCCTTTGCTCCAAGGGATTTCGCCAGTTCGATCATCTCCGGGTCTTCTGCATATTCACAGATCATTTCAGAAAGACTTGGATCATGTCCATGCACGATAATGTTTACATGGTCTTCCTTCATAACCCCCAGATTTGCCTCTGTATCTACCGGTTTTGGTGTTCCGAACATTACGTCAGAAAACTCTGTGCCGCACATAGAACCGCCCCAGCCGTCAGAAAGACCGCTTCTCAAAGACTGCCTTACCAGGGCTTCGGGTTTTGATGAACATCCCATGTGTGTCATGTGCATAGCTGTAGATACTTCACGGTCAATAGCTCTTGGCTCCAGCTCTGCCTTTTTCCAAAGTTCCTGTGTATGTTCCGGAGCTCTGGAAAGCCATCTCTGTACACCGAATGGTTTTCCGTACTCTAAAAGGGCAAGTTCTGACATTTCATGTGCCAGATCGTAAATGTCTTTCCCTTCTGTCTCCACACCCCATTCTTTCGCAATGCGCAGAAGTTTTTCCGGATCTTTTACCTTATAATTTCCATCCGGAGCAACGGTGTGCAGGGTATGGCAGATTTCTCTTCCATGATCGGAATGAGTCGCAGCGCCGCCGGCGGTAAAACGGAGAAAGTTTCTTCCTGTGATACCGTGAGCGTCGCATCCGCAGATACCTCTGGGCGCTTTCTTAGTAATACGGCAGGGTCCCATGGTGCAGATACGGCAGCAGATGCCTTCCTCTCCAAACTTACAGTGGGGTGTCTGATTCTTGACTCTTGCCTGCCAGGAATCTGCTCCTACCTTTACTCCCGTCTCCAGAAGCCTTTCGGTAGCTGCCTCGAATTCTTCGATAGTAGTTAATCTGAATGTACTCATTTTTACCTCCTGAGATGAAATTTTTGCTGTTCCTTTTATTTGTCTATATTATAACAATCTTTTCTGCTGCTTCCTATCAACGTTTTATTGAGTACCGTCAACCATTTATTGCTGCCCTACAGCCCGGAAACAAATCTATCCCTCCGGATTTTATATAAAAAAAGAAACACACTGCATGCCAAAAGTGTGTTTCTTTTTCCTTAGGAGTTTGTCACTAAGTGAATTCATATATATGGTATCACGTTTTTCCATATCTGATAATCAACAAAAGGTTTTGTCCCTTCAACAATTTTCTTATGCCATCTCTTCTATCGGATAATATTTTTTTCCACAATATTCTTCAGCCATTTCATCACATGGCTGTGAAAAAGCTGGATGTCCGGATTCGGTATACTTCCGTTTCTGGTGAGCATATAGGTTTCCCAATAGTACGGGCCATCCTCAAAAGGCAGCATTACCAGATCACTTTGATTCATATCTTCAAATATGAAATCCACAGTAACGGAAATCCCCTTATTCTGCTGGACCATTTTGTGGCACAGGCTGAACCCGCTGGTTTCAAAAGCAATCTCTGGCTCAAATCCTGCTTCCCTGCATTTTTCTGTGATCAGCTGATGAATATGAAATTCCGGGCTTTCAATATAAAGTCTTTCTCCTTTCAGATCCTCAATAGACACTTTTTCTCTCCCCGCAAGAGGATGTTTTTTATTGACCAGCAGTTTGATCTCGAACTTTTCCATAAAAGTAGCATTAATATATCTTAAACTGCTGTTTCCCACAGTAAAAGCCACATTTCCCTCACCCTGCACAAATCTGCGCTCCACCTGCCGGTCAGGAAATTCTCTGTAATTTAAAATGATATCCGGATGTTTTTTTCTGAAGTCGGCAAGGCATTCCGGCGTCACCAGGCGCAGGATCCCATAGGCAGACAGCAGATCGATCTCATGATTCTCCTGCTGTTCAATACACCGGATCTCACTGCAGATCCTGTGGTAAGGCTCTAAGACTTCCGGCAGATTCTCATAAAGATATTCCCCGGAAGCAGTCAGACTGATGCCGGAGGCAGTCCGGTTCAGCAAAGTGGCACCCAGTTCATTTTCCATGTTTTTAATGATCTTGCTCAGTCCCTGAGGAGTCATATAAAGAGCATGTGCTGCTTTGGTAATACTTTTATGTCTGCAGACCATCCTGTAATATTCCAGTTCTTTCAGATTCATTGGCAATTTCCCCCTGTCACATTTTTTCACAAATTCATTATACTACGCACGCAGGGAAGGAAGCGGCGCCTCTGGCGGCATTTACTTCCCAAGCCGTAGGTCCCGGTATAATCTTCGCGCAGCGAAGCAGGGCGATTTTTCTCCCTGGATTGCACTTCTGGTGCAATCATTATACCTCATCACAGAACAGCATGCCAGTCTGAATGACAGGGAGGAACGAACCTCTTGCTTTTTCTGCTTTTCTGGGCTACTATAAAAAACAGATACCAATAAGATAAAAGGAGTTATCTTTATGACGGATTTAACAGTAGTAGTGCGGCAATTAAAGGATAAGACTGACCTGTCCAACAACTATGTTTCCCTTCCAAAAAATTACGGCACTGAGGCATATTTTCAGCGTGCTGATATCAGGGCAGTCAAAAAAATAGTATACGAAACCCTGGATGCCCTTAACAGGCACTGCCATTTCTCTGAAAAATTAGCCGCCAGCAGAAAAGTCATCATCAAACCCAATCTTGTCTCTGTATATCACAAAAGCGGCATGACCCATGATGATTACCCCGAATCCACTGACCCGCGTGTTCTGGATGCAGTTGTAGAATGGGTTCAGCAGTTCCACTCTCACATTGTGATCGCGGAATCCTCCGGAAAGCCCATGCCCACTGCCACCAGTTTCCATATAAGCGGCATTGACCGCATCGCAAAATACAGAAAAACTCAGCTGACCGCTCTTGAGCTGTGTCCGGTCCGCCGCTATCTGCTTCCCAAGGCAAGAGTTATGAAAGAAATCTTGATTCCTGAACCATTTGTTGGGGTTGCGGAAGGAAAAGATTTCTATATCTCCGTTCCAAAGCTAAAGACCAACCTTTACACGCAGGTAACTTTGGGATTTAAAAATGCTATGGGCGTCATACCCTATTCCCTGAGGGAACGAAACCATAATTATCTTATCGATGAGAAGCTTGCCGATATGCTTTATATTTTAAAGCCGGATCTGACTTTGATAGACGGACTGATCGGAGGAGAAGGAAATACGCCTGCTCCGGTAGATCCGGTGGACACCCGCCTTCTTATAGCAGGCACAGATCCTGTGGCTGTAGACCGGGTAGGAACCAGAGTCATGGGGTTTGATCCGGATGCCATCCCATTATTTCAGGAGGCTGCCCGCAGAGGATTTTTTCACGGAGAAGCCATCCTGGACGGCGAATGCCCTGTTTTTCACTTCCGCCCTGCAGACGCCAGTCTTCTGGGAGAGACTTTTCACAGGCATTTTCCAAATGTCCTGGTTCTTGTGGGGCATTCTCTGTCTCATTCACCCAGGATTGAAGATCCCTTTTTAGTCACACCCGATCTTGCCAGAAAGCTGGAAGCCTCCTGCCGGGGCGGCTGTCTTGCTGCTGTGCGCTCCGGGTTTGAATATGTCATCTATGCGCCGAAGAAGGATAAAAACCGGGCTATCGCAGTGATCATCGGCTCCGGTGTCCCCTGTAAAGGCACCCGCTGGTGGTTTGACAGGAACGGCAGACCTTATAAGGAAAGTGATATCCGCGGGCTTCAGCTTCCGGTGCTTACCGTGGGAAACTGCGGGGATGTGTTAAAAGACATCGCCTCCTACCGGAGCCCTGGGTGCTGCAGTCCATCTGCCTGTATGCTGGCTGCCACTGGGGCCATGAAAGTTCCGTTCCCACTTTTATCCCTGAAAAATCATTTTCTTATGAATTTTGGTATTTCTGTTCTTAAGATGGTGTTGGTACGGACTGTCAAATCCTTAAGGGGAATCTGGATCGACTGTCCCAGCAGACATGAAGATAAAATTTATCCGGTTCCCAAAATACGTCCGGAATATAAGGATAAAGATTTCATCCCCTGGAAACTTCCCCCCATGAAATGGAGCGACAGAAAAAAACTTGCCGGAGATCAGATTAAGATTTTAAAATTATAAGCTTAATACATACGGGCGGCTTTGCTGTACCCCTTCGGTCAAAATCCGAAAACAGGTCCGGCAAAGCCGCCCAAACTGTGCCATGCTCTTTTATTTGGCAGAAGCACAGTGATTTATTATATCTTTCCTGAATGTCTCCGCTTCCAGTGGTTTGTCAAAATAAAAACCCTGCATCAAAGGTTCTTCCATTTCCAGCACCTTATTTAAGGTTTCTTCTGTATCAATCCCCTCCACACAGATCTGCAGACCCAGAGTTTTGCTCAGATCATACAGACATTTTAAAATAATCTGATTATATGGCTCACGGATCAGATTCTGTACATATGCCCGGTCCACCTTAAGATGTGTGATGGGCAGGGATTTCAGATAATTCAGACTGGAATAGCCTGTCCCAAAATCATCTAAGGCAACCCCTGTGCCAATGCTCATCAATTCTCTGCAGAACTGTCCTGCTATCTCAAAGTTATTGATCAGGGAAGTCTCTGTCAGCTCACAAACCAGCCATTTGGGATCCAGCCCCGCCTCCTGGCAGCAGTTCTGGATAAAAGCTACTACCCCCTTATCCGATACCTGCTGTGCGGAAATATTCACATTCACACAAATCGGACACCCCATCTTATGCCAGTAAGCACACTCTTTCACTGCCTGTTTAATGACCCACCGTCCCACAGTGATGATCATATCCGAATATTCCAGGGCTTCGATCAGCTCAGACTGATTGAAATCTGAAAATTTAGGATTATTGTACCGCAGCAGAGCTTCCGCACCATGCCATACAAATTTATCTCCTTTTTTTTCTATAATGGGCTGATAAACCAGCCGGAAATTTTTCATATTGTCTGCCATGTCCTGTCTGAGGACACTGTCCAGATAATACTTTTTATTCAGCCTGTCCAAGCTTTCACTTCTGAAAAAAACGGTCTGATGCCGCTCCGATTTCGGCCGCATAAGAAGGGCCGTATTTGCATTCTTCATCAGATCTTCAGCGGTCCTTCCGTTATCGGGATAGATAGCTACTCCGATATTGGCACGGATAAAAAGGACATGTCCGTCCAGAACTCTTTCCTTGCTCAGATACATCTGAAAAGGCGCCAGCTTCTCCAGGATTTCTTCCTGTGTGCTTTCTTTTAAATGCACCAGAAACTCATCTCCCTCCAGACGGTAAATTCCCAGATTATTGCTGATATACAGATTTATGATCTTGGAGAATTCTACCAAGATCTTATTGGCAAAACTGTGCCCGAAAATCTCATTGAAAACTTTGAAATTATGAATGTCAATACACAGGACGCTTCCTCTTGCATCAGGGTCTTTCAGGTATTCCTTCATTTCCTGTTCAAAGCAGTATCGGTTTTTCAGCCCTGTCATCATATCATACCAAAGCATATCACTGATCTTTTTGTCGGTCTCTTTCTGCGCTGTTATATCTATGAGGGAGCCTGCGATCATGAGCGGATTTCCGTTTTCATCATGAAGCCCCTTGCCCTGGCATTTAATCCACATAATATTTCCCTGCTTTGTCATGACCCGGTACTCAGCTTTGTGATACCGGCTCTTCCCTGTAAGAAATGGGGCAAAAGATTCCAGAAAAATCCCTCTGTCCTCAGGGACTATAAAACTTAAAAGCCGGTCCATTGCATTGGAAAAAGTATTATTTTCCAGAGGAAGGACTTCCATTGCTTTTGGAGAAAAAGTACAGATGTTATTGACTACATCCAGATGGTAAATATAATCCGTACTTCCCTCCAGGATCAGATTATTAATATTCTCTGCCTGCTTCAGCTGACGAATGGTATCCTCCAGCTGCCGGCTGTACTCATGGGTAAGGTCAATATTAATATGGATCACGCCCAGAATATATCCCGGCTTTTCAAGGGCTGTCATCACAAGGAGCAGATTGGTATTATGCCCCTTTTTTACCAGGTTCAGATGACTGTCTGTGCGCTTCGTTTTCCCCTCCCGGATACGCATTACATCCTGCTGGAAGACACATCGGCTGGCGGTACTGAAATAACTCTCTAGCTCTTCCACGCTCATGCGCCCCTGCACACAGTTATCTTCCTCTTCCAGAACTCCCGCAGTCCCCTTGCTTAAGTACACCTGATTTTTTTCGTAATCAAGCAGAAACATATCCGGAAACAAGTTATCCGGAAATACACAGATGTTTAAGGTTTCCTTCAAATACTCCAGATCAAAATATTCTTTTTCCATCGTTATCCCTCTGTAACTTTCTTCCACTGCCTTTTTCCGTTACCGGCATCTTAAATGAATACCATGATTATACAATAATTTTTTCTTTTTTTCTACAAAATTCGACAAGGACCAGGAAAAGCACCCGCATGCCGTTCCTGGTCCTGCCCGATTATATCTTAAATCAGAATTTCTATTCTTTACATTACCAATCCAAATACTACATAAAGAATAACTGTAAGTGCCGCCGTCAGAAGCGCATAAGGCAGCTGAGTTTTTACATGGGAAAACAGATCCGTTCCCACAGACATGGATGACAGAATAGTTGTATCTGAAATAGGTGAACAATGATCACCAAAAATACCCCCTGAAATAACTGCACCGATCGTCAGGAGAATATTCGCATCCATAGCTACTGCCATAGGAATAGCTATGGGCATCATAATGGAAAAAGTTCCCCAGCTGGTACCTGTACTGAACGACATGACTGCGCCCAGGATAAATATGATCGCCGGTCCAAAGGCACCGCTTACTTTACTTCCGATAAGGCTTGCCAAGAAAGTTCCTGTTCCCAGCGTCTTAATAACAGAACCGATAGCAAAAGCCAGCACAAGAAGAATAACCAGTGTCAGCATATTGCTTACACCCTTCAGCACATAGTCTCCGAACTGTTTTGCCGTCATAATTTTCTGTCTGGTATAGAAAATACACATCACAATAAGTGTAATTGTTACCGCATATAAAATCGATGTAGTTCCATCGCCTTCCGTCAGATTTCCTTTTCCAGTCACAAGCAGTCCTATGAAAGTTCCTCCTATCAGAACGATCAGCGGGAACATCATATTCCATTTATTTTCTTTTCCTTCTTCAACCAGCTCATCAAAACCTTCTGTATCGTTAAGAAGAGGTGTTACCCCATCATCAAAAAGTTTTCCAGTGGTCCTCACTCTTTCTTCCGCTTTTTTCATGGGACCCCAGTCTTTTCCACTTAAAATATAGAACAATACAAAAATTAAGGATAAGATACTGTAAAACTGAAAAGGCAGACTTTCCACAAGAAGATTCATCGGATCCCCTGTAATATATCCTGCAGTGATCTCAGCGCCAATCAGCCCCATCAACATGGCGCCCCATGAATTCAGAGGGATAATCGCATTGACCGGCGCAGAAGTAGCATCACAGATATATGCCAGTTTCTCTCTGGAAACTTTAAACCTATCGATCAGCGGCCGTGTGACTACTCCTGTAAACATTATACTTAAAAGTCCGTCGATAAAAATAATGATTCCAATGATATAGGCAATCATCATTGCCATCTTTTTACTTTTTACTCTCTCACTCTGTTCTGTCAAATAAGTAACGAATCCTTTTACACCGCCTGACACTCTTACCAGAATTACAAACGCTCCCATCAGCGATGTAAATAGAAAAGTTTTCAGATTTCCTGTATCTGCGCATACTGCCAGAATAGAGTCCACACTTTCACTGACAGATGTGAAAGGATTCCAGCCGCATAAAATCAGCTCGCCTGAAAAAATACCAATCAGCAGCGCCAGTGCCACTTTCTTAAACGCTACTGCAAATACAATCGCCAGAATCGGCGGTACCAGTGTTAAAAAACCATACTCCATAAAAACCCTCCTCATTCATCATATTGTGCAAACAGGGATCCGAATCCTCCCGTATGAAGATAGCAGACAGGACCTGATGTCCTCCCTTCTCTAATCCATGTCTTCATTCCTACTACAACCTTACTGTTATAAATATTCTCGATAAAAATCCCTTCTGTCCTGGCAAATTCGAAAATTTCTTCTGTGCTTTCTTTTGTGTTCACGCCCCAGCCATCTCCCCGGAACCGGTCTGTGATTTCAGCAGCTTCTTCTGCCTTGCGCTTCATGGGAATTTTTGTAATCTCTGTAAGTTCCTGAATGACCTCCTGAACATGAGCAGTCAATGTCTCTTTATCATCCTCCACACTGACAATCACAAGATGAAAGGGATTTCCCATAGTTTCATTTCCATAAATCAGTCCGGCTGCAACACCTCCATTTCCTCCCGGTGCGAAAATAGTCATATTCTTTATTCCCATATGCTCACACTGTCTCTTCATCTCTCTCACTGCTGCCACATAACCCAGGGCTCCTCTCCCTGTAGTGGCGCCGTTTCTCACCACATATGGTCTGTGCCCGTCCTTTTCATATCTATGTGCCAGCTCATCCATATAAACATTTCTCTCTTTCGTGGTTTTCTCACCAATAAAGTGGGATCTCACTCCAAGAATACTGTTCAGCAGAAGATTTCCCTGCTTTCTTTTTGGTTCGCTGCTATTATGTATCAGTTCACAACGCATTCCCAGTTTCGCACAGGCAGCGGCAGTCAGAGTACAGAGATTTGACTGTTCCGGTCCTGCTGTCAAAACGATATCACAATTTCGCTTTTCCGCTTCTCCCAGAAGATATTCCAGACTGCGAATTTTATTTCCTCCCGGACCAATTCCTGTCATATCATCTCTTTTCACATAAATCTCCACATAGCCCATGCTTTTTTCTAAACCGAAAAGCCTGTGGATCGGCGTAGATGCCGGGAGCAGGACCGCTCTGGGTACTTGGTCCAAAAATTTTTCTATTGTCTCCATAACTGCCTCCCTTCCTTGTATACTGTCTACTGCATTACTTCCGCTACGGCTTCCACCTCACACAGCACCTGTTTCGGAAGCGTCTTTACTGCCACGCAGGACCTTGCAGGCTTCTTTGTAAAATACTGTTCATATATCTGGTTAAAAGCCTCAAAATCCGCCATATCCGCAAGAAAACAAGTTGTCTTGACCACTTGTTCTAAACTGCTTCCCGCTGCTTCTAAAACTTCCTTTACATTCTGCATTACCTGTTCTGCCTGATCCATCATAGTATCCCCTCTCACCTCTCCAGTCTGAGGGATCACAGGAATCTGTCCAGATGTAAAGACCAGATTTCCTGTCTTTATCGCCTGAGAATAAGGACCAATCGCTGCAGGTGCTTTCTCTGTATGTACTGTTTCCATAAAAGCCCTCCTCTTTAATGTATTATCACACTAAAGAGTATACAACTAAACTTTTGTTTAGTCAATAGCATTTTGTTCATTAATTTATTTTCCTTAATCTGCCCTTAAGTAATTCCTTCTTGCTTTCATATTTCAGAACACCTATAATTATTTTAGAAAAATCGAAAAAGGAAGTGTTATATTTTGGCAAAATATCTTACTTTAACCGAAAATGATCGAATGATTCTGGATTCTTATAAAGTGACTATGAATGGACTTTCTCAATATCTCGGAGAGGGCTATGAATTAATCCTGCACAGCTTGGAAGATCTGGAGCACTCAGTCATTAAAATCATAAACGGACATTATACCGGCAGAGTAGAAGGGGCTCCCATCACAGATCTGGCTCTGACCATGCTGGATAATATCCGACAAAAAAAAGAGCCCGAGGCTCTTTGCTATTTTAATAAAAAAAATGGGAACACTTTAAAATCTGCTACGATTCCCATTTTAGGAGAAAATCGGCGCATTATCGGGCTTTTATGTATTAATTTCCATATGTCTCTGTCTTTTTCCAGTTTTCTTGCTCAATTTACCCCAAACAGTTCCGACAGTTCTGCTGGAATTATGGAAACTTTCAGTGACAATGTGGAGGATTTGATCTCTGCTGCTCTGGAAGACACCAAAACCAGGATTCTTGCGGACAGTTCAATTTCTTCCAGCAATAAAAACAAAGAAATTATCTCTCTCCTCTATAAAAAAGGAATCTTTAATATGAAAGATTCTGTTCTGAAAGTAGCAGCAGGTCTTGGAATTTCAAAAAACACCGTCTATCTTCACCTGCGCAATCTGGAAAAACAGACTGCTTCTGACACAGGAAATGGGACTGCGGTAAAATAGCAGTCCTATTTCCTTCATGTCAGCCAACGGTTCACCATGTCCGCTGCTGTCAGATTTCTATCGTGTCTCCGCAGTGGAAATAGGAAATATTCATCCTCTCTGACAGATACGCAAAAGCCTGTTCTCCTGTACAGTGGCAGGTATAATAAGAAAGATTTCTTTTTGAAAGATTCTCCGCAATACCATCCAGAACTTTTTCCGGTATCATTTTCCCTGTTGCGGGAACACACAGATGAAAGCCGCCGATACAGACTTCCGGGCTGTACTCTCTGGCACGGTCCAGGATGTTCACCACACCGCAGTGCCCGCAGCCCATGATCAGTACCGGTTTTTCTCCGAGAATCATCAAATTCTGCTCATGGGCAAAATCATCTCTGCCATCTGCCTTATACAGCACATCGTTAGCAGCAGAATAAAATTTTGAACGATCCTGTACCGTAAAAAGCTGCAGTTCTCCGTCAATTCTGTAATCCCCGTCCAAAATCACCACCTGTCTGTGACACATCAAATTTTTGTCCAGTCCGATATTTCTTGTTCTGTTTAATGATTTGGAATAATGATCTTCAAAAGCTGTCCTCTGTATATAAACAGCTGCCCTCTGGTTCTTCTTCAGAAATTCTCCCAACGCGCCTCCATGGTCTGCGTGTCCGTGGGAGATTACCACGGTATCTGCTTCTTCCACAGAAATCCCCTTTTTCTCTGCGTTTTCAAACACTGTTTCATCAGGTCCCACATCGAATAAAATTTTATGCTGTGCTGTCTCAATATAGAGCGAAAGTCCATGAGCCCCGCAAAATCCTTTTCTTGGCTGATTCTCCACAAGCGCCGTAATCTTCACGCATTTCCACCTCTTCCCTTTCGACCGCGCAAAATTTATCATGCCGGCTAAAATATAGCTTTTTCTAAAGCCAGCAGCTTTTCTTTTTTATCGATTCCTCCGGCATATCCCGTCAGACTGCCGTCTGTACCCAGCACCCGGTGGCAGGGAATAAGAATGCTGATCTTATTATGTCCTACTGCGCCGCCTACCGCCTGGGCAGACATATGATCCACACCTTTCTGTTCCGCCATCTTCTGCGCGATCTCTTTGTAAGTCGTGGTTCTGCCGTAAGGAATACGGCGCAGAATTTCCCATACTTTCATCTGAAAATCTGTGCCTGTCATATGTATCGGCGGTGTAAAATCTGGTTCTTTTCCAGCAAAGTAAAGATCCAGCCATTCCTTGGTCCTCTGAAAAACAGGCAGTTCTTTCTCCTGATGTTCCGGGTCAAGCTTACTGGCATAATACTTCTGACCTTCGAACCATAAACCGGTCAGACCAATATGGTCTGCCGCAAGAAGCAGATCTCCCATAGGAGATTTATAATGACTGATATACTGCATCTTATCGTCCTCCTGTTTTTGATAAATATAGTATATCATACATTCTTTCGCTGAACAAGTGTTCGTCCATCTAGAATTCTGCTTTTTCCCGCGCAGCCTTTACAGCAGCGATCACCTGTTCGTCAATCTTTGCCGAAGTGGATTCCGAACAAGCAAGAGAGGTATCGCCGCCCAGCTACTGGTTGGACACAGTGTCCAGTACCACCATGCCGAAATCCTCACTCATGCCATAACGGGATATCATTCCCCTGGCAAGTTTCGTTGCCTGTTCAATATCATTGGAGGCTCCGGTAGTGATACTGCCGAAAATAAGCTGCTCGGCCGCCTGTCCTCCGGTGTGGGTTGCAATTTTATTTTCTATTATATCCTAAAGCACCTGAGGTCCTGGGTACAATGATAATCTTTGTAACCGGCGCAGAATTGCTTTGTTTCGCAGCAACCAATGCGTGTCCGATCTCGTGGTAGGATACGATTCTTCTTTCTTTTTCTGACATTACTGCATGCTTTCTCTGGTTTCCGTTACGTCAGCGATTACTTCTTTCATGTCTGCTGCCATGCTGTTCATACCACCTTTTCATCTAAAGAATTCCAGCCGAAGATCCTAATGCCGCCTTTCCCGTTTTCCTTTACCTGATACAAAGCACTGTCTGCTTTTTCAAGAAGTTCTTGGTAGCCGTCCCCTTTTTCTCTGGAAGCAATTCCAATACTGTATGTGATCTTAAGAGGGTCTTTCTCTGTTTTCGGAAAATCATAAATCGTACTTAAAATATATCTGCCTTTTTCCAGAACATCTTCCATGGTCTGATCTACAAACAGTATAAGGAATTCATCACCGCCAAAACGGCAGATATAATCTTCCTGCCCCAGAATTGATGTAAGTTTCCGCCCGGTAATCCGTATAATTTCATCTCCAACTCCATGCCCATAAGTATCATTGATTGTTTTAAAATCATCCACATCAATGATCATCAAATAAACAGATTTTTCCGGATGCGATCTGTTTAAAGCATCATAGTAGTAGATAAACATGGGACGTGTGGGAAAATGAGTCAGACCGTCTGTTTTGCTCAAAAGATCCTCACTTACCTGCATATAATTCAGAACCTCACCCTCTGTATTTCTGATGGGAATCATCCGATTTTTATCATGACCGATAAAAATTCCGTCTTCCTGATACCTTGTCTCATACTCCTGTGTTTCTCCCCGGGCTGCCCGGCTTAAAATCTCGTCCAGATTTTCTACCAGAAGGTGCTCTCCGATCAGCTGGCGAAGAGAGGAAGCATCTTTTGGAAAATAGCGGCACTGCTCCGCCCGTTTGTTTTTATAAACAATTTCTGTCTTCTGGTCGCATATGACGATTTTATTGGGCATATGATTGAGATAATATTCCAGACGCTGCCGTTCGTATTCAATGCTTTTCATATCCGTAATATCCATGATGGTTACATACCAGCAGTCATTCTCTTTTTCATACTTTGCCGTATCATGTACCCAGAACACTTTTCCCTGCTTGTTGCGCATTCGATATTCAAAATCCAGATCCTTTCCCTGAGCAATGTGTTCCTCAATAGAAGCCAGGATATGGGACACATTATCCAAAACCAGGTCAGCAAAACGATTACTGAAAAGAATAGCAAATTCGTCCCTTTCATATCCGATCATCTCATAAAAATAGTTATTGGCGTATAATATTGTAGAATGTTGATCGTTTTTACAGTAAAGCACACCTGCGTTAATATGATTTAAAATACTGACAACACGATGGTCTAAAGAAATATTTGTCATACTGATCTCCTGTCTTTTTTTCTATCATTAGAAGTATTGCCATATCTTTGATTACTAGTAAAACAATGTTCTCTTTCTTTTTGAACTCTTTTATTGTAATATTCAGACAAGTTCATGTCAATTTATATTTCAGCAGCTTATCCAAACTTCCCGGGCTGATCACGATCAAAGACATTCTATTTACTGCCTTTTTATGTTCCTTTTTCTATTATATGTATGTTTTTACTCATGGCAGGATCCTCACAGGCAAACGTTTTCCGGATACCTTCTGTTAGATAGATCTCATCCTCTTCCGTAATCAGAATCATATCGAAATCAGGATGTGCTCTCCAGAAATTCTCTGCCTTTTCAAGACCCATAACAAAAAGAGAAGTGGACAGCGCATCTGCCTTTTTCCCTTCTTTGGTAATGACAGTCACAGACATCAGTCCATTCTTCACCGGATATCCTGTGGAAGGATCCAGGATATGTGCATAAGTATTTCCGTCTTCTCCCACAAAATACCGTTCATAATTTCCGGAAGTCACCACTGCCTGGTCAGACACCTCCAGTATGCCTATATTTCCTTCCCCGGAGGGATCTCGGATTCCCAACCGCCAGCTGCCGCCTCCCGGCCGGCTGCCGATTGCCTGTACATTTCCCCCTAAATTCAAAAGGTCAGAAGTTATCCCTTTTTCCTTCAGTATTTCTGCAGCCTCATCTCCTGCGTACCCCTTTCCCACAGCTCCCAGATCCAATTCCATTCCTTCCGGAATCTGCACCTGATTTCCTTCTGATGATACTTTTTCCCAGCCTGTGTTTTCCAGAAGTGTCTGCAGCTCTGCTGCCTTGGGTATCTGGTTCTCTTTTGTTGTAAACCCCCATGCAGTAAGTACCGGGTAGAGGGTAGGATCCAGCGCCCCATCTGTCTTTTCTGCTATCTCCAGGGTGAAATTCCGAATATCTGCAGTGTCGCAGGATAATGAAATCACCTCCCCATTGCCATGATTAAGCTGAAAAATTTCGCTGTTTTCTTCTGTCGCAGACCACTTGGCTTCCAGCTCCAGGACTCTGTCCCTTGCTTCCTCTAATGCAGTATCCACGCCGCTTCCATAAGCAGAAAAGGTATGGTAAGTATTCATGGCAAAAAAATCTAATTCTGCCTGCTCTTTTTTTTCAGACACAGCGGTTTCCGGATAAGAACCTCTCTGACTTTCTTCCATGCCTTTCTGTGACGGGAAACATCCGGTGTTTCCGCTGCACAGAAAAATACAGATTCCCATTGCCAGGGCTTTCTTCCTCGCCCGTCCGTTTCCCCTCATACGCTCTCACACCTCTTCCATCTTTCCATTCTCGTTTTTTCAGAATCCCAGACCTGCAAGCCAGGGTTCTATCTCTGACTCATCGTTTGCTGTCAAAGCTTCTGCAATGGAAGCATCCGGGGCAAGTTCTGTGAAAATATGAAGACTGTTTTCAATAGAATCGCTGGCGCTGGTACAGAAGGGGACAATCGTTTTCCCGCTGAAATCATAAGACTCTAAAAAGGTATCTATCACCATGGGAGCCTCATCCCACCAGATGGGATATTAAAATGTAGCCCGTCCTCTCTATCCCTTGAAAACACTGGGCTTAACGGCTTACACAAGTGTGTTTTCTGTTCTCTTTCAACGGCATATCGCTCTGACCTTTCCTATTTATTGTACTTCGGTTTATCCGTTTATACAAATACCTATGTTTAATTGTTTACCATACGTTTTATGAATGGCAAGAGACAGCGGCTGCTTGATCCGCTGTCTCTATGTATTTTCCTATATTTTGTTATTTACAAGCTTCGGAATTCAC
>CALWHD010000197.1 GCA_944380235.1 uncultured Blautia sp.
CAATGGATTAAAATCTCATTATGCACTAACTGCTCTACGTCCAGGCTGCAACCTGTGACATAATTAATTTCATCTAAGTCTTTTATCCTGTCTTCCTTTGAAGCCTTCATATCCAGCTCTTCCTCATAAGCAATACCAAATTCTGTGGGAACATCTTTCAGGCATTTGTCACAGGGAATCGCAATGGTCAGACAGCCTTTCGCCTCCAGTTTAAGAACTTTCTTTCCCGTATTCGTGATTGTCAGGGAAACAGGTTCTTTTTTTACAACCGGGAAACTTCCAAGCTTCGACTCAAAGGAATCCATGGAAACAGGCACTTCTATAACCTGTGTCTTTCCTTCCAGGGATAAAATTTCCGATAAATCAATTAGCATAATAGTCTCCTAATCACACCTTGTAAATTATACATAGTGATTCACTGTTTGTCAACCATTATTTCTGATTTTTTACCAGTTCTGCTGTTTCCTGGCAGATTGCCAGTTCTTCGTTTGTTGGAACAATGGCAACTGTTACTTTGGAATCTGGTGTAGAGATCACTTTGTTCTCTCCTCTTGTCTGGTTTGCTTCTTCGTCCAGAGTAATTCCCAGGTAACTCAGGCTTTTTACCACTGTCTCCCGAACCGGAATGGCATTTTCGCCGATTCCTCCTGTAAATGCGATAGCATCAACACCATTCATAGCTGCTGCATAGGAACCAATGTATTTGATGATTCTGTAGCACAGACAGTCAAGTGCACGTTTCGCATCTTCATTTCCGTTTTCACTTGCTTCATTCAAGTCACGGAAATCACTGGAAAGTCCTTTGGAAAGCCCCAGCAGACCTGATTCCTTATTCAGGATTCTTACCATTTCAGAAACATCAATGTTTTCTTTTTTGCAGATAAATTCCAGAACAGCCGGATCCAGATCACCGGAACGTGTTCCCATTACCAGTCCTTCCAGAGGAGTCAGACCCATGGAAGTATCCACACATTTGCCGTTTACTACAGCACTGATGGAAGAACCGTTTCCAAGATGAGCAACAATGACTTTGGAATTATTGGGGTCTAATCCCAGGAATTTTATAGTTTCTTTGGAAACAAATCTGTGAGAAGTTCCGTGGAAGCCATATTTACGAACTTTATATTTTTCATAATATTTATATGGAATTGCATACATATATGCTTTTTCCGGCATAGTCTGATGGAAAGCTGTATCAAACACTGCTACATTTGGTTTGCCGGGCATCAGTTCCATACATGCGCGAATACCCATTAAGTTTGCCGGGTTATGCAGAGGTCCTAAATCACAGCACTCTTCGATGACAGAAATAACTTCATCGTTGATAATGCAGGAATCGGAAATCTTTGCTCCGCCGTGCAGAACACGATGTCCGATAGCTTCTACTTCGTCAAGGCTCTTTAATACACCTGTCTTTGGATTTACCAGTGCATCCAGAACCATTTTGATCGCTTCTGTATGGGTGGGCATGGAAGCTTCTGTAACCTCTTTTTCTCCGCCTGCAGGCTGGTATACCAGTCTTCCGTCAATTCCGATACGTTCACATAATCCTTTTGCAGCTACCGCTTCTGTTTCAGAGTTGATCAGCTGGAATTTCAGTGATGAACTTCCGCAGTTTACTACTAATACGTTCATAATTTCTTCCTCCGCTATCATTAGATAATCTCTTTATACAGATTGCTCTGTATTCGTGGTATTTTCAGACCACGTTTGGTATTATTATACATCGTTTTAAATAGGCAGACAAGGGCAGGCTTCCATTTTTCCGGCAAAAATTGTATTCTTTTCCAAACAAGGAAACAACTCTCCATGCAGAAATTTCGGGGTTGCAAGAAAACCCGGACTTCCTGTATACTGAAAGCCATATAAACACATGTAAATTTTAACATTTAGGGAAAGGATTATGGATCATGAGTACTGTTGCAGCGATCATCGCTGAATATAATCCCTTTCATAAGGGTCATGCTTATCAGATTGAAAAAACGCGAGAACTGACCGGGGCAGACTTTATTCTCGTCATTTTAAGCGGGGATTTTGTCCAGAGAGGGGCTCCTTCCGTTTTTGACAAATACCGCCGGACCCACATGGCTCTTCTGGGCGGGGCAGACGCAGTACTGGAGCTTCCAGTCTCCTATGCCTGCTCCAGTGCAGAATATTTTGCACAGGGAGCAGTAGGGATCCTGGACGAGCTGAATGCCGTAGATTTTCTCTCCTTCGGCAGTGAAGCCGGAGATCTGTCACCCTGTATCCAGGCCGCTCAGATTCTGTTGAAAGAACCGGAAGAATATAGAAAAATACTCAGGGAACAACTAAAAAAAGGCAGAGCTTTTCCGGCTGCCAGAAAAGAAGCCCTGCTTTCCTGTCTGGATGAAAATCCGGGGTACTCTTTTCTGGATACCCCTAACAATATCCTGGGAATCGAATACTGCAAAGCCCTCTTATCTCTTAAGAGCAAGATCCGCCCTTTCACTGTAAGAAGGGAAGGAAACGGCTATCATGAAACGGGTTTGACTCACAGTTTGTCCAGCGCTTCCGCGCTCCGCAATGTCTTGTTTTCCTGCGACAGCAAAGCGGAGTATACAGTTTTTACTGAACAGGCCCGCCACACACAGCCGGAAGCTGTTTTTTCTTATATGAAAGAAACTTTGGAACAGAACGTTCCCCTTTGTGAGGATGACTTCTCCCTGCTGCTGAAATATCAGCTTATGCTCTCAGACCAGGATTCTCTGTGCCGCTTCGCAGATATGTCTCCGGCTCTTGCCAGAAGGATCATCCGAAGACTCAACGAATTCCAGAGTTTTTCTCAATTCACAGCTCTGCTGAAAACAAAAGAGCTTACTCATACCAGAATCAGCCGGAGCCTGCTGCATGTTCTTTTATCCCTGGACACAGACGCTCCCGGCTTCCCGCCTTCTTATGTGCGGCTTCTGGGTTTTCGGAAAAGTGCATCTCCTCTTCTGAAAAAAATCCAGAATAACAGCCGGATTTCCCTGATCACAAAAGCTGCAGACTATCCTAAACTGCTTTCTGCAGAAAGTGCAGTTCATTTTAAAAAAGATATTTTCGCCGCAGATCTGTATGAGACTGTTCTGAAAAGCAAAATCCGGGAGCCTTTTGTCAGTGACCTGGCAAAATCTCCCGTGATTCTCAAGAATTGATTTCTAAAAAACAGACAGACTCATCGCTGGACAACACAGAAAGGATTTCCATCCGGATCCTGCAGAACCACATAGTCAGCTCCCGGTTCATACTTCCATGGCTTGCGCACAGCGCCAAGAGCTGTCAGTCTTTCCACCTCTGCCTCACAGTCTTGTGTAAACAGATCAATATGATGCCGTCTGGCTTTGGGTGAAGACACCTTATTGAGTGAAATCTGAACCCCGTTTCCGTCTTTTGGTATTAAAATCGCCCAGTCCTGGGAAGCAGGGTATTTTAATTTATAATTTAAAGCCGCACTCCAAAAATCTACTGCCCGCAAAACATCCGAGACACCCCAGACAACAGCACCTATCTCCAGCATAATTTTTCACCTCCTTAAGCTGAAAACTGCCCCGCTGGCACCAAGGACCATGCAGGGCAGTTTTTATGCTTAGTTTTTAAAACTATGGATAGGAGCAGGAATCCTTCCTCCCCTGTTTACAAAGTTTTCACAGGAATAAGGATTCACAGGCATAATAGGCGCATAACCCAAAAGACCTCCGAATTCCACAGTTTCACCCACATCTTTTCCGATCACAGGGATCAATCTCACAGCCGTAGTTTTTTGATTGACCATGCCAATGGCACATTCATCCGCAATGATCCCCGCAATCGTAGCAGGTTTTGTATCTCCAGGGATGGCGATCATGTCCAGGCCTACAGAGCAGACACAGGTCATTGCCTCTAATTTTTCGATAGTCAGGGCATTGGCATTTACTGCATCGATCATTCCCTGATCTTCGCTGACCGGGATAAAAGCGCCGCTTAAGCCGCCCACATAGGAAGATGCCATAACACCGCCTTTTTTCACCTGGTCATTCAGCAGGGCAAGGGCAGCTGTCGTTCCCGGAGCCCCGGCATATTCCACGCCGATCTCGCACAGGATATCTGCCACACTGTCCCCGATTGCCGGAGTAGGCGCAAGGGAAAGGTCTACAATACCAAAAGGAATCCCCAGACGTTTGGAAGCCTCCTGCGCTACCAGCTGTCCTACACGTGTCACTTTAAAGGCAGTCTTTTTAATCGTTTCGCAGAGAACTTCAAAATTCTTTCCTCTTACTTTTTCCAGGGCTGTCTTCACCACACCCGGTCCGGAAACACCCACATTAATGACAGCATCTGCCTCTGTCACGCCGTGAAAAGCCCCTGCCATAAAAGGATTGTCATCTGGGGCATTACAGAATACTACCAGTTTAGCACATCCTAAAGAATCCTGGTCCTTTGTGGCTTTGGCTGTTTCCAGCACAATGTCCCCCATCAGGCGCACAGCATCCATATTAATCCCAGTCCTGGTAGAACCAAGATTGACAGAACTGCAGACACGTTCTGTCTGTGCAAGGGCTTCCGGAATGGAACGGATCAGCAGTTCGTCTGCCTTCGTCATTCCTTTGGAAACTGTGGCGGAATATCCGCCGATAAAATTTACGCCCACTTCCTTTGCCGCCCGGTCCAGTGTTTTTGCCAGAGTAACAAAATCCTCAGAACTTTTGCAGGCAGCTCCTCCGATAAGCGCAATAGGTGTCACAGAAATTCTTTTATTCACTACCGGTATCCCGAAATCCTTGGATATTTCATCTCCTGTCTCTACCAGGTGGCTGGCAAGGCGGGTAATCTTTTCATATACTTTTCTGTTTACCTGCTGCAGATCCGCATCAATACAGTCCAAAAGACTGATTCCCAGAGTAATGGTACGCACATCCAGGTTTTCCTGCTCGATCATTTTGTTTGTCTCATTAACTTCATACATGTTAATCATGGTAAGTCTTCCTGTCCTTTCTCCGGTTTTTTCTAAATGCGGTGCATCTTTGTAAAAATATCTTCATGCTGCACATGGATCACCACACCAATTTCCTTTCCCAGAGTTTCCAGCTCTTCTGCCAGTTCACTGAGCTTTTTTGCTGCCATGCTGGTGTCAGTGATCATCATCATATTAAAATATCCTTCGATGATGGTCTGAGAAATATTAAGGATATTTACGTTATTCTCAGCAAGATATGTACATACTTTTGCGATAATTCCTACAGTGTCTTCTCCAACTACGGTGATGATTGTCTTTTTCATGATCTCTGCTCCTTATTTTTTATACTGTTATCAGCTCTGATACTCTGTCCCTGTGCGCTACGGCAATCTTAAAATCCGAAGACTTCCAGGGATTCTCTCCCATAGTCACCTCTGAACACACAGTCTCGTAGGCAAGTGCCTCATAATTATTTTCCTTGCTCAAATGTCCCAGGAAAACCGCCTTCAGACGGTCATGGAGCAGGCGGCACAAAAGCCTGCCTGCTGTCTCATTGGATAAATGCCCTTTCTCTCCCAGAATGCGCTGCTTCAGATAATAGGGATAGCTCCCCACCTGCAGCATATTGACATCATGGTTCGCTTCCAGCAAAAGAACATCCAGCCCTGACAGATTCTCCACAATGTAATCATTATAATAACCTAGGTCTGTTGCAATCCCCATGGACTTCTTTCCCTGATTCACCCGGTAGCCTACCGGCTCCGCCGCATCGTGAGAAATGGCAAAAGGCTGCACCTGAAGGTCCCCCACTGAAAAACTCCTGTCTGCCTGGATCACGTGAAACAGTCCCTCCGGCATTTTACCCAGAGTGTTCATGGATTCTAAGGCTTCCATAGTTCCTCTGGTGCAGTAAATGGGAATTTTATGTTTCCTGGAAATCACCCCCAGTCCTTTTATGTGATCGGAATGCTCATGGGTCAGCAAAATTCCATCACAGTCACCGGTAGTCCGGTCAATGCTCCTTAACCCTTCTTCAATCTTCTTTCCGCTGATCCCCACGTCCACCAGAAGACTGGTGGTATCACTCCCCACATAAATACAGTTTCCGCTGCTTCCGCTGGCTATACTACATAGATTCATAATAGGTTCTCATCTTTCTCTCTATCTGAAGATAAGTGTGTGCCACATCTTCATCATTATATAACTGGAAGTCACAGCGCGCCTCAAATTCCTCGTCAGAAAGCTGATTTGCCATCAGTTTCTCAATTTTTTCATCGGAATATCCCCTTGCATGACGCAGGCGCTCCATCCTGACTTCTTTTTCGCAATAAATATACCACACTTCATCACAAATTTCATCATATTTTTCTTCCAGAAGGATCGCTGCCTCAATAAAAAAGAATTCCGTTTCCTCTTTTTTGGAAATTTCAATCTCCTTTTTAATATATTTCTTCACTTCGGGGTGAATGATATCGTCCAGCTTTTTCAGCAATTCCGGATTGTCAAAAACAATCTCTCCGATCATAGTGCGGTTTATGGAAGTGTCATCATTGACTACCCATTCTCCAAAGAGATTGATCACAGGTTCATAACAGGCTCTTCCGGGCATCATAAGCATATGCCCCACCTCATCTGCCCTTACAACTCTGGCATCGAAATGATCCTGTATATAGTTCAGCACTTCACTTTTTCCTGATCCCACACCTCCGGTTACTCCTATAATCCTCATATCCTCTCCTCCTTTGTGCTGCGCTTTTATTTTGCCTCATACCAGTTTTTTCCTGTATGCATATCAATCTCCAGCGGTACAGACAAATCTGCGGCGCCTTTCATTTCCTGCTCCAGAATAGCAGATACCTTTTCTGTCTCTTCTGCGGCAGTCTCGATAAGAAGCTCATCATGAACTTGAAGGATCAGCCTGGATTTCAAATGCTCCTCCTTCAGCCTCTGGTTCACTCTTATCATGGCGATCTTAATAATATCAGCAGCAGTTCCCTGAATAGGAGAGTTCATCGCCACTCTCTCCCCAAAGGAGCGCTGCATAAAATTGCTGGATTTCAGCTCCGGCACAGGACGGCGCCGTCCGAACATGGTGGACACATATCCCTGTTCTTTTGCCTGAGCTACTAAAGAATCCAGAAATCCTTTGATTTTCGGATAGGTCTCAAAATAATTTTCAATATACTGGGCCGCTTCCTTTCTGGTGATGCTTAAATCCTGACTGAGTCCAAAAGAACTGATGCCGTACACAATTCCAAAATTCACCGCCTTGGCATTTCTCCTCTGCAGAGGCGTTACCTCTTCAAAAGGAATATGGAACACCTGGGAGGCAGTGATCCTGTGAATATCCTGGGCCTCTTTGTATGCCTGGATCAGCTTCTCATCTCCGGACATATGGGCCAGCACCCTGAGTTCAATCTGAGAATAATCCGCGTCAAGAAATACATACCCTTCCCTTGGAATAAAGACTTTTCGAAGAAGCCTTCCCAGTTCTGTCCGCACAGGAATATTCTGCAGGTTGGGTTCTGTGCTGCTGATTCTCCCTGTGGCTGTTATGGTCTGATTGAAAGTGGAGTGGATCCTTCCCCCCTCGTCAATAAAATTAGCAAGTCCGTCCGCGTAAGTAGACTTCAGTTTAGAAAGCTGGCGGTACTCCAGGATATCCGCTACCATCTTATGGTCAGGCGCCAGTTTCTCCAGAACGTCTGCTGCAGTGGAATAACCGGTTTTTGTCTTTTTTCCTCCCGGCATCTGCATCTTCTCAAAAAGGATCACACCAAGCTGTTTTGGAGAATTGATATTAAACTCCTCTCCTGCCTGTCTCCAGATTTCCTTTTCCAGCTCCTCGATCCGTACCTGAAGCTGTTCTCCATATTCCTTCAGTTCTTGGGCATTAACCAAAATCCCCTCTTTCTCCATATCAGAGAGGGTAAAGAGCAGGGGCATTTCCACCTGGCTGAACAGTTTGCTCATTCCTGTATCTTCCAGAGCGTTAAGAAGAGGTGTTCTTGCTTTTAATGCCGTATATGCCATATAGCAGATACTCTTCCGGATCTCTTCTTCCTTTCCTTCCTGTACAGCTTTTCTATAATTTAATTTTCCCAGCAAGTCTTCTTTTGCAGGAAGCATTTCGCCTAAATATTCTTTTGCAATATCATCATAGGTATATTCTGATTTCAGAGGATTTAAAAGGTAAGCAGCGATTCCGGCATCAAACATCAGAGCATGCTCTTTCAGATTCATATTTTTCAGCATTGCCTTCACATTTAAGGAGCAGATTTTCCTGCCGCGAAGACACAGTTCTTCTGCTTTTCCTACAAGATACTCCCGGCTCAAAAAGCCCTGGGGAAGAAAACAGAATACCTCAGTTTTCTCTTTTTCTTCCCAGGAAATACCAATGCCGATAAACTGATTCTGCTCTTCCAGAAGTTCCAGCCCCACAAGTTCCTTATCTCTGGCCCGTGTAAAAACCCCTTCCGCTTCTGCCAGTTCCGTCACTGTCTGAAAGCTTTCCTCTGCTTTTGCTTGATTCTCTGCACCCTCAAATCGGGACAGAAAATTCTTAAATTCCAGCTCCTTAAAAAACTCATAAGCTTCCTGGGTATAAAAGTCATGAACCTTTGCTTTTTCCCAGTCGAAATCAATAGGACTGTCCACCTGGATTGTGGCAAGCTTCTTGCTCATCACTGCCAGGTCATAATGCTCTAAAAACGCATTCTTCGCCTTATTTGGCCTGATCTCCTCTGCATGTGCATGAGCATTTTCTACTGTGCCGTACTCCAGCAGAATCTTAGTAGCAGTTTTCTCTCCCACCCCGGGAAGTCCCGGGATATTGTCAGCCGAATCCCCCATCAATGCTTTCAGTTCTATGATCTGCTCCGGATCCAGCTGATATTTTTCTTTTACATCCTTTGCATAGTAATCTTCAATGGTGGTCTTCCCACCCTTTGTTTTTGGAATTCGGATACAGATATTCTCAGTAGCAAGCTGCAGAAGATCTCTGTCCCCGGAAAGGACTGTAACCTCCATACCCTTTTCTTCACTTTTCTTTGCCACAGTTCCCAGCAAGTCATCTGCCTCGTATCCTTCTTTGCTGATGATCTCCACACCCATAGCTCCCAGCAGATCCTTCATCACCGGGACCTGCTCCCGCAGCTCCTGGGGCATAGCTTTTCTCGTGCCTTTATATTCTTTGTACATCTCATGGCGAAAGGTGGGGGCATGAAGGTCAAAAGCCACTGTGAGATAATCCGGCTTTTCCTCCTCCATCATTTTAAATAATATATTCAGAAAACCATAAATGGCATTTGTATGAAGCCCTTCTGCATTTGTCAGATCAGGAAGCCCGTAGAATGCCCTGTTTAAAATGCTGTGTCCGTCTATCAGAAGAATTTTTTCCTTCATTCCTGTTCTCCTTGTCTGTCTTTTTCTGTTCCCATTTCTGCGATAGCTTCTGCAAGAAGCCGCTTAAAATCCGGCGCTGTCCGGTCCGCGATCTCCTGGACTTCTCTGTGGCTCAAAGGATTCTGGCTCATACCGCAGGCAAGATTTGTAATACAGGAGATTCCGCAGATCTTCATTTTGCAGTGATTTGCCGCAACAGCCTCGCAGGCAGTGCTCATACCTACTGCGTCAGCGCCCAGGATCCTGCACATGCGCACTTCCGCCGGAGACTCATAATTTGGTCCGGTAAGCTGCAGATAAACGCCTTCTTTTAAAGGAATCCCCAGTTTTTTCGCAGCAGTGCGCAGAATCTTCTGGAGATTTCTGTCATAAATTTCACTCATATCCGGAAAACGTTCTCCCAGCTCCTCAAGGTTCTCGCCAATCAGAGGAGATGGAACAAAATCAGAAATCTGATCTGTGATCATCATAAAATCTCCTGCGGAAAAATCATAATTCACTCCCCCCGCCGCATTGGTCAGAAAGAGAATCTCCGCCCCCAAAAGCTTCATAAGCCTGACAGGCAGAACCACGTCGGAAATAGAATACCCTTCATAATAGTGTACCCTGCCCTGCATGATCACCACAGGGACCTGACTGACATATCCAAAAACAAATCTTCCTTTGTGTCCGGGTACCGTAGATACAGGAAAGCCCTCGATCTCACTGTAGGGAATCGTTTCTCTGATCTCTATCTCTTCTGCAAACTCCCCCAGTCCCGACCCTAAAACAAGAGCCACCCGGGGAACAAAGTCTGTTCTCTTCCTTATACTTTCGTAACAGCCCTGAAGCTTTTCATAAACAGAATTCATAATATTCTTCCTTTCTGGATTCCACTTTGTGCACCTATTATATCATACCCCAAAGGAAAAAGACAGGCATTCTTCCTGCCTGTCTTTTCGGTATCTTGTTCCTTTTATAAAACAGAAATAAATCTTCTGAAAGCTTCTCTGCCTTCCGGTGTACATTTGTATACACCTGCATCTTCCAGTACATGCACAAAGACCTGTCCTACTTCTTCCTGAAGAATATCCATCACGTTTTCTTTTGTGATATTTTTATATTTGGGAAGAAACTCTTTTACCCAGTCGGCATGTTTCTCAAGCGTTTGATTTTCTGCCGGATCTTTGCCTTCCAGAATATATTCTGCCAGAAGTTCCAGCTCATTTTTTAACCTTGCCGGAAGCACTGCCAGTCCCATAACTTCAATAAGACCTATATTCTCTTTCTTAATGTGATGGTACTGGGCATGGGGATGATAAACACCCAGAGGATTCTCTTCCGTGGTAATATTATTCCTCAAAGTAAGATCCAGTTCATACACATCACCTTTTTTTCTTGCAATAGGTGTGATGGTATTGTGAGGTTCCCCATCTGTCTCTGCATAGATAAAAGCAGCCTCATCCGTATAACCTCTCCACTTTTCCAGTACATGGCTTGCCAGGTCGATCAGACGCTTTTCATCTTTGCTGCGGATTCTCAGTACAGACAGCGGCCACTTCACAATTCCTGCTTCCACATCTTCATATCCAGGAATGATCACGGTTTCTTCCATAGGCGCCGTGGCCATGGCAAAGGTGTAGTGTCCTCCCTGGAAGTGGTCATGACTTAAAATAGAGCCCCCCACAATGGGAAGATCTGCATTAGAACCCAGGAAATAATGAGGAAAGAGCTTGATAAAGTCAAAGAGCTTCACAAAAGTATTTCTCTCAATTTTCATAGGCACATGCTGTCCGTTAAATACGATACAGTGTTCGTTATAATAAACGTAGGGTGAGTACTGGAATCCCCACTGACTGTCATTAATGGTAATGGGAATGATTCTGTGATTTTCTCTCGCTGGATGGTTCAGCCTGCCTGCATAACCCTCATTTTCCATACACAGCTGGCATTTAGGATAACTGCTCTGCTTTGCATTCTTTGCCGCAGCAATCGCCTTTGGATCTTTCTCCGGTTTTGACAGATTAATGGTAATGTCAATGGTTCCGTATGGACTCTCTACGGTCCATCTTCTGTCCTTTTTGATACGATAGCGGCGGATATAGTCACTATCCTGGCTCAGTTTGTAAAAATATTCCGTGGCAGTCTCCGGACTTTCTCCGTATTTCTTCCAGAAAGTCTCCTGCACCTGTGCCGGACGGGGCACCAGACAATTCATGATTTTAGTATCAAATAAATCCCGGTAGCCGATGCTGTCCTCGATAATGCCTCTCTTTACCGCTTCATCCAGGAGATTTTTCAGAATCACTTCCAAAGATTTTTCCTCAGGTACCTGTTCCGGTTCTGTATATTCATCCTCATGAAACAAATCCAGAAGGAGGTTGATCGTATAAGTTCTCTCACATGCTGGAAGCAGTCCTGTGTCTATTCCGTATTTTACCAAATCTCTGATATTTTCATTTAACATATCCTTGTCCTCCCCATCTGCGGCATCTTCTTTCTGATTTTTGTCCTTCATTTATACAATCAGCCGCTTCATTTATACTATTTTTTGAAATTTTTAAAATATTTTTCTTTTTTTATTGTACTATTTTTCTTTATAGTTTGTCAATGGAGGAGTTGTATTTGTATGTTTTATACAAAACAAAATCAGCGCAGGATATAGAGGTCTCTTTATCCTCTTTCCTTCGCTGATTCTGTTATCAAAAATGTTAGTCTGAATTTTCTGGTGCCATTTTTTCCATTATACGCCGAGTGTCCGGTGTATCTTTGAGAATGTAAGACATATCAGAAACCCTGTCCTGATCCTTCCAGTATATCTCCACATTGTATCCATAGTTATAATCACTGTCAATACTGTATCTTGCCTCTGCGCAGGAAAGGTTTTTCAGGATCACTTTCAATTCTTCCGTATCTGTTACCTTATAATTACTGTAAAGCCCCCCATTGTCACCGGTCTCTTTGTAATTGTAGAGCTGAATCTGCAGTACCTCATCCACATCAAAATCTACAGGCATAGGACTTCCGGCTTTTTCAAGAAGTTCTCTGGTTTTATCAAAATTCTCGTACACAGGAAGCCGGTAGTATTTTTCAATACCATCTTCATTTTCCTTTTCACGGATACAGAGATAGCCGATGATCCGCTCCTCAGATGCCTGAGCAAAAGTCATCCCTTCCAGTTCACCTTTATAGGTTTTATAAATATTTTCCATGGCATCTCCTTTAGCATCCACCTGCTCTCCTGTCTGCACAAAATCTTCTGTATACAGATATTCCGCCTTGCTGAAATCAATATAAGAAGTAGGAAGTACCTGCTGTCTGTATTCCCAGCTGTTATAAATGTTTTCTACAGAGGCTGTCAGCTCTTCTGTTTCCGGAATCAGATATCTGCGGTATACATTTTTCCCGGATGTCAGATGGAATCCTACATAAACAGAGACCATCGTCTCTTCTTCATAATAATTCTGACTCTTATCATCTTCTGTTTTATCTTTGTAATAATCCACGCCCACTTCCGCGATCTTGTAAATATCATCAAAATTCTCTATCCGGTTTTCCTTTAAAAGAGCAGCCGTACTCTTCATATCAAGATCCATACTGTCTCTGTATTTATCTTCAATACTGTTGATATATACAGACATAGATTCTATCTTTTCTTTTTCCGGCAGATAAGAGTCCACACCCAAAACATCCACATGGTACCCTACTGCGATGATTCCCAGAAGTACTGCAAGCACCCCGGTGGAAGTCTTAGGCTTCAGGCTTTTTCTGATATCCATGGTATAAAGGAACTCCACCATGGATGAAAAGATCAGTAAACAAAAGGCAAGACTTGCCACAAACCACAGGAATTTATGGCTGCTCATATAACCTGTAAAACTCACTGCCAAAAGAAGAGACGCAGGAAGCACTACTGCCACTTTGATCACAGGCTGAAGTTTTTCAAAAGCAATGGATCTGTGGTAGCTTTCAGATGGACGAATCTTATAAACCGCCAGGCAGAGTACCGCAAGCAGCACTGCAAGAACAACACCATAGACCGCATATTTTCCTACAGGAAGCTGATTTTCTATATTGACCGGAATCCCGCTGTAAGCAAATAACGGGCTTAAAAACTGTTCCCAATCTGTATCTTTAAAATCAGAGAGCGTATGGAAAAACAAACTGTTCAGCATATACTGGACTGTTCGCAGCGCCGGGGCGTAGACCAGAAGTCCCACGGTCCCCAAAACAGCTGTAAATAAATTTCCCGTAAGCAGCACCGCCAGTGCCGCTGTTTCATAGAACACCAGGAAATACAAAAGATGAAATCCCGTCATGATCAGGCTGGTCTTAAATGCCATGAAAGTCATCGCTCCATAAGCAGCCCCTGCGGCATAAGCAAGCAGCAAACTGAAAAAGTAGGGAATCAAAACGGAGATTACGGATCCTAGTGTCCTTACCAGAAACAGATCATTTCTCCTTATAGGAAGGCTATGGTAAAAATCCATTTTTTCTCCCGAATGAAGATAGGAAAAATGGATCAGTGCCATCAGGATTCCCGCGGCTATCATAACAAAGATCAGAAGGCTGTTGCCCGTTCCCACAGTCCGGAAAAACTCATAAGAAACTGCTCTTAAGCTTTCTCCCATTGTTTCATAAAACAGCGTATCAGATGAATAGCCCTTTGCCGCTTCCATCCTGATCACCGCATTGATAGGAAGTACTGCCAGGAAGGCAAGGAAAAGGAGGATCATAAGGGGAATATTCTTTTTCATCTGATCCTTTAGATTTTTAAGAAAAAAGCTGCCTGATGTCATATCCTGCCACCTCCGTTTCACTGATAAAGATTTCCTCTAAAGTCAGAGGGATCGCCTCTGCAAACAGAGGTTCCATTTCATCGATCTTTTCAAGAATCTCCTGTCTTTTTCCTCTTACTACCATTGTAAGGAGGGAGAGTCTTTTTTCATACTGCATCACGTGAAGCTCTTTTAAAAGACGCTCCTCATCTGCCGGATCAGGGATCACACACTGTACCTTATGGATATTAAGCCTCATTTCCTCTACATCCTTGGAGAGCAGTACGCCTCCTTTATGGAGCAGACCTACATGATCACAGATATCTTCCAGTTCTCTTAAATTATGTGAAGCAATCACAGGAGTAAATTCCCTGTCTGATACTTCATAAGCAAGAATACTTTTCGCTGCCTGTCTCATCACCGGATCCAGACCGTCAAATGTCTCGTCGCAGAACAGATACTTGGTACCGGCGCAGATTCCCAGGATCAGTGCGGTCTGCCTTTTCATTCCTTTGGAAAAGGTACTGATCTTCCTTTTTTTGTCCAGGCCAATCTTATCCATAAGACTGTCAAATCGCTTTTTATTATACTTTGGAAAAAACATGGAATAATATTCCGCCATGTCCTCCCCTGTGGCATTCCGGAAAAACCACGCCGTATCAGGAAGAAAGAAAATCTCCTGTTTCATATGTGTATTTTCAAATACTGTTTTGCCGTCTATGTTCAGCTTTCCGCTGTCCGGCTTCAGCACGCCGGAAAACATGCGCAGCAGAGTACTCTTTCCTGCTCCGTTGGTTCCGGCGAGTCCAAAGATACTATTGTCGCCGATAGTCAGGCTGACTTCATTGACCGCCTTCTGCTCTCCGAAGCTTTTGCATATTTTTTCTGTTTTTATCATGTTTCAACCTCCTCATAGAACTGTGCTGTTTTCTGCAGGCACAAGTCCCTGGATATGCCGATTTCTTTTCCTTCTTTTACAAGTTCCTTCAGCTTCCCAAAGAAAACCTCGGTCTTCTTCTCTTTCAGCGCCTGGTTTCCAGAGACAAACGCTCCTCTGCCCTTCACAGGATAAATAAACCCCTGCTGCTCCAGAATGCTGTAGGCTTTCTGAATCGTATTGGGATTGATAGAAAGTTCTGCGGCAAGTGACCTGACCGAAGGCATCTGCGTATCCGCCTCCAGCACTCCTTTGATGATCAGCATCTGAAACCGTTCCACAATCTGTTCATAAATCGGCTTGCGGTTTTGATAATCAATGACAATCAAAGCACTTCCTCCTTTCCTTTTTCTTTTTTTGCTGTACAGTCCATGTATTATGTGTACTATGTATCATAGTACACTTAGATTATAAAAAAAACAGTCTCCTTTGTCAAGAAAAACTGTCTTTTTTATATTTTTCTTTTTTAAGATTATCCTCTATAGCTTCTCTTCATAAGCCTTCTGGAATTTTTCATGATAAGACTCATATCCCTTTTTCAGGCTGAGAACCTTTCCTTCTCTGTCCAGGAAGCAGTGGCTGCTTTTCCCTGTACAGCGGACCGTACCTGTCTGTGCATCTTTTACTGTATAGACCAGCTGCAGTTTGACTCCATTGTATTTTTCTATAGAAGTTTCAATCACTACTGTATCCCCGAAATGTGTCATAGACTTATATTCACAGGATACAGACAGCACCGGACTGATAACGCCTTCTTCTTCCATCTTCGCATAACTGAATCCGCACTGTGTCATAAAATCAACCCTTGCTTCCTCAAACCAGCGAATGTAATTGGAATGATGAATGATTCCCATCTGGTCAGTTTCATAATACTGGGTTTTATGCTGATATTCCATAGTTCTCTCCTTATACTACCGCTTCCAGATCTTTTTTATTTCTGAAAGCTGCCCACAGATAAAAAGCATGGATCACAAAAGGAAGCAGCATAGACAGAGAAATCTGTCCGCCCAAAGCCAGGACAGACACTGCATCCCCAACGATCAGGTAGATAAAAAGGGCATAGCCGCAAAAGATCGGAGGCTTTTCCTTTCCTTCTTTTCCTCCAAAAAGCAATCCCAGAATTCCTGCAGCCGTCATAATAATCCCTCCTGCAAGGGTAACAAACAGACTGCAGAAAATTTCAAATTTTGACAGCTCTGTTCCCATCTCTGCCGCCATCTGCAGAAGACCGTCCATATCTATTATGACTGCATAAGCAGAGAGACCTCCCTGCAGCAGCCCCCAGACACCCAGAACCAGCTCAAACATTGCGATCATGCGGAGTATGGGCATTCTCTTCATATACATAATCTTTCTCCTTGTCTGCAGCTTTTAAATCTGCGTTTCTACAAAAATGTCATAAATCGCTTTAATGGCAGGTTCAAAATCTTCATTTCTCACACCTACGATGACGTTAAGCTCACTGGAACCCTGATCGATCATTTTTACATTGATATTCGCATGGGCAAGAGCCGCAAAAATCCTTGCTGCGGTTCCTCTTGTAGAACGCATGCCCCTTCCTACTACCGCAATCAACGCCAGATCTGATTCCAGTTCCATATAGTCGGGATTTACCGCCCTGTGAATGCCGGAAATCACCTGCTGCTCCTTTTCCGCAAATTCTTCCTGGTGGATAAACAGCGTCATAGTATCAATTCCGGACGGCACATGTTCAAAGGAAATCCCCTGTTCTTCCAATACCTGAAGCACTTTTCTGCCAAATCCGATCTCTGAATTCATCATAGACTTTTCAATAAACAAAGAACAGAATTCTTTCTTTCCCGCAATTCCTGTGATCGTATATTTTGGCTTTTTGCAGGTATCTTCCACGATCATGGTTCCTGGGTCTTCCGGAGCGTTGGTATTTCTGATATTAATAGGTATCCCCGCTTTTCTTACCGGGAAAATAGCGTCTTCATGAAGCACAGTGGCCCCCATATAAGACAGCTCTCTTAATTCTCGGTAAGTGATGGTATCAATTGCCTGAGGATTCTTCACGATCCTGGGATCTGTCACCATGAAACCGGAAACATCCGTCCAGTTTTCGTATAGATCCACATCCATAGCGCCTGCAATAATAGAACCGGTAATGTCAGATCCGCCCCTTGAAAAAGTCTTGATAGTCCCGTCTTCCTTTGCCCCGTAAAAGCCAGGAATGACTGCCGCATCCAGATCTTTCAGTTTCTTAACTACCAGAGCTTCTGTAATTTCTCCGTCAAACTTTCCATTTCCATCAAAACGGATGATCTCCGCCGGATCTACGAAAGTAAATCCGAGATAAGCTGCCATGATCTTTCCATTCAAATATTCTCCTCTGGAAGCAGCATATTCCTGCCCCACCTGGCTGCGGAAATTTTCTTCCACAACTTTAAAATCCTCAGCCAGGGAAAGCTCTATGCCCAGACCATCTATGATCTCCTGGTAACGGTTTTTGATTTCTGTAAGGATTTCCTGGAATTTTCCTTCCTCCTCCTTTGCAGCCCTGTAACATGCATATAATAAATCTGTGACCTTTGTATCATTAGAAAAGCGTTTTCCCGGCGCAGAAGGCACTACGTATCTTCTGCTTTCATCTGCACGGATGATCTGCCCTACTTTCTTAAACTGGTCTGCGCTTGCCAAAGAACTTCCGCCAAACTTTACAACTTTTTTCATTTTCAATCTTGTCCTCCCTTGGAATCTCTTATGTACTTATTGTACTTTACCACTGTAAAAACATTCCGCATGGTATAAATAATATCCGTTCTTTCCCAAAATGTCCAGCTTTTTCTGCTGTTTTTAGCAATTAAATACATTTTTTCGCAAAATCCTGTATTTTTATACATCCCGGTTCCAAATCTGTGGATTTTATGCATTCTGACCCTGCTTTTGGCTGATACAGCAAAACATCTCCAGAAACTTCTGGCAAGTCAGTTTCCTGGTCTCACTGGAAAATTCACATATTTCCATGATGTCCGTCTTTCCCAAGTTCTCTGATACGCTTTCGCATAAGGACCAGTTCCCCGGCTTCTTCCATTCCCTGTTTACAGTAAAATTCTATTGTGCTGGCAGAGCGCAAAGTGTAAAGAAGTATTTCATCGACCCCGGCCTCTTTTAATTTTCTCTCAAAATAGCGGAATATCTCCGTTCCCAGTCCCTGCCCTCTCATTTGGTTACTGACGCAGAATTCCCTTACACTGAATATCATCCTGTCATAATATTGTTCCATACATCCCAGGATCATCCCGCATAGAATACCATCCTGATAAGTGCAAAGCCCGAAAAAATCTTCCACATTTATCATCTGGTGCAGCCGCCTTCCTGCCGTCTCCTCTGTCCAGCCGTCATTCCAGGGCGGCGCATTGAATGTCTCCACATACATCCCTACAAGCTGCGGGACATCTGAAAGTTCCATAGTTTTGTATGTCAGCATTTAGTTTTCCTCCAAAAAAATCTTTCCGGCAAATCCGCCTCTTACCTCATGTTTTCTCTGGCAGACCTGCTCCAGTTCTTCTTTTGCATATCCATCTGCCTCACACAGTGCATACACTACCTCAAGAATATCTGCAAGTTCTTCTATTTCTTTGCTGCTGTGATACTCGCTGACCTCTTCATCCAGTTTTTTCTCCAGCTCTGTTTTGTATTCCTGCTGATCCAAAATCCTGATTATCGGCTCTCTGCCCTGAGATTTTATGATTTCAGGAATTTTATCACGTACCAGTTTTTGACATTTCATTTTACCTTCTCCCTTCTGGTTCATTCATTTTTGCTGTTTTGTTTTTTTCCATAATATAATTCGTTAAAAGAATTCCTTTTCGTTCCACTTCTTGCTTTTTTACTGTCCGATATTCCCTTTTCTCAAAAAAATGTTTTGCCGTGACAGAGGAATGTGTTACAATTTTCTCTACCGGAAATGCCTGTTCCAGCTTTTCGCACAGCGCAGAAGCAATCCCCTTCCTCTGTTCATCTTTATGCACATACAGTCTGTCCAGATATCCCGTTCTGTCTATATCGCCAAATCCTACGATCCTTCCGTCTTTTACCACTACTAAAGTAAAATGTTCCTGAAAGGATCTGTCCCAGGCTTCAGAATCCACATGGCCGTCTGCCCAGGCGTTTAACTGTTCTTCCCTGTAATCCGCCCTGTTGACTGTGTGTACTGTCTGATAAAATAATTCTTCTATTTCTTTGCAGTCCCTGCTCCTATATCTTCTTATCTTCATTTTCTTCTTTCCTTTTATCTTTTTAGAGGACTTCAGCCGTTATCATGAATCATATCATATCTGGATCAGAATTTCACCTTATACATTGATTTTTACATCTCTGTTTCTCGAAAATACTGCCAAAAAACTGCCGGAAAATCTTGACTTTCCTTTTCTTTTATGTTATTTTCTACAAGTCAGATAAATATGGTAATTACCGCCGGGTAACGTCTTAATTTATTTCAGTAGGCCTTTGTTGAAATAAAATAGGACGTTTTCTTTTTACTGCAAAATTATACACCAAAGGAGAATCCCTATGAAAACAAATTCATGCTTTCGGGACTTTCTGAAGTATTCCTCCCTTAATATAGCAGGAATGCTTGGACTGTCCTGCTATATCCTGGCAGATACCTTTTTCGTCTCAAAAGCACTGGGAGCCAACGGGCTGACCGCTTTAAATCTGGCCATTCCCGTGTATAGCTTTATCCACGGCAGCGGTCTGATGATCGGCATGGGCGGCGCCACCAAATTTTCCATCTCCAGAAGCCAGGGAAAAGACGAAAGAGTTAATCAGATTTTTTCCACTGCGGTTTTTCTTACAGCTTTGCTTGCAGGAATTTTTTTCCTTATGGGCATTTTTGCCGCCGGTCCGCTTATACGGCTTTTAGGTGCAGACGATACAGTCTATGAGATGGGAAAAACTTATCTTAGAGTACTGCTGCTCTTTGCTCCCCTGTTCATGACCAACAATCTTCTGCTCTGCTTTATCCGAAATGACAAAGCGCCACAGCTTTCCATGCTTGCCATGATCACAGGAAGTCTGTCCAATGTTGTTTTGGACTATGTATTTATGTTTCCGCTGGAAATGGGGATTTTCGGTGCTGCCTTTGCTACAGGACTTGCTCCGGTTATCAGTATTTTCATCCTCTCCCCCTTCCTGCTGAAAAAGAAAAATCACTTTCATCTGCAGAAATGCAGGATTCATCTTCAGGAAATTTTTGGAATTCTTTCCTGCGGAGTGCCTTCCCTGATCACCGAAGTTTCCTCCGGAATCGTTATCATTGTATTTAATATTATTATCTTAAGACTTGCAGGAAATATCGGTGTAGCTGCATACGGCGTGATCGCAAATATTTCTCTGGTAGTGATAGCTGTCTACACCGGAATCGCCCAGGGAATCCAGCCCATTCTCAGCAGCAATTACGGAGCAGGGAACAAGAAAAATATCCGCTCCATCTTCCGCTACGCAGTCATCACGGTTCTTCTGCTCTCTGCATGCATTTATCTTTGCATCTTTTTAGGCGCAGATCCCATTGCAGCGGTCTTTAACAGTGAAGGGAATTCCACCTTACAGAGCATTGCTGCCTTTGGAATGAAAATATACTTTACCGGCTGTGTCTTTGCAGGCATCAATATTATCTTGTCTGTATATTTCACTTCCACAGATCGGCCAAAACCAGCTCATCTCATCTCCATACTGCGGGGATTTCTTGTTATCATCCCCATGGCATTCTTTTTATCTGCTGTGGGTGGGATCACCGGAGTATGGGCAGCTTTCCCTGCAGCAGAACTTCTTGTCTGCGGAGTAGGAATTCTGCTGTTTTTGAAAAAAGAATAAAGAAACGAACTATCCCATTTTGCTTTTCTTTCGTTACGCGAAAAGCAAAATGGGACAGCTGTTTTAAAAGCTTGCTTTTTTTTCTGTCTCCTTCAGCACCATCACATCCCCCGGTTCCACCTTCAAATATTCCGGCATCTTTTCTTCTAATTTCTGATACCACTCTTCTTTAGAAAGTTTCCACCACATAGGCTGGTTTTCTCTTCTTCCCTTCACCCGAAAAATCACATACATCTCGAACGGGGATTCTACTACTTCTGTAAGCTCCACAGAAAAAGCATTCTCATCTGTTTTCTCTGCCGGTCTGAAATAATGAGCCCGGATTCCCGCATAAGCAGTATCCCCGGAAACCTCTTGAGCCGTAAAAAGGGTAACTCCCCAGTCCACAGCATCCAAATGCTGTTTATCCAGCCTGCGGACCCTGGAAAAATTTTTACATCCGGTAAGCCTTGCCGCCTCCAAAAAAACCGGATCTTTAAAAATTTGTCTTGTCTCTCCCATGCTGACTCTACTCCCTTGATCCATGATCATAAGATCCGGACAAAGACGATATACCTCATCTCTGCTATGGCTTACAAGAATCATATCCCGATTGACCTTCTTTAACAGATCCAGCATCTCCATCTGCAGCATTTCTTTTAGATGACTGTCCAGAGCAGAAAAAGGTTCATCTAAAAGAAGGAGCTCTGGCTCCGAAGCCAGCATACGTGCCAGAGCAGTTCTCTGCTTCTGCCCTCCGGAGAGCTGGCTGGGATATTTTTTTTCCAGCCCTTCCAGCTGGAAAAGGGATACCCATTTTTTCAGCGCTTCTTCTCTGTTTCCTTTTACAGCACAGGTAATATTTCCTGCTACTGTCTTATTTGGAAACAGGGCATAGTCCTGAAACAGATATCCCACTTTTCTTTTCTGGGGCTTAATATTGACCCTTTTTCCCGAATCGAATAATACCCTTCCATTCAATATAATTTTTCCTTTATCCGGAGTCACGATTCCTGCAATGCACTTTAAAGTCATGCTTTTTCCGCAGCCGGATGCACCCAGGATCCCCAGAATCTCTCCTCTGGTCTCAAATTTTACCTTCAGGGAAAAGCCCTTATATTTTTTTTCAATATCTACGTATAAACTCATACTCTTTTCCCTTTCTTCTCTTTTCTGGTAAAATAATTCATCAGCACCACTACAACAAAAGAAACCGTCACAATAATCGCCACATAAAAACCTGCTGTCTCCATATCGCCAGCGGACACAGCAGAATAGACTGCCAAAGGAAGTGTCCTTGTCTTGCCTGCAATATTTCCTGCGATCATTGCTGTTGCTCCGAATTCTCCCAGTCCCCTGGCAAAAGAAAGGATTCCTCCGCTTGCGATTCCCGGGAGGGCAGAGGGAAACTGTATCTCCCAGAAAATTCTCCAACCGGAAAATCCCAGCGTTTTAGCCGCATAGATCAGGTTTTCATCTACCTGTTCCAATGCTCCTCTGGCAGATCGGTACATCAGCGGAAAAGAAATCGCCACTGCTGCGATCACAGTAGCCCCCCAGGAAAAAGCAATCTTAATACCGAAATACTCAATAAAGAAACTACCTACCGGGCGGTGAATCCCAAAAATATACAGCAGAAAAAAACCTGCCACGGTAGGAGGCAGGACCAAAGGCAGGGTAAACAGCCCGTCCAGTATCATTTTCAGTTTTTCACTCCGCAGATCTACTACAAACTTTGCTGCCAGCAGACCCAGAAAAAAAACAACCACAATCGTCAGTGCGGCTGTTTTTACAGAGATCAGAATCGGTGAATAGTCCATATCAGCTGCTCCATTTCTTCCTGCGGTTTTTCACCTGAGCAAAAGTCAAAAACCGCAGGCTCTATTTCTTACTGATTCACAGTAAATCCATATTCTTCAAAAACTGCCGCTGCTTCCTCAGAACTTAAAAACTCCATAAACTTCTCTGCAGCTTCTTTCTTTGATGAATTTTCTACCATTCCCACGGGATAGATCACAGGTTCTGCCAGACTGTCCGCAGGAGCTTCAGCTACAACTGTAACTGCGTCTTTTCTGGTGGCTGCATCTGTAGCATAGACAATTCCAGCATCTGCACTTCCTTCTGCTACCCAGTTTAACACCTCTGTTACGTTAGTTCCAAAACTTGCTTTTCCTGATACAGCATCCCACAATCCCAGGTTTCCAAGAGACTCCTCTGCATACTGTCCCGCAGGAACGCTTGCCGGATCCCCCAGAGCTACTGTAGCCGCATTGGCAATATCTTCAAATTTACTGTAATTTCCTTCCTGTCCGTTGGGAACGATGAGAACAATCTTGTTTTCCAGCAGATGATTGACAGAGTCTGCGTTCACGAGACCTTCGTCCACCAGAGCATTCATCTGCTTCGTGGCTGCAGAAAAAAACACGTCAGCATCCAGCCCTTCTTCGATCTGAGTCTGCAGTTTTCCTGAACTGTCATAGGTTCCTTCCACCGTAATATCTGGATTCTGCTCCTCGAACATAGGGATCAGATCATCCTCCATGGAATATTCCAGACTTGCGGCAGCAGCGATCAGAATGTTGACAGGTTCTGTTTCTTCAGCATCTGCTTCCTGTGAATCCGTCTCTTCGGGATCTGCTCCGTCTGTCTCAGTATTCTCTGCAGCAGTCTCTTCCTGTGCGGAGTCTGTACCTTCTTCTGCAGTTGTGTCTCCGCAGCCTGCTGCTCCCACTGTCATTGCGGCAATTATCATTCCCATTATCAGTAAATTCCTTTTTTTTATAATTTGTCCCCCTTTTCCTTGCTGTTTTATAAAAGTTCAAACATCACTTTCACTCTGCCTCCACAGACCATCCCGAGCCCTGCGGCCTGGGAGTTACTCAGATCATATTCTTCCAGCGCAAAATTTTCCGTGAGTCTTTCTGCCCGCTCAATGGCGGCAAATTCCACACTGCCGCCTCCTATGGTGCCGCAAATGCTTCCATCTGAGTTGACCACCATGCGTGTTCCTGTACCTCTGGGGGAAGAACCCTTCTTTTCAATGACAGATACCAGAACTCTTCCTTTCGGATTTCGGATTCCCTCCGCCACTGCTTCCTCCAAAACATTTCTCTCCTGCCTGTTTTTTTCCCGGATCATCTCTCCTGCAATACTCACTGCAATCTCTGACGGTGTCTGTGCTTCAATGTCAAGTCCTATGGGAGCATGAACTTTCTGGATCTGCATTTCTGAAAATCCGTCTGCCCTAAGCCGGTTAAAAGAAAGAGCAACCTTTTTTCTGCTCCCGATCATCCCGATGTAAACATAGGGTTTTTTCAAAATTCTTTTTAAACACATATAATCATCTTTATGTCCCCGTGTGACAATGATATAGTAAGTATTCCTCCCGAAATCTTCACGGTCCAGACAGGCAGCAAAGTCCTGACAGTAGACTTTTGCCTGAGGAAATCTCTCCTGACTGGCAAATTCCGGTCTGTTATCAATAACAGAAATGCGAAAATCCAGCAGTTCCAGAACCTTCGCCAAAGCCAAAGATACATGCCCGCCCCCACAGATAACCGCATGGGGTTTTCCGTAGATACTCTCTACATATCTTCCTTCCAGACCTTCAGGCAGCTGCCCGAGAATCCTCTTTTCCCCCGCACGTTCTCCCGTAAGCAGCGTCTCCGTCACTACGTCCTCCTGACTTTCAAGTTTTTTTAAAATATCAAGATAAAATTCTCTTTTTCCCATAATTTACCAGCCTTTTCCAAATCCGCAGTTGGGGAATGTGCAAACCTCACAGTTCAGGCACAGTCCTCCTTCTCCCAGCGCTGCCAGCTCTTCCCTGGTGATTCTGTCATCAGCCATGACCCTTGGCAGTACCAGGTCAAAGACTGTCCTGTTGGCATACATCACACATCCGGGCAGTCCCAGGATGGGAATCATTCTGCCCTCTTTCTCATAGTAAGACACCAGCAGCATGGCTCCCGGCAGCACCGGAGAACCGTAAGAAACAACCTCTGCTCCTGTATTCATTATGGCTCCCGGAGTACAGTCATCAGGATCCACGCTCATACCGCCTGTACAGACTACCAGATCTGCTCCTTTTTCCAGAAATTCCAGGATTGCTTGTGTGATATGTTCTTTTTTATCATCTACATAAGTCTGTCCCAGAATTTCAGTGGGAAACTCATGGAGCTTTTCCTTGATCACCGGACCAAAAGTGTCTTTGATCAGTCCTTTATATACCTCATTTCCTGTAGTGACGATTCCTACTTTCTTTTTATGATAGGGAAGGATTTCCAACAGAGGTTCTTCTCCTGCCGCTTTCTTCGCCTTCTCCATCTTCTCCTGGGCTATCACCAGGGGAATAATCCTCATTCCCGCCAGTTTGTCACCTTTTTTTACCGGAAAATTTCCATGACGTGTAGCGATCATCATTTCTCCTAAGGCATTGACTGCAAAAAGACCTTCTTTTTTTACCTTAAACACACCGTCAATTTCTGCTGTGAGCTCAATTTTTCCTTCCTTGATATCAGATTCCGACATATAGCGATTTATACAGATATCTCTGAGAATCTCTGCCCCTTCGTTTTCGTGAAGCATTCCCTCCTGCTTCTCCCACACATACAGGTTCTCTTTCCCTACAGATAAAAGAACCGGGATGTCCTCTTCCCTTACAATATGCCCTTTGCGGAATACAGGACCCTTTTTTTCTCCCTTGATGATCTGAGTAATATCATGGCAGAGCACATGCCCCACCGCATTTTTTGTTTCAATTAATTTCATGAACGTTCACTCCTCGTTATAGTATCCCTCACGCAGGAACAGGCAGCAAATTGCTGATTTTACTATACAGCACTTTTCTGCCTGCTTATTAGTATACTTCATTTTTCTTGTATAAAAAGTTGTTTTTACAACTTTTTTATCTTTTTCCCCATTGTTTTGCAGGAAAGAGGAAAGAGCTGTCGAATAGCAGCACCATTCTGACAGCTCTTTCACCTTTTCTTTATTACTTATTTCTGTGTCCCCTGTATTTTTCTTCACAGTATTTGCACCTGTATACTTCCTTCTTGGGATCTGCCAGAATAAAAATATGCTCCAGCTGTTCCTCCGCAGATGTGATGCAGCGGGGATTTTTACACTTGATCACATTGTGGATTTCTTTTGGGAGCTGAAGTTCTTTTTTCTCCACAATGTCTCCGTCTTTAATAATATTTACAGTAATATTATGATCGATAAAACCCAGGATATCCAGATCCAGGGTATCAATCGGGCATTCTACCTTGATAATATCTTTTCTGCCCATCTTCTGACTTCTGGCGTTTTTAATGATTGCCACACAGCAGTCCAGCTTATCCAGTTTCAAGTCACGATAGATAGTCATACTCTTTCCTGCCTTGATATGGTCCAGAACAACGCCTTCATTTAAACGTCCTACTTCTAACATAAATCTACCCCCAATCCCAGCAGGCTCAACATCAGTGCCATACGGACATAAACTCCGTACTGTGCCTGTTTAAAATATGCCGCACGGGGATCCTTGTCCACCTCTACAGCAATTTCATTGACACGGGGCAGCGGGTGAAGCACCAGCATGTCCGGTCTGGCAAGTTCCATCTTTGATTTGTCCAGAATGTAGAAATCTTTCATCCTGACATAGTCTTCTTCATTGAAGAAACGCTCTTTCTGGACTCTCGTCATATAAAGCAGATCCAGCTGGGGAAGCGCTTCTTCCAGACGTTCAACTTCTGTAAATTCATGACCGCTCGCTCTTAATACATCATCCCGTATGTAATCAGGGATCCTCAGTTCTTCCGGAGAGATCAGAACAAACTTTACCCCTTCATAGCGCACCAAAGCCTCGATCAGGGAATGTACCGTTCTGCCGAATTTCAAATCTCCGCAAAGACCAATGGTGATATTGTCAAGGCGTCCTTTCATGGAACGGATAGTAAGCAGGTCTGTCAGTGTCTGAGTAGGATGCTGATGTCCTCCGTCACCTGCATTGATCACCGGGATCTGAGATGCCATAGAGGCTACTAAAGGCGCACCCTCCTTTGGATGCCGCATAGCGCAGATATCAGCATAACAGGATACCACCCGGATGGTATCCGCAACACTCTCTCCTTTTGCCGCAGAACTGGAATCCGCGCTGGAGAATCCCAGCACTTTTCCTCCTAAACGGAGCATCGCGGATTCAAAACTTAACCGGGTACGTGTACTTGGCTCATAGAATAAAGTAGCAAGTATTTTTCCCTCACATTTGTGAGCATACTTTTCCGGATTTTTCTCAATATCATTGGCAAGGTCAAGAACCTTTGCCAGCTCTTCTACAGACAAATCCATTGGACTCATTAAATGTCTCATAGATTACCTCCTGTGTGTATTTAAGCTTCAGCACCGGCCGACATAAGAACCGCACCATTCCCACACCGGCACTGTTATCTTTAATATCATATAACAGTTTCCCGGTTATTTCAAGAATTTTCACACCTTAGGCGACAATAATTTTTCGAAGATCAATCCTGTACAGAACCATACCGGAGCATAGTCCAGACGGATCACACCTTTATAATTCAGAGGAGATCCGCTATAGTCCCAAGGGCACATATCATAATGTTTCAATACCATTCCTGTCCCCAGCTCCGCCGCAAAAATGCCTGTCATATAAAGACTTCCCCGGACAAGCACAGGGACTTTTTTCAGTCCTCTGGAGATGGGTCCGATACACGCTGCCATGCCGTAAATAGGAAACATGAGAAGGGAAGACTGCCCCATCAGTTTCCACTCTCCTCTCCCTGCCGCATGGATACCGGTCCACAAAATTTCCAGGCACCAGCCTGTTGCCCCGCATTTAAAAAAATTGCTTTTCATAAACATTCTCCTTGCTTCATATTCTTTTCAGCCTCCGGACAGCTTGCTTTTACAGAGCAGCTGCCCCGGTTTCAGAACTTTCCCAATATCAGTATGGATTTTCCTTTCGGATTTTATACAAAAGACTTGCGTGGACTAAAGTGACGATGTATCATATTTCTTAACAGCGTAAAAAAGAAAGGATTTTGTCATATGTTAGACTTACTTGAACTGAGAAAGGAAATTGACCAGATTGACAGCCAGGTGGTTGAACTTTATGAAAAACGGGCGAAAATCGTGGAAGATGTAGCGCGTTATAAAATAGAAACAGGAAAACCGGTCTTTGATCCGGAAAGAGAAAAGGCAATGCTGAAAAAACTGGGTGAGAAAACCCACAGCGAATTTAACTGCCGCGGCATTCAGGAATTGTACCAGCAGATCATATCCATCAGCCGCAGGCGCCAGTATCAGCTTCTTTCCGAACACGGGGCAGCCGTCCCCCTTGGTTTTACCCAGGTGGAAGCTCTGAAAAAAGATGGTGTCACAGTTGTCTTTCAGGGTGTGGAGGGCGCCTACAGCTATGCTGCCATGAATGCCTTTTTCGGTCAGAATATCGATAGTTTTCATGTAGATACCTGGAAAGATGCCATAGGAGCCAGACGGGCAGGAAGGGCCGAGTATGCGGTGCGTCCTATCGAAAACTCTACCGCCGGAATCGTACAGGATAATTACGATCTGCTGACCAAATACGATCACTATATCGTAGGAGAACAGATCATTCCATGCCAGCACGCTCTCGTTGGTCTGCCCGGTGCTTCTCTCAGCCATATTACAGATATTTATTCCCACCCCCAGGCACTGATGCAGTGCAGAGATTTTCTGGAAGAACACAAAGAATGGCAGATTCACGAATATGGGAATACTGCCGCTGCTGCAAAGAAGATTGCAGAAGAAAAAGACATTTCCCAGGCTGCTATCTCCAGTCCTTTTGCAGCACAGTTTTTCGGCTTGTCAGTGCTGAAGGAAAACATTTATACCAATGCAGGGAATTCCACCCGTTTTATCATTGTCACCAAAGACAAGATCTACTGGAAAGGTGCGGGAAAGATCAGCGTAAGCTATGAACTTCCCCATGCTACCGGAAGCCTGTACAACAGTCTTTCCCACTTTATCTACAATGGTCTGAACATGACCAAGATCGAATCCCGCCCAGTACCGGGCAAAAACTGGGAATACCGCTTCTTCGTGGATTTCGAAGGAAACTTAAGCAGCAGCGCAGTAAAAAACACATTGCTGGGATTAAAAGAAGAAGCACAGAATCTGCGGATTCACGGCAATTACTAAAAGAAAGAAGGAAAAAATATGTTTCATACAGAAGAATGTATCTTATACCGTAATTTTGAAAAAGGAGATATTCTGCAGGATATGTCCACTGCCCTGGATATCTGCTGTCAGGAACCGGAAAATCCTGACAAGTCCAAGTCTCTTTTTTACAGCTGTATCAACCGTCTGGTGGAAATGGCAGGAACTTATGGATTCACAGGAAACTTATGGCATAATTATCTCACTTATCTACTGGTAAACCACGAAAATGCTTTCAGCACTGCCTGTGAGATTACCGGACAAGTAGAAGGCACCATCAATCAGCTTGCCCTTCACGATTTTGCCATTTTCCAGGATCTGTTCAAGCTGGATATAGGGGCTTTTGAAAATTTCTACGGTACAGACTCCGGATGCCGCTTTATCTGTGATTATGAAAATATCAAAAATGGAAGCAAGCGGTTTAATGAGCGCATCAAGAACAAACTGTGTACTTTAAGCATACAGCTTGCCGCCACAGATACGCCGGAAGAATTTATGGAACATATGGTTGCTTTTTATAAAGATTTCGGTGTAGGAAAACTGGGGCTTCATAAAGCATTCCGCCTGGAACATAAAATCTCGGATGACAAGGTACAGATCGTGCCGATCAACCGAATTGCCCATGTGCACTTAGACGATCTGGTCGGTTACGACCTGGCAAAGAAGAAGCTCACAGACAACACAGAGGCTTTCCTGGCAGGTAAACCAGCCAACAACTGCCTGCTCTACGGGGATGCAGGAACAGGAAAATCCACCTGTATCAAAGCGATCTTAAACCAGTATTATGATCAGGGACTTCGTATTATTGAAGTGTATAAGCATCAGTTCAAGGATCTGAATGATGTCATTGCCCAGATCAAGAACCGGCATTATAAATTCATTATCTATA
>CALWHD010000198.1 GCA_944380235.1 uncultured Blautia sp.
CATGAGAAAAAACAGTATAAAAAATACCCGGGTCAATACAGAGGTACAGCGTGAGCTGGCCAATCTGATCCGGGAAGGGATCAAAGATCCGCGTATTCACCCCATGACCTCAGTCACCGGGGTGGAAGTTGCGCCGGATTTAAAAACCTGCAAAGCGTTTATCAGCGTTCTGGGGGACAGTGAGGCGAAGAAAAACACCATTGCAGGGCTAAAAAGCGCGGAAGGGTATATCCGCAGACAGCTGGCGAGAAGCATCAATTTAAGGAATACCCCGGAGATACGCTTTATATTGGATGAATCGATTGAGTACGGTGTGACCATGTCAAAACTGATCGACGAAGTCAGCCGTCAGGAGCATGCACAGGAGGTGCAGGAAGATGGAGAGAATGGAGAAGATAACCAGTGAATTAGAAGGCATCAGGACAGTTGCAGTGGCAGGGCATGTGCGCCCGGACGGAGACTGTATCGGTTCCTGTATGGGCCTGTATCTTTACCTGAAGGAAAATTATCCGGAGATTCAGACAGACGTATATCTGGAAGAGCCAAGAGAAGGTTTTTCACATATTCAGAGGCTGAAGGAGATAAAGACCGAATACAGGGAAAGAGAACCTTATGACCTGTTTATTGTACTGGATGTCAGTGAAAAGAACAGGATCGGCGTGGCTCTGGAAGGATTTGAGAATGCCAGGAAGACACTTTGCATTGACCATCATGTGAGCAATAAGGGGTTTGCAGAAAAAAACATGATTCAGGCAGACACAAGCTCTGCCAGTGAGCTTTTGTATACACTTCTGGAGAAAGATAAGATCTCTAAAGCAGCGGCGGAGGCATTGTATACAGGAATCTCTCATGATACAGGAGTTTTCCAGTATTCCTGTACCACTCCCACAACTATGAGAATCGCTGCAGAACTTATGGAAAAAGGAATTGATTTTTCTGCTATTGTAGATAAATCCTTTTATGAGAAAAGCTATGTGCAGAATCAGGTTCTGGGACGCTGTCTGATGGAAAGCATTATGGTGCTGGATGGAAAGTGTATTATCGGCAGTGTGAAGAAAAAAGATATGGAATTCTACGGTGTGGAACCCAAGGATCTGGATGGTATCGTGCAGCAGCTCCGGGTCACCAGAGGCGTGGAGGTAGCAATCTTCCTTTATGAAGTAAAAACTCAGGAGTTTAAAGTGAGCCTGCGTTCCAATGGAAATGTAGATGTAAATAAGATTGCTTCGTATTTTGGCGGCGGCGGTCATGTGAAGGCAGCAGGCTGTACTATGCAGGGGTCTGTTTATGACGTGATCAACAATCTGACAGAGCATATTGAAAAAGAGATCCTTGAAAAATGTATGCCTAAAGAGACAGAAGACTGACAGAGAGGAACAAGACAGTGATAAACGGAGTTATCAATGTTTATAAGGAAAAGGGCTACACTTCCCATGATGTGGTGGCAAAATTGAGAGGGATCCTGCATCAGAAGAAGATTGGTCATACCGGAACATTGGACCCCGATGCAGAAGGGGTTCTCCCTGTCTGCCTGGGAAGAGGGACGAAGCTTTGCGCCATGCTTACAGATAAGAGGAAGACCTATGAGGCAGTGCTGCATCTTGGCATAGAGACGGATACCCAGGATATGACGGGAAAGAGAATAAAGGAGTGTGCCGCAGAAGTTTCTCAGGAGGAAATACGCAGCTGTGTCCAGAGTTTTTTAGGAGAGCAGATGCAGGTTCCTCCTATGTACTCTGCTTTGAAAGTACAGGGCAAAAAACTTTATGAGCTGGCAAGAGAGGGGATAGAAGTGGAGCGCCAGCCCAGAAAGGTGGTCTTTTATGAGATTGAGATTTTTTCCATAGAACTGCCCCGGGTAAAGTTTCGCGTTACCTGTTCCAAAGGGACCTATATCAGGACATTATGCCATGATATAGGACAGAAACTGGGCTGCGGCGGCTGCATGGAAGACCTGAAGAGAATCCGCGTGGACCGCTTTTCTGTGGAAGAAAGCAGGACGCTTTCTCAGATCGAGACCCTTGTTAAAGAAGGGAAAGCCGGGGAAATTATTGTTTCTGTGGAAGAGATGTTTTCAGAATGCCCGGCTGTATCAAAGGGAGAAAAGTTTGATAAGATGCTGGAAAATGGAAATCCCGTTCCCCCGGAAGGAAAGATTGTTGAAGGAAAGGTGCGTATGTATAACAGTACAGGCATCTTTATCGGGGTTTATGAATTCCGCAGGGAGAAGAGAATGTACTGTCCTGTGGCGATTTTCTGTTCTCCGGAAGATTTTGCGGTTAAGACAAAGGAGATAACATGATTTATACAACGGAAATTCCACAGCTTTCCGGCGAAGAGCGCAGTGCGGTGACACTGGGGAAATTTGACGGACTTCACAGAGGACATCAGAAACTGATCCGCTGTATTGGGAAGAAACGGTCAGCCGGCTGCAGGACAGTAGTCTTTACTTTTGATGTATCCCCCCGTTCCCACATTCTGCATACGCCTCCCAAATTTCTCCTCACTCATGAGGAGCGCAGAGAGCTGGCGGAGCAGATGGGGGTGGATATTCTGGCGGAATGTCCCTTTACAGATGAACTGATGAAAACAAAGCCGGAAGCATTTGTAAAAGAGTATCTTGCGGACAGACTTCACGCGGAATATGTAGCAGTCGGTCCTGATTTCCGGTTCGGTTACCACAGGGAGGGAACACCGGATCTCTTGAAGAAGCTGGGAGAAAAGTACGGATTCTTTACAGAGATCGTGGAAAAAGAGAAGGACGGCAGCAGGGATGTCAGCAGTACCTATGTAAGGGAAGAACTGGAAAAGGGAAACATGGAAAAGGTAAATGAACTGCTGGGATACCGGTATTTTACCAGAGGAGAGATCGTCCATGGAAGACAGCTGGGAAGGACGATAGGGATTCCTACCGCAAACCTGATTCCTCCGGATATCAAAAAGCTGCCTCCCAACGGAGTTTATCTGACAGAATCACAGATCGGAGGAAGAACCTATCATGGTATTACCAATGTGGGATATAAGCCCACGGTAAAAGAAAATTTCCTGGGAGTGGAGACTTACCTGTTTCAGTGCAATGAAGATTTGTATGGACAGGAGGCAGAAGTGAGATTTTTTTCCTATCTGCGTCCGGAGAGAAAATTTGATTCTCTCCAGGAATTGAAGAAACAATTAGAGAAAGATGCGGAAACGGGAAAGCATTACTTCAGAGAACTGGTATGACAATAGAAAAAGATTATATGACAGTGTAGCAGAAAGCCTGAAAGAAAAGAATTCTTCAGGCTTTTTCTAAAGCTGGGAGTGGGAACCTTATATATTAATAAAGAGCAAATCCCAGAAATATATGAGAAAACTGTAAAAACAATACAAAATATTACAAAAAACATACAAAAAATGCAAACAGCAAGTAAGATAACATATTTATTTGATATACTAGGTCGAAATATTCTATAAAATGAGGCGGGATAATGCATAAAATAACAGTAGGCATATGTGACGATGATATAAAATGGGGCGAGAAAGCTAAAAAACTGATTCAGAATTACGGAAAGAAGACAGGTACTGTGATTGAAGTTTTAAGCTTTCGCGGAAGAAAAGACCTGGAAAATTATCTGGGGGAGCCCATGGAGGTTCTGTTCATGGATATTTCCCTGAAAGACGAAAGTGGGATCGATCTGGCATCTGAGATCAGTACAAGATGGAAGCGATGCCAGATTGTTTATCTCTCCAATTATATTTATTATGCTACAGAAGTTTACAGAACACCCCATATTTATTTTGTACTGAAAGAGCAGTTTGAAGAACGTATCGGCGATGTTTTTCTGAAAGTTTTCCATGAACTGGAGCAGACAAGACCTGCTCTGGTGTTTTCTGTGATCGGCAATAAGGAAATCTCCTTTGCGCCAGAAGATATCCTGTATTTTGAGCGGAATAAACGAATCACGTATATTTACACTGTGTGGGGAACTTATGAAATGTGGAGCAAGCTGGATGAGATTATGAAGATCCTTCCCGGGACAGATTTTGTCCGCTGCCACAACAGTTATATTGTGTACCTTCCGGCAGTAAAGGAAATGATGAAGGGATATTTTATCCTGAAAGACGGAAGCAAGATTATGATCAGCAGAAGCCATGCCAGGAGTGTGAAGGAAGCCTTTATGAAGTGGGCGCTGACTCAGATATCCTGAGAGACAGAGAGGAAAAAGAAACATGATAGGAATACTGATTCTTTTAGGTTCGTTCCTGTTTTTTCTTATAGCAGCAGCGGGAATCATGAAGACGAAAGAGCTGGAGCAGGAAAACCGCCTGCTCCATTCTTATATGCGTTCTATGGAGGAATTCTATGAGGGGATCCAGAGCCGTATCGAGGCTGTCAGAAAGTACCGGCATGACCTGGCAAAGCACATCCAGACACTGGAAGCTCTTCTGGAAGAGAAAGAACAGGATGATGGTGTAAAAGAATATATGGAAGACCTGAAATACCGGTATGAGGAATTGAAAAAACATGAGTTCTGTACGGATGAACTGGTGAATTCTATTCTGACGATCAAGGAGGAACAGTGCCGGGAGAGGGGAATTCCTCTGGATATCCGGGTGCAGGACTGTATTTACACCGGTGTGGAGGAAGTGGATCTGGTAGGACTTCTTCACAATCTTCTGGACAATGCCATTGAAGCGAATGAACGGATCCCCGCAGGAGAAAAAAAGGGGGTCTGGTTTTCCATGGAACACAACGGCGAAGAAATCGTGGTCGGAGTAAAAAACTGTTTAAAAAATGGGGAGAAATTCAGTTTCACGACAAAAAAAACAGAGAAAGAGGAGCATGGGATCGGAACGAAGATCATCGAAAGTCTGGTGGAGAAATACCAGGGCAGAAGACAATACGCAGTGGATACAGAGCACTGGATGTTTGAGGACGAGATCCGGTTAAAGTGCAAAAGGTGAGAATATGGAAGAAATCAGCACCAGTATACGGATGATTTTGTTTTACGCGGGATATATGTGGTATGAGATCCGGCTGCTTGATCATGTGCTGGGCAGGCGCAGACCGGTATACATGATGTGGTGCACGGCTTTTTTAAAAGGCTTTTTGATCAATATTGTGATGAATTATCTGTTGTCTCCCCTGTATGGGGAGACATTCTGGTGGAAATATCTGTTCTGCCTTCTGGTCATACTCAATGCTTTTATCGTATTTTTAGTGAATATTTATACTTATCGGGGAAGTGTCCTGAAAAATGGACTGATGCAGGTTTTGTCAGAACTGAATTACCTGATGCTTTTCGGAACTGTACTGGCAGTTTTTAATTTTCTGGAAGGGAGATCAGATATCAGTACCTACGTGGCAACTTTGATGCCCCTGGATCTGCTGGCTGTTCTAACGTTTTTAGCAGCAGTGCACTTAGAACTCAAGTTTTTATCTCCCATTCTTTCTATTATGAGAAGGTATGAGCCGACACGCAGAAAACTGCTGTGGTGTGTGGTGATTCTCTATATGACAATAGGAATCTTCAGTTCTGTGGTTCCCATAAAAACCGCAGATTTTTTCGGGAATATTTTTGTTGTGGCCGTAATACTTTTTTCCATTATATTTGTGTTAATGCTTCTTGCACTGTGTGTCAGATATCAGCAGACGGAAAGAGAGAAGGAAAAATTTCTTCTTGCACAGCAGAAACTGATGGAACTTCATTATGAAGCGGTGCGTCAGCAGATCCGGAGGATGGAACGGGAACAGACTCTGATCGGCAGGCAGATGAAACAGATTCTGGAGCAGAGACAGGAGCGGATCACCAGTGAGCAGATCCGCAGCTATCTGGAAGTTCTTACCAGAAGATATCAGGAAATCCAGGCCGGCATCTACTGTGACGACTGGGGTGTGGACGCTGTGCTGTACCACATGGAAAAACTTTTTCGGGAAAATGACATCCGGGCAGAGTTTTCTTTTCAGAATTATGAACGCGGACAGATTGCTCAGGAGGATATGGTCCAGATCTTGCTCCGTATTCTGGAGTTTGCTCTTCGCGAGATGGTCCGGGAGATCAAGGAGAAGGAACAGCCGGCCAGGGTGCGGCTGGCGGCGGGAACTGCGGCAAATCATTTTCTTCTGGAGCTGGAATGCAGCTGTCCCTTTCGAAGGAGAAAGCTGAAACAGAGTCTGGCTCCTTTTCTGATACAGTATCATGGAGAGGTTTATGGAAAAGAGAGGACAAAAATCTGGCTGAGATTCCGGAAAGGATGAGACAATGGAAGGATATCTGATAGAATATCTGAGACAGAATCCCGGAACAGTGCTGCATGTGACTATTATGCTTGCAGGAAATATTTCGGGATTGCTGTATCTTCAGTCTAAAGTGCTGAAACAGAGACGCTCCCGGACACTTCTGTTTTTCTATGTGATCATCAAAAGTCTGGCTGTAAATCTGTTTATGGGGGTGCTCCTGGCAGATTATATGCAGAAAGAAAGACAGATTATGACCGTATATTTGATCCTGTCAGCCCTCTGTGGTATTTTTAATATTCTGGTCATGTGTTACACCTACGAAGGGTCTCTGGCAAAAGTGGGTACAGTTTCTATTGCATTGGAAGGCGTTGCGGCGGGGACAGGCAGCGCTTTATTTACGCTGCTGAATTTTCTGGAGGGAAGGGAATCAGTGACGGATATCATACAGGATTTCCATCCCTGTGATCTTTTGTTTCCTCTGCTGCTGTGGAGCCTGCTTTTTCTTTTGGTCCGAGTATGCAGAAAGCCCATACAGAAGATCAGAGACTGCAGGTTCAGGCACGAGAAACTTTGGGCAGCTTTCGTCTGGGTCTGTGTTGCAGCCGGAATCCTTCAGATGTGGGGAAAATCCAGGACGAACCTGATCATGTCCTGGATCCTGATGGCAGTCATCGCTTGTGCGGCAGTTCTGGCAGTTTTGGGCATGGTTTTCCTGATCTGGAGGGAATACAGGATTCAGGTATACAGAGAAAATGAATACTTAAAGACCAGGCAGAGGCTGATCATTTTACATATGGACGCTATACAGAGTCAGACAGAGCGGCTGAAGCAGCTCCAGCAGACACTAGACTTGCAGATGAAGGAAATCCTGCAGCTCAGACAGCGGGGGCTGACAGGACAGAGTCTGAAGAACTATTTGGAAGGCTTGAAAGAAGCCTACCAATCCATCACTGTGGGGACATACTGTGGGGATTGGAGATTGGACGCCATCTTTCATTATTATGCAGGTGTGCTGAGAGAGAATGGCGTGGTACCGGATTTCAATTTCCATCACTGGGTGGGAGAAAGGGAGGACGAACTGCCGGGAAAGATTTTCTTAATGCTGTTGGATATGGCGGCGGAAGAGTCTAAAAGAGAGGAGGCCCGGGGGCAGAGCTGTATCCTCCAGGCAGGTATGGTAGCCAATCAGTATGTGATCTGTATGGCTTTTCCCTGGAGCAAAAAAGAGAAGAGAGCACTGAGAGCTTTGAAAAAACTCCTGGACAGACAAGAAAGTGCCCTTATAGTTTCCGTGCAGGGAAGCAGGATAAAGATCAAGATCCTCTGGGCAAGCCCAGAGCAGGAAAAAACATAATGGGGCAAATTATTACAAAAGTGCGGCAGGTTTTGAAAATACAGAATCTGCCGCACTTTTTTTTGCTATAATGGCTACGGTTTCAAGAAGAAGCGGAAACAGATCTGCCGGCAGATACAGAAAGATGGTAAAGTCGGGCTTTATGGCAGGCGGAAAAGAGAAGGACATGGAAAACGAGAAATATACAAAGAAAAAACAAAGAAAAATATGGAAGATTTTTCTTCTGGCAGGAGTAATCCTCTGTCTCATCTTTGCAGGAGCGGCAGGCGGATTTTTTTATCTGAGAACGCAGGGAGAGAAAAACTTGAAGACAGAAGTGCCTGCAGCAGCGTCGGAGGTTCAGGAGGACGTAAATAAGGGGGAAACCGGCGCGGCAGATCAGGAAGAGGGGTTGTATATTACCTATCAGGGAAAGAAATATAGATATAATTCTGATGTGATCAATATTCTGTGCATGGGCATTGATAAAGATATTCCCATAGAAGAAAAGCGGGATACAGGGAGCGAAGGGCTTTCTGATGCGATCATGCTTGCCAGCATTAATACCCAGGAGAATACAGTAAAATTTCTGGCTGTTCCTAGGGATACAGTAGTTCCCGTAAAGGTGCTGAACACTGCGGGAGAATTTGTCCGTACAGAGAACAAACAGATTACTCTTCAATATGCTTATGGGAGAACGGCAGAGGACAGCTGTGAACTGATGGTACAGGCAGTTTCCAATCTGCTTTATCAGGTTCCCATACAGCGGTACTGCTCCATTAATTTTCAGGCAGTGCCTGTGCTCAACGATGCCATCGGAGGCGTGGATCTGACTGCCATTGAGACGGTGCAGTGGTGGAATGGCAGCTTCTACCAGGGTCAGCAGATGCATCTGATGGGTCAGGAAGCGCTGGATTATGTGCGGCAGAGGGATGAGACAATACCAGGAAGCAGCATGGGAAGGATCGAGAGGCAGAAGCAGTATATTACCTGTTACATCGATCAGGCGAAGGAAGCGGTGAAGAAGGATATTACCCTTCCTGTGAAATTATTCCAGAGCCTGACCGAAGATATGTGCACGGATTTGGAAGTGGAGGATGTGACATATCTGGCATCGGAGCTTCTGGAGGTGTCTGTTTCAGCTGAGGATATGAGCATGGTGCCCGGCGATGTGGTCCCGGCAGGAGAACATGAAGAATACCATGTGCAGACTGATGCACTGAAAGAACTGGTAATCCAGTCTTTTTATGAAGAAGTACCGGAAACTCCACAGGGACAGGAACAGGCTTCAGTGTCAGAGGAACGGTAAAAACTGGGTGGACAGCTTTTAAAGTAAAAGATAGAAACAGAGGGACAGGAACATGAAAAAGAATACGAAAATTATTTTGGCAGTGATCGCCGCACTGGTGATCATGGGGGCGGCAGCAGCAGGAGTTGTGCTGTTTTTCGGTGCAGGACAGAATAAGCAGGCGGCACAGAGCGTGCAGAAACAGGAAAAGGCAGATCCTATACAAGCGGAGGAAGAGTATCAGGAACTTCAGGGGCAGGTGGTGGAAGAGAAGGAAGATCCCTATGAGAGCGTCATTGATTTTAAAGCGCTTCAGGAGATCAATCCGGATGTGTATGCCTGGATTCAGATTCCCGGCACTAATATTGACTATCCCATCCTTCAGTCAGCAGTGGAAGCAGATGATTATTATCTGAATACCACCATTGACGGAAAGAGCGGATACCCCGGTTCCATTTATACGGAAAAATACAACGCTACTGATTTTTCCGACCCTGTGACGGTGGTGTACGGTCATAATATGAAGGAGGGAACCATGTTCACAGATCTGCATAAATACACGGACAAAACCTTCTTTGACCAGAACCCGTATATATACATTTATCTGCCGGACAGGACGCTGAAATATCAGATCTTTGCTGCAGTGGCCTTTGATGACCGGTATATTCTGGGAAATTATAATTTCCAGGATAAAGAGGACTTCCAAAAATATCTGGACGAGTTGAGGAGCTCCATTGACGGCAATGTAAACAATGATGTACAGGTGACCCAGGAGAGCACCATTCTCACTCTGTCCACCTGCATCGGCGAATATCCGGAACAGAGATGGCTGGTAAATGCTACCCTGGTAGATGAGGAAAATTGACCTGGTTAAAACGTTCCGCCATCCCGGAATGTTTTAATAGATATCACACAAAATAATGGAGAGGAGAAGAAAAGAAATGAAACATATAAAAAAGGCAGCCGCAGTCATTGCAGCAGCCGTACTTTGTATGGGCATGAGCATGAGTGCCTTTGCATCCAGCGTAACAGACCCTGCGATTGAAAAGCCGGTGCTTGATAAAGATGGAAACACTCTGAGCATACAGTATATTTACGGAGGGCAGGCAACCGACAAAGACGGCAACAAGTTTACAATGCATTCCACCGTTGTCAGTGAAGAAGTAGAAGAAATCCTGAAAGACGGCGACAAGGTAAGAGAGATCCTGACAGATGCAGGCTATGAAGTGAAAGAAGAACAGGACGTAGTCGTATTAGGCGCCGGAGACTATGAATTAGTTGGCGAATATGATTTTGCTTCCGGAGATTTCGAAAAATATGAAGTTCCGGAAGGCGGAATCGATGTTGAGATCCAGATTGGTTTTGAGTATCAGTATGAGTATGATAGTATATATGGCGATCCTTATCAGTCAGGACGTAACGATGAATATATGGAAGGTATTCAGGAAGGCGATACCGTATATATTCTTCATCAGACCGCAGATGGTACCTGGGAAGTCCTGGAAGGAACAATTGCGATAAAAACACATACAAACGAGTCTGGAAGTGAATATTATCAGACAACATCAACTTATTCATACTACTATGTTACAGCACATTTAGACAGCCTTTCCCCTGTAGCAGTCATTAAAGTAATGTCTAACGGTGAAGTAGTGACCCTGACAAAAGATGGAGAAAAGCTTCCGATAGATCTTGGTGAACTTCAGAAACCAAATACCGGCAAAGAAGATACTACAACGGTTACGGATAAAGAAGAACAGAATGCAGAAGCTTCTGACAACGGACAGACCAAGGAAGAAACTATAGAAGGACAGAAAGCTCAGACAGAGAAGACTTCTGCTGTAAAGACAACATCTACAGTAAAGAAATCTCCTAAGACAGGTAATTTCTAAAAAATATTAAAAAGAGAAGCATTATTTTGTGTGATGAGCAGAAACCCATTCTTGCGGAGAACAGAATGGGTTTTCTGTGTTTCAGCGATGCAGGAGGAAAAATTTGTGAAAGGACTTAAGACTTATTATAAGATCATGGCAGCAGTGACTGTGGTTTTCCTGGTACTGTTTCCCTTTGTCACCCGGCTTTATGCGGCAAAGCCTACAGGAATGGAGCTGGAGTATTTTGCCAAGAAATCCAAGGTGCTGGTGGATCTTTTTTACTACAACAAGGAAGTACTGCTGTTCCTGTTTGCGGTGTTTCTTCTGGCAGCTCTGGCAGTGGGGGCAGTGCTGTATCTGCTCATCAGGGAAAAATTCCCCAAGGAGCTGCTTCCCGGAGAAAAGGCAGTTGTCCTGGCAGGAGTTTATTTTCTCTTAAATGTGATCTCCTGTCTGGTATCTGCCTATGGGGAATATGCCCTAATGGGACTAAGTCTGGACTATGAAGGGCTGGCAGCGATTTTCGGCTATCTGGTACTGTTCTTTGCTGGTTCTGTGCTCTTCCTTACAAGAAAGACAGAGAGATTTCTGGAGGCGGGGATACAGGTACTTTCTGTATTCATCCTTATAGGCACACTGGCAGAGTGCATCTGGGGACCGCTTTTTAATATCCCACTGATACAGCAGCTTTTTACTCCTGACCAGTATAAGCATCTTCTGGAAAATATTTATTTGGACTATCACGGCAGTGTTTCCCTTACTTTTGGAAATCCGGGCTTTTACGGGGGCTTCTGTGCTATGCTGGCGCCCATAGAGCTGGGATTTGCCCTGGCGGCAGAGACGCGTATCCAGCAGATAAAAAACGGAGCTCTCTGTGGCGGGCTTATTCTGTGTGTGGTACTTTCCGGCTCTTCCGGGGCGTTCTATGCCCTCTGTGGGGCAGTGGTGCTGGAGATTCTTTTTACATGTAAAAAGACGGGGATTAAAAGGATCGGGGCAGCGGCAGGCTATGCCCTGGCAGGAACAGCCCTTGCGTCTGTGCTGGCTTTGACAGTATCAGGAGAGAATGTTTCTTTGCTGGGGAAGGTAAAAAACTCTGTGGTAAATACTCAGTATGAGAAAAGCGGAGATATTTTTACAGTGGAGAAAATACAGCTGGATAATGGAACGCTTTCTGTGGAAGGAGAAAACACAGGTTTTACAGCACAGCTTGCCCAAGATTCGCGGGAAAAAGAGGATGAGCTGTCTTTAGAGAAGATCATACTGCTGGATGAGAAGGGGGAGAAGCTTTCCGGCATACTGGATATGGCGGGGCTGCATCTGGAGGGGGATTTTCAGGGAATCACCCTCACGGCAGAGGGAAGTATCTTAGGCTTTGACTTTGGGTATCAGGATCCGGTGGAATTCTATGCAGAAGAGGGCAATCTGTATTATATTGATTTTAATGGCTCTCTGTTAGCCAGTATTCCCCAGCCCCAAGTTACCGGTTTGGAAAAATTTTATTCTCTTTTTACAGGAAGAGGCTATTTTTGGATTTCTTCCCTGCCTCTTCTGAAAGAAGTTGTTTTTCTGGGAAAAGGAATCGGTACCTTTCCTTTTTATTATCCGCAAAATGAGGTGGCAGGCTTGTTAAATGTCCATGGCAGCGCAGATTTTTGTGTGGAGCAGGCGCATAGCTGGTATCTTCAGACTGCCGTCAGCAGCGGTATCCTGTCACTGCTTTGTATGGCAGGCTTGTTTTTCTGGTGCTTTTTCAGAGAAATCCGGCGCATAATAAGACCTAGAAGATATTCTTTTTGCGGTACAGACTTTATCGTCTGGGGGCTGATCGCCTACGCAGTTGCCGGGCTTGTCAACAATAGCTGTATTGCCTGCGCGCCTCTTTTCTGGTTCCTCCTTGGTGTTTGTGCCGGAAACGGGGACAAATCCGGCTGACAGATGAAGGCGGAATAGTTTCCCTGCTGCAGAGTTTCAGACAAAGCTTTGGCATTCCAATATGAAACTATCTGCTTGTGCAAAAATAAACTTTTTCCTTTACAACCCAATTTCCATGTGATATACTCAAAACGTTGGAAACAGCCGTGGTTCAGAAATTGGAAGCTCCAACCGTTTCCTAATCACAGGCGATCAGTAAAGATTATATGGAGGAAAACAAAATGATTTCTAAAGAAAAGAAACAGGCAATTATGGAACAGTATGCAAGAACACCTGGTGATACAGGTTCACCGGAAGTTCAGGTAGCAGTTCTGACAGCAAGGATCGAAGAGCTGACAGAGCACTTAAAGAACAACCACAAAGATCATCATTCCAGAAGAGGTCTTCTGAAAATGGTTGGTCAGAGACGTGGATTACTTGCATATCTGAAGAAAAAAGATATCGAAAGATACCGTGCTTTAATTGAAAGATTAGGTCTGAGAAAATAATCATTTCGGGAACTTAAGTTTCGATTACTGAGAGCATCAGGCAAAGACAGCGGGGCGGGAGTAATCCCGCCCTGTTTTCAGGAAAAGCCAAATGCCGGAAGGCGTATTTGCTGCTACCGGGACCACTGAAAAGCACATTTTCCTGAAAAGTGTGTTTTTCAGTTGTTTCGGACAGGAAAAGCCGGAAGGCAGAAGGAAAGATCAAAAAATAAAAAGGAGAAAAAATATGTACAAAAGTTTTTCAATGGAACTTGCAGGCAGAACTTTGACTGTTGACATCGGACGTGTGGCAAAACAGGCAAACGGCGCTGCGTTTATGCATTACGGCGATACAACAGTATTATCTACAGCTACAGCTTCTGACAAACCAAGAGAGGGAATTGATTTCTTTCCTTTAAGCGTAGAATATGAAGAAAAAATGTACGCGGTGGGAAAGATCCCGGGAGGATTTAATAAAAGAGAAGGAAAGGCAAGCGAACATGCAATCCTGACTTCCCGTGTGATCGACCGTCCTATGCGTCCCTTATTCCCCAAGGATTACAGAAATGACGTGACATTAAACAACATGGTCATGTCTGTAGATCCGGAATGCAACCCGGAAGTAGTGGCTATGCTGGGTTCTTCTATTGCAACCTGTATTTCAGATATTCCTTTTGACGGACCGTGTGCAGCTACACAGATGGGTATGATCAAGGGAGAACTGGTAGTCAATCCGTCCCTGGCACAGAAGGAAATTTCTGATCTGCAGCTGACCGTAGCTTCCACAAGAGAAAAGGTTATTATGATTGAAGCCGGGGCAAATGAAATCCCGGAAGCAAAGATGATCGAAGCAATCTTCAAGGCTCATGAAGTGAACCAGGAGATCATTAAATTTATCGACACCATCGTGGCAGAATGCGGAAAAGAAAAACATTCTTACGAAAGCTGTGCTGTTCCGGAAGAGCTGTTTGCAGCTATCAAAGAGATTGTGACTCCGGAAGACATGGAGGAAGCGGTTTTCACAGACGAGAAGCAGGTAAGAGAAGAAAATATCCGTCAGATCACAGAGAAACTGGAAGAAGCTTTTGCAGACAATGAAGAATGGCTGGCTGTTTTAGGGGAAGCGATCTATCAGTACCAGAAAAAGACAGTCCGCAAGATGATCTTAAAAGATCATAAACGTCCGGACGGCAGACAGATCACACAGATCCGTCCTCTGGCTGCAGAGGTGGACATTGTGCCGAGAGTACATGGTTCCGCCATGTTTACAAGAGGTCTGACACAGATCTGTACGGTTACAACACTGGCTCCTCTGTCTGAAGCACAGAGACTGGACGGACTGGATGAATTTGAAGTGAGCAAGAGATATATGCATCACTATAACTTCCCGTCTTATTCTGTAGGTGAGACAAAGCCATCCAGAGGACCGGGGCGCCGTGAGATCGGACATGGAGCACTGGCTGAGAGAGCGCTGGTTCCTGTGATCCCTTCTGTGGAGGAATTCCCTTATGCGATCCGTACTGTATCAGAAACTTTTGAATCCAATGGTTCCACATCTCAGGCAAGTATCTGTGCGTCTACCATGTCCCTGATGGCAGCAGGCGTGCCCATCAAGAAACCGGTAGCAGGTATCTCCTGCGGTCTGGTGACCGGAGACAGCGACGACGATTACATTGTCCTGACAGATATCCAGGGCCTGGAAGACTTTTTCGGAGATATGGACTTTAAGGTGGCTGGTACTCATGATGGCATCACAGCTATCCAGATGGATATTAAGATCCATGGTCTGACCAGACCTATCATCGAGGAAGCGATTGCAAGGACAAAGGAAGCAAGAGAATATATCCTGACAGAAGTTATGGAAAAATGTATTGCGCAGCCGAGAGAAACGGTCAGCAAATACGCTCCAAAGATCGTGCAGATCCAGATCGATCCGGAAAAGATCGGCGATGTGGTAGGACAGAGAGGAAAGACGATCAATGCCATTATTGATGAGACCGGGGTTAAGATCGATATCGATGACAACGGCGGTGTTTCCATCTGCGGAACAGACCAGCATATGATGGATAAGGCGATTGAATATATCAGGATCATTACTACAGACTTTGAAGAAGGACAGATCTTTACTGGAAAAGTAGTGAGCATTAAAGAATTCGGTGCATTCCTGGAGTTCGCTCCCGGAAAGGAAGGCATGGTGCACATCTCCAAGATTGCGAAAGAGAGGATCAATAAGGTAGAAGATGTTCTTTCCCTGGGTGATGTGGTAAAAGTAGTGTGCCTTGGAAAAGACAAGATGGGACGTACCAGCTTCAGCATCAAGGACGTACCGGCAGAAGCATAAAAGAATCAAAAAAGAACAGAAAGGGGCGGCACAAAAAGGTGGACGCTCCTTTTTACACATAAAAGTGGTGACAGGAAAGAAGGTACATGCCATATGAGATATCACAATATTACAAAAGACGATATGTTAAACGGAGACGGACTCCGGGTGGTCCTGTGGGTGGCAGGCTGTGACCACGGCTGCAGAGGCTGCCAGAATCCCATTACCTGGGATCCAAACGGCGGATTGGAATTTGATGAGGCGGCAGAACAGGAAATTTTTGACCAGCTGGAAAAAAGTTATATCGCAGGCGTGACATTTTCCGGGGGAGACCCTTTGTACTGGGGCAATGTCCACGATATCACAGCTCTTGCAAAGAAGATTAAAGAAAAATATCCAAAGAAAACCATTTGGCTCTATACAGGCTCGCTCTGGGAAAATCTCCAGAAAATGGAAATCCTGAAATATCTGGATGTTCTGGTGGACGGGGAATTTGTTGAGGCAAAAAAAGACGTTTCCCTTCAGTGGAAAGGAAGCTCCAATCAAAGAGTTATTGACGTTCAGAAGTCTCTGGAACAGGGAAATGTGGTTTTACATGCATAGGAGGAAATACATGAAGAGAATTGCAAAATTCTATAAAGTAAGTGAAAAGCAGTTTACAGAAGGCTGGAAAGATGCTTTCGGTGATGTGAGTGAAGAGGAGATCAGCAGGATTTATGAGGGTATCTGCCTTCCGAGGCGTGCTACAGCAGGAAGTGCAGGATATGATTTTTACAGTCCCGTGGATTTTGACCTGAAACCGGGAGAAACATTGAAAATGCCTACGGGAATCCGGGCACAGATGGAATTGGGATGGGTGCTGAAGATCTATCCAAGAAGCGGACTGGGATTTAAATATCGTCTGCAGCTGAATAATACCGTGGGGATTATTGACAGTGACTATTTTGATTCTGATAATGAAGGACATATCTTTATCAAGATTACGAATGATTCCAATGAAAATAAAACTCTCCATGTAGATGCAGGAACAGGATTTGCCCAGGGGATTTTCGTGGAATATGGGATCACAGTAGATGATGAGGCAGATGGTGTGAGAAACGGCGGTATGGGAAGTACCACAGGGAAATAAGAAGGAAAATTTGTCTTTTCTTTTGTGCAGGGGGGCAATCCCCTTGCATATTGTTTTTTTTTATGCTAAACTATTTTGAAGGTCAAAGCAATTAAAGAGCGACAGCAGGCAGGGCATAAAAAGGATGTCCTGCAAAAAAATCGGAAAGTTGGTTATTCCAGGAGGATTGAATCATGATTGTAGAACCAAAGGTCAGAGAATTTATTTGTACTACAGCACATCCGGAAGGCTGCAGAGAAAATGTGAGAAATCAGATCGCCTATGTGAAGGCACAGAAGATTGACGGTGCGCCAAAGAAAGTGCTGATTATCGGCTCATCTACCGGATACGGACTGGCAAGCAGGATTACCGCTGCATTCGGATGTCATGCGGCAACTCTGGGCATTATGTTTGAAAAAGCGGCGGCAGGAAAGAGGACAGCAACTCCCGGCTGGTATAATACGGCAGCTTTTGAAGAAGAAGCGGCAAAAGAAGGCTTATATGCGAAAACCATTAACGGAGACGCTTTTTCAAAAGAAGTAAAGGAACAGGCGATCGCTATGATTCAGAAAGACCTGGGAAAGGTGGATCTGGTGATCTACAGTCTGGCAGCTCCCAGAAGGACTGATGCACAGGGAAAGACCTGGGTGTCCTCTTTAAAAACAACGGATCAGCCTTTTACAGAAAAGAGCCTGGATTTAAAGAATAATACCATTGTGACAAAAACAGTAGAACCGGCCCAGGAAGGAGAACTGGAAGGTACCATTAAGGTTATGGGCGGTGAAGACTGGATGGACTGGATGGATGCGTTAAAGGCAGCGGATGTATTGGAAAAGGATGCTGTGACAGTTGCATATTCTTACATAGGTCCGGAGCTGACTTATCCTATCTATTTTGACGGAACTATTGGACAGGCAAAGAAGCATCTGACAAAGACAGCCCATGAGATCAATGAAAAGTACAGTGACGTGCAGGCTTATATTTCTGTAAATAAAGCCCTTGTTACGCAGGCGAGTGCGGCAATCCCCATTGTTCCCCTGTATTTCGCGATTCTTTATAAAGTAATGAAGAAGCAGGGAAATCATGAAGGATGTATTGAACAGATCACGCGGCTTTTTAAGGACAGGCTGTCACAGGAAAATGTGCCTGTAGATGAAGAAGGCAGGATCCGTATGGATGACTGGGAACTGTCTGAAAGTGTGCAGAAGGAAGTTATGGAGTGCTGGGAAAAGGTTACTACAGAGAATGTAGGAGAGATTTCTGATATCGAAGGGTACTGGGAAGATTTCTATCACATGTTCGGCTTCCATTTTGATGATATTGATTATACCAAAGATATAGATGTTGAAGTGAAAATCCCCAGCCTTGCATAGGGAAAAGATACTTCGCAGAAGAAAAAGGAGCAGGCACAGTGAAAATGTACCTGCTCCTGCTGTTATTATAAATCTTTTTCACTTTTTAAATTTGCGATGAAATCGTGGAATGCCTCTGCAGCTGCCATATATTCATCTTCTCTTTCAATATTGCTTACCACAGGATTGTCGCCGTCTTCTCCGTAGCGGAAAAGATAGGTTTCTCCTTCCGGACTTTTTCCGTCTTTATTTAGCGGGACAAGGGCAATGTATTCGCCGAATCCTTCTACCGGGAAAGTGGTGAGCACTGCACATTCCAGAACTGTGTCATCGTCCAGAGTCAGCTTGATCGTGGGATTCGGGACTCTTGGAATAGTTCCCTGATTTTTCCCTGCGCTGGAGCAGTTTGAAGTACAGGAAGCACAGTCGCTTGGGCTGCAGCTGCCGATATCCGTTGTATAGGTTTCTTCGTTCATAGTTGGACCTCTTTCTTTTTGTATGTTTTTGTACAGGATTCCCTGTCTGTTTTGAAAATATTTTATCAGATAAGGAGAGGGATTGCAACCGCAGCCAGAAAGGAATTGCATTTTCAGGGCAGTCCACGTATAATAACAGTAGCAGGGCGCCGAAAAACAGCGTCTGCAAAAGAGAAGAAGTTAGGAAAAGAACAGGAGGAAGTCTTTTGAAAAAAGGAACTTCTCAGTTGTTAAAGAGAGCAGAACATTTTAAATCGATCCTTACCGCGGAGGGGTTTTTGGTGGGGATCATTGCAGGACTGGTGGTCCTTTTGTACCGTATTCTGCTGGAATATGCAGGAGCGGGGATGGATCTGGTACTGAGATACAGCAGGCAGTATCAGGTGATTGCCGGAGCCTGGTTTTTCATTCTTTTTTCCCTTGCCTGCATAGTGGGAAGACTGGTCAAATATGAACCCATGATCTCAGGAAGCGGAATTCCCCAGTTGGAAGGGGAAATGACAGGGAAGCTGGATCAAGTTTGGTGGCGGGTGCTTCCCGCAAAGTTTTTAGGCGGTTTTTTATCGTTGTTTGCCGGGCTGTCCCTTGGAAGGGAGGGACCTTCCATCCAGATTGGAGCGATGGCAGGAAAGGCTGTTTCAAAAGCTCTGGACAGGGGAAAGACGGAGGAGAAGTATCTGCTGACCTGCGGTGCAAGTGCAGGGCTTGCTGCGGCTTTTCACGCACCTCTTGCAGGGGTAATGTTTTCCCTGGAGGAGATACATAAGAATTTTTCGGTATCCGTGCTGGTGTCTGTAATGACAGCATCTATTACAGCAGATTATATTTCCGGCAGGTTTCTGGGATTTGAGGCAGTGTTTCAGTTTGACATCGGCGCAGAGATCCTGCCGGAATTTTACTGGCATATTATTATACTGGGTGTGATTTTAGGTGTGCTGGGTGCTTTTTATAATAAGATGACCCTGTGGGTACAGGGGCTGTATTATAAGGCAAAGGGCTTGGATGCCACGACCAGACTTCTGATACCCTTTCTTCTTGCGGGATTTCTGGGACTTGTAATGCCTGAAGTTCTGGGAAGCGGACATAATCTCATTGATATGGCTGCAGAAGGGAATCTGGCACTGAAGAGCATTCTGCTTTTGCTGGCAGTCAAATTTATTTTTTCTTTGATCAGCTTTGGATCCGGGGCTCCGGGAGGGATTTTCTTTCCTCTTTTGGTATTGGGGGCATTGATCGGAAGTGCCTACAGTACTTTTGCAGTACAGTATATGGGGCTGGACCCTTCTTATATCAGTAATTTTGTGCTGCTGGCCATGGCCGGTTACTTCACAGCCATTGTACGTGCTCCTATCACAGGGATCATTCTGATCTTTGAGATGACAGGGCAGGTCAGCCAGATGCTGTCCATGTCCCTGGTATCTATTGTGGCGTATCTGGTAGCTTCCGCATTAAAATCAGAACCCATCTATGAAAGCCTGCTGAATGCATTGCTGAAAAGAAGGGGAGAGAAGATTCCGGAAAAAACAGGGGAAAAGATTCTCCAGGAATTTGTGGTATGTCATACGAGCCCGGTCCATAACCGGATGCTGCAGCAGATAAATCTGCCGAAGAACTGTCTGGTAGTGGCTGTGAGAAGAAATGAGGAGGAGCTGATTCCCAAGGGAAGGACCATTCTGATGGCAGGAGATATTCTTGTGACTCTTTCAGATGAGGCAGATGCTCCTGCTGTGTATGACTGTATGGAAAAGCTGTGCGCAGAACAGGGGATCAGGGAAAACGGATAGATAAAAAAGAAAAAGAGAGGTGTTATGGCTTGAATGCGAGAATAGAAGCGGCAGCCGGGGAAATACAAGCAATACCGGGATATACAATGGCTCCGGGAGTAAGAAAGCACAAGAATGGTTATGAGTTTTCCATGGAAGTTCCGGAGGGAAAAGACGCGGCTCTTTTGCTGTACCGCACCCAAAACGGTACAGAGGAGAGGATGGAAATCCCCTTTCCCAAGACAGGGAGGACCGGAGGAATACTTTCGGTGCACGTAACGGGGATCCGCCCGGAGAACACTCAGTATAACTTTTGTTTAGACGGTGAGGTGATTCCAGATCCCTACGCGCGAGTCCTTTGCGGAACATCAAAGTTTGGAATAGAAGAGACAAATCCGGAAAAAATCCGATGCGGCTTCAGGGATGAGAGCTATCCTTGGACTGACGGACAATTCCGGGGATATGAGTTAAATGACTCAGTCCTGTATAAATTGCAGGTGAGAAGTTTTACCATGCATAAAAATTCAAAGGTGAGAAAAAAAGGAACCTTTGCGGGGGTTGTGCAGAAGATTCCCTATTTAAAGGATCTGGGCATTACAGGAGTGCTGCTGATGCCTGCCTATGAATACAGGGAGATTATGAAGATACAGGCAAGAGGAGCCAGGGGGTATGTTTACCCGGAAAAAAAACAGCAGGATGAAAAAGTGCGGGTAAACTGCTGGGGCTATACCGGTGACGCTTGTTATTTCGCACCCAAGGCAGCATTCTGCGCCACAGCAAATCCGGTCAGAGAGTTCAAGGAGATGGTAAATGCCTTTCACAGTGAGGGCATAGAGTGCCTGATGGAATTTTTCTTTGATGAAGATACATCTCCGGCAAAAATGCTGGATATCTTAAGATACTGGAAATGCGCCTATCATATTGATGGTTTTCATCTTATGGGACAGGGAATATGCAGGGAACTGTTTATCAAGGATCCTGTTCTGGAGGGATGCAAGTTGTTTTTCCATCATATGGATGAGGGAATGTATGGAAACAAGAAGCCTGCTCACAGAAATGCAGCAGAGTACAATGAAGGATTTTTCTACTCCATGCGTCATATGCTGAAAGGCGACGAAAATGCGGGAGAGGAATTTCTCTGGAGGAATAAACGAAATCCAAGATGCAGCGGAGTGATTAATTACATGGCTGATCAGGATGGATTCTCTATGATGGATATGGTATCCTATGAGCAGCGACATAATGAGGCAAATGGTGAAAACAACCAGGACGGACTGGAGTACAACTGTACCTGGAACTGTGGAATGGAAGGACCAAGCAGAAAACAGAAAATCCGAAGCCTTCGTATGAAACAGCTGAAAAATGCTTTTGTCATGCTGCTGTTTGCCCAGGGTACTCCTCTGATCTTTCAGGGGGATGAATGGGGAAATTCCCAGTTGGGAAACAATAATGTGTGGTGTCAGGATAATGAGATGGGCTGGATCGACTGGAACGGAAGGAAGACCAACAGCCGTCTGCTGGAATTCGTGAAAAAAACGATTGCCTTCCGGAAGGAGCACAGTGTGCTTCATATGGAAGAGGAGCCGAAAAACATGGACTATCGTGCTCTGGGATACCCGGATCTGTCTTATCACGGACATCAGGCGTGGGTTCTGAACCGTGACAGCAGTCTGAGAAGCATGGGCATGATGTACTGTGGCGATTACGGAAACAAAGAAAGAGAATTTCTTTTTGCCGCCTGCAATTTTCACTGGGATCCCCATGAGATCGCTCTTCCCGGAATGCCGGGAGAAATCGTGTGGAAGGAGATTATGCGCACAGACCGGGAAGAAAACGGCGGATTTCTTTCTGAGCCGGTGCAGAGAAAAGAAAAAGCAATTGAAGTTCCGCCGAGAACTATCATTATATTGACAGGAAAGCAGGAAGAAAAAGCATGCGGGTCTGGCAACATTTTAAGACGATTACAAGGCACAAGCTTTTAGTAATGAAATATTGCTTTAAAATAGGATTATATAAACAGGGTCTTCTCCATGATCTGTCTAAATATTCCTGGACAGAGTTTTCTGTGGGATGCAGATATTATCAGGGAGACAGAAGTCCCAATAATGCGGAGAGAGAGGCAACCGGGCTGTCCACCTCCTGGATCCATCATTATGGGAGAAATAAGCATCATTTTGAGCATTGGGTGGATTATGGCATCAATTGTGAAACAGTCATCCGGGGTGTGCCCATGCCGAGAAAATATATTGCGGAAATGGTGATGGACAGGATCAGTGCTTCCAGAAACTATCATCCGGATACGTATACAGACCGTGCTCCGTTGGAATATTTTTTAAAAAGCAAGGACAAACTTTGGTTCGTTCATGAAAAGACCAATGAGGATCTGGAGTTTCTGCTGGGGATGCTGGCGGAAAAAGGGGAGAAAGAAACACTGAAATATATTAAACATGTTTATTTGAAAGGGAAGTAAGGGAGTTATGAATATTAATGCAGGACAGATTCTGGAAACAATAAAAGGATTTCGGGAAGAGATTCCATGGCAGTATCTGATCGTTATTGCTATGGCATTGGCGGTATTTTCTGCCCTGAATTGTTTCCTGGGATACAGGCTGAGAAAGGTGTGGAGCAGTATCCTGGGGATCGGATTCGGAGGCTGCGGCGGTACTGCTGCTGTTTATCTGATACTTCATGATAGGACTCTGGCCATCATGGGCGGGACTGTCTGTGCCCTGCTTTTCGGTGCGCTTGCCTGGGTACTTTATAAATTCGGTGTTTTTGTCATGTGCGGAGGTCTGGTCTATGCGACTGTGATTTTTCTTATGGATGAGCCGTCTCTGGAACAATGTCTTATTGCGCTTGTAGCATGGGTATTTGCAGGAACACTTGCCCTGGGTTATGAGAAGCAGGTTGTAGTGGCAATCACTGCTTTCTGTGGGGCATATGGAACCATACATATGGTGTTTTTTATGACAAAGATCGATACCCGTGCCGGAGAACTGATTTTGACTTTGGTACTGGGGATTATCGGCGCTATTGTGCAGGCGGCGCCTTTCTTTAAAGGAGAGGACGTAGAAGCCGGACTTTTGGGAATGTTTTCCGGAAGAAAAAAGAAGAAAGTGGTTCATAAGTCCAAAGTCACTCATGTGCACAAGACACAGAACAAAGGCAGGATGAGCCGCTATACAAAGCGTCCTTCCTATGAAGAAAAGCCGGAACCGCGGCACAGCCAGAGAGAGGTACAGAGAACCTGGTATGACAGAGAGCCGGAGCGAGAACAGTATGGGAGAGAAAAAGACAGCCGCTACAGCAAAGAGAGAGAATACGGCAGCTACAGATATGATACAGAAAGCAGTATAGACGAAACAGCATACAGGGAAAAACTGGATGAGACTCGGGTATTTGACAGCCGTTATCGGGAAAGCAGGGAGGATCTGGATAAGACCAGAGTCTATACGGGACAGGAAATTCCCTCTCAGCCTGAAAACAGGCGGGAAAACCAATCTTATATGGTACCGGAAATGGGCATTGATCTGGATAATTTGAATCGGGAGCTGTCTCAGGAGATACAGAAGATTTATCAGGAGGAGAATCAGGACTAAAGGTTTTCTTATATTTATTGACAAGAAAGGGCAGGATGTGTATACTGTTTATAGAATATTTTGATATACAAAATATTTGAAATAAAAACAAAATACAGAGGTATTTAAAATGACAGCCAGAATCATAGGTACCGGAAGAGCAGTTCCGGCTGAGATAATTACAAATGATGACCTTGCAAAGGTCGTAGAAACAAACGATGAGTGGATCTCCACCCGTACAGGAATCCGCCAGAGAAGAGTAGCGAAAGAAGAGACAACAGCAGGGCTTGCTGCAGAAGCGGCGAGAAAAGCTCTTGAACAGGCGTGCATGGCACCGGAGGATATTCAGCTGGTGATCGTGGCCACTTGTTCTTCGGACTATTTTTTCCCCAATACGGCATGCCTGGTAGCAGAAGAGCTGGGAATTCGTCATGCAGCGGGATTTGATCTGAGCGCAGCATGCACAGGATTTCTCTATGCGCTGAATACAGCACAGGCATATATGGCGGCAGGAATGTATAAAAATGCATTGATTATCGGTGTAGAGACGATCTCCAAACTGATTGACTGGAAAGACAGAAGCACCTGTGTCCTTTTTGGAGACGGTGCAGGAGCTGCTGTGCTGGAGACCGGGGACAGAGGCTTTCTGGATATGGTGCAGCATTCTGACGGAGAAAAAGCAGATGTGCTCACATGCAGGACCAGGGCTATGAATAATCTTCTGGTCTCAGGAGATCCTTCTCTTGATTATATCAAAATGGAAGGTCAGGAGGTCTTTAAGTTTGCTGTAAAAAAGGTACCGGAGTGTATCGAAGAGCTGCTTGAAAAAACCGGTACTGCCAGGGAGGATATTAAATATTTTATTCTGCACCAGGCAAACAGCAGGATCATCAGCAGTGTGGCGAAGCGTTTAAAAATGGAAGAGGAAAAATTCCCCATGAATGTAAATCTGTATGGAAATACTTCCGCCGCCAGCATCCCCATTCTTTTAGATGAAATGAACCGGGACGGCAGGCTGCAGAGGGGAGATAAAATCATTTTGTCCGGTTTTGGCGCAGGGCTGACCTGGGGAGCGGCACTTCTGGAGTGGTAAAAGCGCAGGGGCAGAGCGGAAACAGACTGCTGTTTCCGCTCTGCCCCTGTCGGACTTTCTATTATTTACTTCAGGCACTCCTTCATTTCTTCATAAGTACCCTTTTCTTCAATATTCTTCAGAATTCTGGAAACTTCTTCTTCAAATCCAGGGATTTCAGTGAGATCTTTACCCCAGAAATTAATATTTGTGCACACAGCATGTACCAGATCTTTTGCGGAATCATCTTTATGCGCATAATAAAATTCCAGCACAGAACGGTCATCGGAGATAGTATAGCAGTCACCGTTGGGACGTTTTGCCTCAAGACCTGCATCGGTCAGTTCTGTTCCGCGATAGAAAGCGATGTAGAATGCAAAAGAAGCTGTGATGCACTTAGGCAGCTTATTGAACTTGCTTACATAGCCTTCCAGAGACGGCATAACGCGTGCTCTCCATTTGGAGGTGGAATTTAAAGAGATAGAAAGCAGGGCATGGTCAATGAACGGATTTTTAAAACGCTCTGTGACAGCAGCTGCAAAATCTTTACAGTCTTCTTCAGACAGGGACAGAGTAGGGATGATTTCATCATAAATTGTTTTGTTCATGAAGTTTAAGATGGTGTCATCATGCATACAGTCTCTTACAATGTTCTGTCCTGCCAGGTATGCGCCTAATACCATGGAAGTATGAGCTCCGTTTAAGATGCGGACTTTTCTTTGTTTATATGGTTTGTGATTGTCTGTGATCAGTACAGGAAGGCCCGCTTCGGCAAATGGAAGTTCCTTTTTCAGAGATTCCGGTCCTTCAATTACCCAGAAGCCGAATACTTCACCCGTGTCAATGATGTTGTCTTCATATCCGTTTTCTTCGTTGATTGCAGCGGCCTCAGCTCTTGGGAAACCTGTTACGATACGGTCAACCAGAGTAGAGCAGAAGATGTTTTCTTTTTCGAGCCAGCTGATGAATTCTTCACCAAGTTCCCACTGATTCGCATATTTTAATACGCATTTTTCCAGCTCTTTTCCATTGTCATCAATAAGTTCGCAGGCAAGGATGATGAACCCTTTTCCAGCTTCTTTTCCAAATTTCTGGAAGCGGCGGTATAAAAACTGTGTCAGCTTTGCAGGATAACTGGACGGCGGTGTCTCAGTGAATTTGCAGGCAGGATCATAAGCGATACCAGCTTCTGTAGTGTTACAGGTGATGTAGCGAAGATCCGGATTTTCTGCACATGCCATAACCGCGTCATAATCGCTGTGCACATTTAAGCAGCGGCTTACACAGGAGATAACCCTTTTTGCGTTTACTTTCTGTCCGTTCTCAAATCCGCGCAGGTACAGAGTATAAAGTCCGTCCTGCTCATTGATCACATCTGCAAGGTTGAAACCGCCGTGGTTGGCAATGGGCTGTACCAGGACAACCTTGCTGTTAAATCCTGCTTTTTCGTTCATCATATCAATGAAATAATCAACAAATGCGCGGAGAAAATTTCCTTCTCCAAACTGCAGAACACGTTCCGGAGCATCTTTTAACAGAAATCCGTCGTAGCCCTGTTCTTCCAGGGTCTGGTAAGATAATTTTTTCATGATCAAAGTTCTTCCTTTCCTTATTATGGATTATGGTTTAGAGTGTTACACCCTGTTTGAAAATAGCCATATCATGGAAACCGGCTTTTTCAGATTTTACTTCCTCACCGGAAGCTACAGAAACAACATAATCAAAAAGCTGATTGCTTAAAGTTTCAAGGTCAGTTCCTTCTACCAACGTTCCGCAGTTGAAATCGATCCAGTTATTCTTCTTATTGTAAAGAGCAGAATTGCTGGAAATTTTGACTGTGGGAACAGGAGAAGCAAAAGGGGTTCCTCTTCCTGTGGTGAACAGCACAATATGGGCGCCGGAAGCGGCAAGGGCTGTGGAAGCTACCAGGTCATTTCCCGGGGCGCTTAACAGATTTAGTCCTTTTTCCCTAACAGGTTCTCCGTAAGAGAGAACGCCGCGGACAGGAGCACTTCCTGATTTCTGGGTGCATCCCATGGATTTGTCTTCCAGTGTGGAGATGCCGCCTTTTTTATTTCCCGGGGATGGATTTTCGTAGATGGTCTGATTATGGCTGGTGAAGTAATTCTTGAAGTCGTTGATCAGTGCCACGGTTTTTTTATTTTTTTTTTGGTTTTCGCAGCGGTTCATGAGCAGAGTCTCCGCACCGAACATTTCTGGAACTTCTGTCAGGATGGTGGTTCCTCCTTTGGAAATCAGTAAGTCGGAGAACGCGCCTACCGTGGGATTTGCAGTGATGCCGGACAGACCGTCGGAACCGCCGCATTTCATGCCGATGATCAGCTCGCTGCAGCTGACAGATTCTCTTTTGCTTTTGCCCGCATAGTCCACCAGTTCCTCAATTAGTTTCAGCGCATCTCCAATCTCATCGTCAGATTCCTGACATACCAGGAATTTCACCCGTTTTTCATCGTAAGCGTCCATGTGTTTTTTGATTTCATCGATATTGCTGTTTTCGCAGCCCAGTCCCAGGACCAGGACGCCGCCTGCGTTGGGATGGCCGATCAGATCAGCCAGGATCTGTCGTGTATTTTCCTGGTCATCACCCATCTGGGAACAGCCATAAGGATGAGGGAAAGCAGCAATGGCTTCGATGCTGCCTTTTTTCAGCTTCTGTGCTTTCTTCTCTATGGAAGTAGCCACATTGTTTACACAGCCTACGGTTGGAATAATCCAGATTTCATTGCGCACACCTACTTTACCGTCACTTCTTCTGTAGCCCTGGAAAAAACGTTCTTCTGTAGGGGCAAGATCTGTTTCCTGTTTGTTATAAGTATAAGTAAGAAGGTCACCCAGAGCTGTCTTCATATTGTGTACATGAATCCACGCGCCTGTCTTGACGGGTTCTTTTGTGATGCCGATGGGATATCCATATTTTATTACCGGTTCATTTTCTGTCAGATCTTCAAGTGCAAATTTGTGTCCCTGAGGAATGGCCTCAAGTAATGTGATTTCCTTATGATCAATGGAAACCACGGTGCCTGCGGCAAGAGGGGAAAGCGCTACGGCAACCTTGTCCGCAGGATGGATCTTAATATACTTCTGCATTTGATTTTCCTCCTATAATATCAGCGGAAATGATAAAATGTAAGGGCTTACACTAAATGTACCGCCATTTCACCTGTACGTCAACTGGAAAATGAAAATTTTTAAAAAAATATTAAAAATGTATAAAATCATTTTGTGAATATTGTGAAATATTATGAGAAAAAAGGTTTTGCAATTTGGGCAGAATTTCGTTATAATATAAATAGAGTGTAAGGGCTTACATTCAAATGCAGCAGAGAAAGGAAGTGAGAGAAGAGTGAATATCTATGATATTGCAGCACTGGCAGGTGTTTCTATCGCTACGGTGTCAAGAGTTGTAAATGACAGTCCCAAGGTAAGCGAGAAGACAAAGGCGAAGGTACGTGCGGTTATGGAAGAACAGAATTATACGCCGAATGTTTTTGCAAGGGGACTGGGACTGAATTCCATGCAGACTGTGGGCATTATTTGTCCTGATGTAGCGGATGCGTATATGGCAAGTGCTGTGGCATATCTGGAAAAAAGACTGCGCTGTTACGGATATGACTGTATTTTGTACTGCAGCGGGTATGAGGAGAAAACCAGAAAAAAGGCAGTGAAGCTGATACTGAATAAAAGAGTGGATGCATTGATCCTGGTAGGTTCCCAGTATATAGGGGATGGAGGAGAGGCGGACACCCGCTACCTAAAAGAAGCCTCGGAGGAAGTTCCGGTTTTTCTTATTAATGCTTATGTACGCTGCGACGGAATCTACTGTGTCCTGGCAGACGGCTATCAGGGAATGTACGATGCTGTATCCAGACTGGCAGATGAAGGGAGAAAACGCATCTTATTTTTATACGATTCTAATTCTTATAGTGCCTTGGAGAAAATGCAGGGTTATGAGGATGCACTGAGAGATAACGGACTGCATGTGGAAGAATCGTTAAAAATATATATGAAAAATAAGATACAGAAAGTGAGGGATTTTCTGTTCGTACAGGAAAATCTTGAGTTTGACGCTGCTGTGGCAACAGAAGACGGCCTTGCTGTGGGAGTTGTAAAATACGTCAGACAAAAAGGATATTCCATTCCGGAGGATGTAAGTATCATAGGATATAATAACTCAGAACTTGCTGTCTGCTGTGAACCTGAGCTGTCTTCCGTGGACAGCCGGGGAGAGGCGCTTTGCAGGACCGCTGTAGATACCATGATGACTCTTTTAAAAGGAAAGAACGTAAAACACAAAATTGTGGTTCCCTGCAAGCTGGTGAAACGCCGCTCAACAAATCTATAAAAAAATGGAAGGAAAAGGAAGATGAAAGGTTTAAAAAGAATTTTAGCAGCAGCCCTTTGTGTAGCCGTAGTGGCAGGAATGTCAGGCTGTTCTTCTTCCGTAACGGGAGGGAAGAGAATTATTCGTATTTCCCATGCACAGTCTGAAACCCATCCGGAACACCTTGGACTGTTAAAGGTTAAGGAATATGTAGAAGAAACCCTGGGTGATAAATATGAAGTCCAGATTTTCCCAAACGAAATTCTGGGTGCCGCTCAGAGAGCCATTGAGCTGACACAGACAGGCGCGATCGACTTTGTTGTGGCAGGTACCGCAAACCTGGAGACATTCGCGGATGTGTATGAGATTTTCAGTATGCCGTACCTGTTCACTTCAGAAGAAGCTTATCATGAAGTTATGAGTGATACAGACTATATGAACAATATTTATGAGTCCACAGATGAAGCTGGTTTCCGTGTACTGACCTGGTACAATGCAGGTACACGTAATTTCTATGCAACCAAGCCCATCAACACTCCGGATGACTTAAAAGGACTGAAGATCCGTGTGCAGCAGAGTCCCGCAAGTGTACAGATGATGGAAGCTTTCGGTGCAGCCGCTTCTCCCATGAGCTTTGGCGAAGTTTACACTGCAATCCAGCAGGGCGTTATTGACGGTGCTGAGAACAATGAACTGGCGCTGACAAATAATAAGCACGGTGAGGTTGCTAAATACTTCTCCTACAATATGCACCAGATGGTTCCTGATATGCTGATCGGCAACCTGAAATTCTTAAACAGCTTAAGCGATGAGGAGAGAGAGATCTTTGAAGAGGCTGCCAGACTTTCCACAGAAGTAGAGCTGGAAGAGTGGGATGTACAGGTAGAAGAAGCCAAAAAGATCGCAGAAGAAGATATGGGCGTAGAGTTTATTGATGTAGATATCCAGGCCTTTAAAGACCAGGTGTCCGGCGTTCAGGAAGATATGCTGGCGGATAATGAGCATATCGGCGATATCTATGACCATATTCAGGAAATCAATGCGAAATATACAGACGAGGAGGCGGAATAATTATGAAAGCTTTAGAAAAAATCAGAAAAGTGATCGATGTTGTGTTAAGTTCTGCCTGTGCCATTGTTTTTGCGGTTATGGTAATCGTAGGTACTTATCAGATCGTGGTACG
>CALWHD010000199.1 GCA_944380235.1 uncultured Blautia sp.
GTTTTAAAGTAAAGAAATACGGCGTTTTGAATAGAAACAAAATAGTAAAATTGTATAATATTCCGGATTGCGTTTCCGGGCACGCAGTGATATCATGACAATTAGAAAAAGCGTGTTCGGACACGCAAAAACACGCAAAAAACTCTCGCAAAAGAGAAAAAAGCGATAGGCGGCACGCCGTGAGGACCGTCTGTTGAAATGAATAAAATTTAAACAAGGAGAAGAAAAAATGGTAAAAGTAGGTATTATCGGAGCCGGAAGAATTGGAAGAGTGCATATCACTAGCATCACTACAAGAGTACAGGATGCTGTGATCAAGACAGTGGCAGATCCTTTTTTGAATGAGGAGACAGCAGCCTGGGCAAAGAGCATGGGGGTAGAGAAGACCACAAAAGATTACAAAGAAATCATCAATGACCCGGAAATTGATGCAGTGCTGATCTGCTCTTCCACAGACACTCATTCCCCCATTTCGATCGAAGCTATCAAGGCAGGAAAACATGTTTTCTGTGAAAAACCCATTGATCATGATGTGGAGAAAATCCAGGAAGTCATCAAAGCTCTGGAAGGAACAAAGATCAAATATCAGGTAGGATTTAACAGAAGGTTTGACCATAACTTTGAATCTCTTCAGAAGGCTGTGGCAGCAGGGAAAGTAGGAAAACCGGAGATCATCAAAATTACATCCCGTGATCCGGAACCTCCCAGCATTGACTATGTGAAAGTTTCCGGCGGCATGTTCCTTGATATGACAATTCATGATTTTGATATGGTTCGCTTCCTGGCAGGCTGCGATGCGACAGAAGTCTATGTGCAGAGTGCAAACCTGGTAGATCCCGCCATTGGAGAAGCTGGTGATGTGGATACAGCAGTGATTACTCTCCAGATGGAAAATGGATCCATCGCTGTGATCGACAACTGCAGAAGAGCTTCCTACGGATACGATCAGAGAGCAGAAGTTTTCGGCTCCGAAGGAATGGCAGCAATCTCCAATGACAGCCAGTCATCTACAGTGATCAGCAATGCGCAGGGTGTGACAGGGGAAAAACCTATGTTCTTTTTCCTGGAAAGATATATGGATGCTTACGGAAAGGAAATCGCAGCTTTCATTGATGCCATTGAAAACGACAAAGAAACACCATTAAACGTATACGATGGATTAAAGCCGGTTCTCATGGGACTTGCTGCAAAGAAATCCAGTGAAGAACACAGACCGGTAAAAATTTCTGAAATTATGTAAAACCGGAATTCTGTTAGAGGAGAAAAGAGTATGTTTGATAAGAATAAAGTAAAACTGGGAATTGCCCCCATTGCATGGACCAATGATGACCTGCCGGATCTTGGAAAAGAAAATACTTTTGAACAGTGTGTAAGCGAAATGGCTCTCGCCGGATTCACAGGATCAGAAGTGGGAAATAAATATCCCAAAGATCCGGAAGTCTTGAAAAAAGCCCTGGAACTTCGGGGAATGGAGATTTGTAACCAGTGGTTTTCCAGTTTCCTCATCACAAAACCCTTTGAAGAAGTCGAAAAAGATTTCCGCGCGCAGCTTACTTTTTTGAAAGCCATGGGCGCGAAGATCATCGGGGCATCTGAGCAGAGCTACAGCGTACAGGGGATGCAGGATACACCTATTTTCGGTCACAAATATGTAATGAATGATGAAGAGTGGGAAGTCTTCTGTACCGGAATGAATAAACTGGGAAAAATTGCAAAGGAAGAATACGGCATTTCTCTTACATTCCATCATCATATGGGTACTGTAGTGCAGAATCCTGATGAAGTAGAGCGTATGATGGAGAACACAGATCCGGAGTATGTAAGCCTTTTATACGATACCGGACACTTTACCTACTGTGGAGCTGATCCTTTAGAAATGGTAAAGAAATATGTGAACAGGATCAAACATGTACATTTAAAAGATATCCGTCCGGAAGTAGTAGAAAAGGTGAAGAATGAAAACCTCAGCTTTCTGGAGGGTGTGAGACTGGGAACCTTTACCATACCGGGAGACGGCTGCATTGATTTTGATCCCATCTTCAAAGTGCTGGAAGATGCCGGATATGAAGGTTATATGCTGGTGGAAGCAGAGCAGGATCCTGCAAAGGCAAATCCGCTGGAATATGCCATCAGAGCAAGGAAATTTATAGCAGAAAAGACAGGATTATAAAAGAGACAGCAGTCCATGCCTGCCCGCCGAAGGTGCGGGTAAAGGCATGGACTGTTTCTTTGTTAAAGGAGGATTTAGATATGGCGTTAGTAAAAATGAAACAGCTTTTGGAACAGGCAGCAGAGGAAAACAGAGGCTGCGGCGCGTTTAGTGTGGGAAATATGGAAATGGTGAAAGGGGCAGTCCGCGCAGCGGAGGAACTCCATACCCCTATCATTCTGCAGATTGCTGAGGTGAGGCTGAAACATTCTCCTCTGCATCTGATGGGACCTATGATGGTGCAGGCGGCAAAGGAAGCAAAGGTGGACATCGCAGTACACCTGGACCATGGCCTGACCTTGGAGACAGTACAAAAAGCTCTGGATCTGGGCTTTACTTCTGTTATGCTGGATGCTTCCACACTTCCTTTTGAGGAAAATATGGAAAAGGTAAAACAGGTGGTGAAAACAGCAGAGAGATACGGCGCAACTGTGGAAGCAGAACTTGGTCTGGTAGGCGGAAGCGAGGACGGCAGCAGTGATCATGGGATCCGCTGCACAGACCCGGACGATGCGGCAGTTTACGCCAGGGAAACAGGAATCGATGCACTTGCTGTTGCAATCGGAAACGCCCATGGAAATTACCCTGTTGCGCCGAGACTTGCCTTTGATGTGCTGGAAGAGATCCATAAAAAAGTAGAGATTCCTCTGGTGCTTCATGGTGGAAGCGGAATCAGCGACAGGGACTTCCAGAAAGCTGTCTCCATGGGAATCCGGAAGGTAAATATTGCTACTGCAAGCTTTAACAGCCTGACAGCTCATGTGGAAGAATATATTAATATGCCTGGAAAACATAATTATTTTGATTTAAACGAAGCAATGGTCCAGGGAACCTATGAAAATGTCAAAAGGCATATTCTGGTATTCAACGAGCCGTATAAAGAAAATTAATGGAATAAGAGGAAAAGGGCGCCGGATAATATGCACATGCTTTGAACCTGCGTTCTGCGTATATTTTATCCTGGATACGATTCATAATATTAGCAGTACACAACGTCCGGATGCTCCTGAAAAAACATGGAAGAGACAGGAAAGGAGAGGTCCCGGCGGCACAGTATGAGTGTGAATCCGGGAAAATTCTTCAGATATGTACAAAGTGCCGAAAATTTATTCTATGCTTGAAAGCGTCAATATGTTGTGATAGCATTATACATGCAGACTAAATATTGTGGAGGTTGATGAGATGACAGCAGAAGAATGGCTAGGAAAGGATAATCAGCTGGGGCTGGATATCTGGACCAGGAAGTACGGGACTGACGGGGAGGACTTTGAAGCCTGGCTTGGAAGAATCAGCGGCGGAAACAAAGAAATTGAGAAATATATCAGAGAAAAAAAATTTCTGTTCGGCGGAAGAATCTTATCCAACAGGGGTCTGAACAGACAGGGGAGAAAAGTAACGTATTCTAATTGCTATGTAATTGCGCCGCCGGAAGATGAGATAGAAAGCATTTTCGACTGCGCGAAGAAACTGGCACGGACTTACAGCTATGGAGGAGGCTGCGGGGTAGATATTTCAAAACTCAGCCCCAGAGGAGCAAAGATCAACAATGCGGCAAAGGAGACCAGCGGCGCAGTTTCTTTTATGGAATTATATTCTTTAGTGACAGGTCTGATCGGTCAGAACGGAAGACGGGGAGCGCTGATGATCTCTATAGACTGTTCTCATCCGGATGTACCGGAATTTATAGATTTGAAAACAGATCTGGAGAAGGTGACTAAGGCGAATATTTCTATACGGATCCATAGGGACTTTATGGAAGCTGTAAAGAAAAATCAGGAATATATCCTTCACTTTACCAGGGAGGCTACAGGAGAAGTGATCGAAAAGCAGGTAAATGCCAGAGAACTGTTTCGAAAGATCACAGATACTAACTGGGATTATGCAGAACCAGGCGCTCTTTTCTGGGACAGGATCACCCAGTGGAACCTTTTGAGCAATACAAAGGATTTTTCCTATGCGGGGGTGAATCCCTGTGCGGAGGAACCTCTTCCTGCAGGAGGAAGCTGTCTTCTGGGAAGTATTAATCTTTCTGAGTTTGTCCTGGATCCTTTTACAGGGAATGCAAGTTTTGATTTTGAAGGACTAAAGGACTGTGTCAGGGCATCTGTGCGGGCATTGAATGAAGTCCTGGAGGAAGGCATGCCCCTTCATCCCCTTCCCGAGCAGAGAGAAAGCGTTGCCCAGTGGAGACAGATCGGACTTGGAATCATGGGCCTGGCAGACGCATTGATCAAGCTGTGCCTGACTTATGGAGACGAAGACGCAGTGAAGATGTGTGATAAAATCGGATTTGCCATGGCAGACACCGCCATTGCTGCTTCTGCGCAGTTGGCAAAAGAGCAGGGAGCTTTCCCAAAGTGCTGTGTGGATGAGATTATACAGACACCCTATTTCCTTGCAAATACAACAGAAAAGACCAGGGAGATGGTAAAAAAATATGGGCTGCGGAACTCTCAGCTGCTTACCATTGCGCCTACAGGAACACTTTCCACTATGCTGGGAATTTCCGGAGGCATTGAACCGGTCTATGCCAACTTTTATGAGCGTAAGACAGAATCTCTGCACGGGACAGATGTATATTACAAGGTCTATACAAAGATCGTGGAGAATTACATGAAACAGCATCAGATAAAGGATGATAAGGAACTTCCGGAATATTTTGTAACAGCCATGACTCTGGACTATCATCTGCGGATCGATATGCAGGCAGTGTGGTAGAAACACATAGATGCATCCATCAGTTCTACTGTGAATGTGCCGTCCAGCTTTACAGCGGAAGAGACAGAGAATC
>CALWHD010000200.1 GCA_944380235.1 uncultured Blautia sp.
GAATGGCGTATGAGTCCGGAACTTTTTTCGAGGCAGAGGTCAAGGAGGTTTCCCCTTATCCTTCCAGCAGTTATCAGGTCAGCGACAGAGAACTTTCCTATTATCCTTTTACTGCATATATCCAGGAGGGAGAAGGTCTGAAAGACAATGAAGGCGTAAGCATGGACATGATGCAGACAGGTGAGGCCATCAGTGGTATTTTCCTCAGCAAAGAATACGTAAGAAGCAGCAACGGAGAAGATTTTGTCTACATAGAAGATGAAAATCACAGATTAAAGAAACAGCCGGTAAAGACCGGAAAAATATATTATGGCTCCACCGTAGAAATCAAGTCAGGCATTACAGGAGAAGACTACATTGCTTTCCCTTACGGTAAAAAGGTGAAAGAAGGGGCCAAGACAAAAAGGGCAGACATAGAAGAATTGTATAATATGTATTAAATTGAAAGGGAGAAATTATGATTGAAAATATCAGACTGTCCTTTCAGGGGATCTGGGCGCACAAGATGCGTTCCTTTCTGACCATGCTGGGAATCATTATCGGCATCGCGGCACTCATCTCCATTGTATCAACGATCAAAGGGACAAATGAACAGATAAAGAAAAATCTTATCGGTGAAGGGGATAATGTGGTGGATATCCAGCTCAGTGAAAACGGCGGAGAATATCAGGTGGAGTACCAGGGGCTTCCGAAGGGAGTACCGGTGATCACCCAGGAGCAGAAAGAGCAGATTTTAGATCTGGAAGAGGTGGATAAGGCAACCTTTTATCTTTCCAGATCTTATGCGGACAGTGTTTATTATCAGAACCAGAGTATGAGCGGTGCCAGTGTGCTGGGAATTGACCGGGACTATCTGGATACCTGCGGATACCAGCTGATCCGGGGCAGAGGATTTTCTGAGAAAGATTATCAGAAGTTTCGGAAAGTACTGTTGCTGGACGAGACGGCTGCCAGCAATTTTTTCGAAAAAGGCGAGGAAGTGGGAAAGGTTCTGGAAATCAAAGGAGAACCTTTTACCGTTGTAGGAGTAGTAAAAAAAATTCAGGAATATGAACCCGTGATCAACAGCAGAGAAGAATATTATACCTATTATAATTCCACCAGCGGAACCATTCTTATGCCGGACACAGACTGGCCCATTGTCTATCAGTACGATGAACCGCAGCAGGTATCAGTGAAAGCTCCTACACCTGAGGCAATGAGCAGTGCAGGCAAGAAGACAGCGGAGATTTTAAACGCATCCATTCAGTCTTCCACAGGCAGCATAGAATATAAAGCGCAGGATATGATGGAAAAGGCAAAAGGGCTTCAGCAGATCAGTGAGAGCACCAACCGGCAGCTTTTGTGGATTGCCAGCATCTCCCTTTTGGTAGGAGGTATCGGTGTTATGAATATCATGCTGGTGTCTGTCACGGAGAGAACTGGAGAGATCGGACTGAAGAAAGCCATCGGTGCCAATAAAAGAAGAATTCTTGGACAGTTCCTCACAGAGGCAGCGGTTCTCACCAGTATTGGAGGAATCATCGGCGTATTTGCAGGCATTGGTCTGGCGGCAGTCATTTCCAAAATGTCAGGTTCTCCTATGGTCATCAGTATTCCTGCGGCAGCGGCAGCGGTGATTTTCTCCACTATCATCGGTATTGTATTTGGACTGCTTCCTTCCATAAAAGCCGCCAATTTAAGCCCTATCGAAGCATTGAGAAGAATGTAGAGAAAAGGATTGTATTGTGGAAAACTCTATGTTATGATTTTATAGAGTGACTTTTTGCAGGAAAGGAAGCAAATGAATGGAGAAGAAGAGAATTGCCATTGTAACAGACAGTAACAGCGGTATTACTCAAAGGGAAGCGGAGCAGATGGGCATTACCGTACTCCCTATGCCATTTTACATTAATGAACAGTTATTTTTAGAAGATATTACACTAACACAGGAAGAATTCTACAAAAGGCTGGAGGAAGGTGCAGATATATCTACGTCACAGCCTTCTCCGGCAGAGGTCATGGAGATTTGGGAAAAGCTGCTTGAAAAATATGAGGAAGTAATTCATATCCCTATGTCCAGCGGGCTGAGTAATTCCTGTCAGACTGCCATGGTATTGGCAAAAGAGTTTAAGGGCAGGGTGCAGGTGGCAGATAACCAGAGAATCTCTGTCACCCAGAGGCAATCTGTAATGGACGCTATGGAACTGGCAAAGGCAGGGAAAAGCGCTTCCCAGATCAGAGAAATCCTGGAGAGAGAAGGACATGAGTCCAGTATCTATATTACCCTGGAAACCTTAAAATACCTGAAAAAGGGCGGGAGGATCACCCCTGCCGCTGCTGCTTTGGGAACAGTGCTGAACTTAAAGCCAGTGCTGCAGATACAGGGAGAAAAGCTGGATGCTTTTTCAAAGGCAAGAGGAAAGAAGCAGGCAAAGCGCATTATGATTCAGGCAATGCAGAAGGATCTGGAAGGGCGTTTTAAAGATTATGCAGATCGGGGACTGATGTGTCTGGAGGCTGCCTATGCAGGCAATCCGGAGGAGGCACAGGAGTGGAAAAAGGAATTGGAAAATTATTTCCCGGGTATGGAGATCCACATGGATCCCCTGTCTTTAAGTGTTGCCTGCCATATCGGAAAGGGAGCCCTTGCAGTGGCCGTAGCAAAAAAAGTAGAAGTGGAGTAGAAGAATGAAGAAGTTTATTGAGTGTATAGAAGAAGTAATGAAAGAGGCTTTTGCTGCCTCCGGATATGATGATAAATTGGCAAAAGTGACACTGTCCAATCGTCCCGATTTATGTGAATACCAGTGTAACGGGGCAATGGCTGGAGCAAAGCTGTACAAGAAAGCCCCCATTATGATTGCAAAGGACGTAGTGGAAAAGCTGCAGGGCAATTCTGTATTTGAATCTGTAGAAGCAGTGAATCCGGGATTTATCAATATCAAGGTGAGTAAAGAGTTTCTGGCATCTTACCTCAATGACATGCTGGCAGATGAGAATCTGTCTGTGGAGAAATCAAATGCTCCAAAGACCATTGTTATTGATTACGGCGGTCCCAATGTGGCAAAACCTCTTCATGTGGGGCATCTTCGTTCTGCTATTATCGGAGAAAGCATCAAGCGTATGGGACGTTTTCTGGGACATAAGGTGATCGGAGATGTACATCTGGGAGATTGGGGACTTCAGATGGGTCTGATCATCACAGAGCTTTCCAAGAGGAAACCGGAGCTGGTGTACTTTGATAAAGACTATCAGGGAGAATACCCGGAGGAAGCACCTTTTACAGTGAGTGAACTGGAAGAAATCTATCCTACTGCCAGCGGAAAATCCAAAGAAGATGAAAACTATAAGAACGAGGCACTGGAGGCTACTCTGGAGCTTCAGCAGGGCAGAAGAGGTTACCGGGCTCTGTGGAAACACATCATGGATGTTTCCGTTGCAGATTTAAAGAAAAATTATGAAAAACTGAATGTAGAATTTGACCTGTGGAAAGGCGAAGCAGATGCAGACGCCTATATTCCAGACATGGTGAAATATTTAAAAGACAATGGATATGCATACCTGGATCAGGGAGCACTGGTGGTAGACGTAAAGGAAGAGAGTGATACTAAGGAAATTCCTCCTTGTATGATACTTAAGTCGGACGGGGCTTCTCTCTACAATACTACAGATCTTGCAACGATTGTGCAGCGTATGGAAGATTATCATCCGGATGAGATCATTTATGTGGTGGACAAGCGGCAGGAACTGCATTTTATCCAGGTGTTCCGCTGTGCCAGAAAAGCAAAGATGGTAGAAGAAGATACAGAGTTATCCTTTGTAGGCTTCGGAACTATGAACGGAAAAGACGGAAAGCCCTTTAAGACCAGGGAGGGCGGTGTCATGCGCCTGGAACGTCTGATTGACGAGATCAATGAGGAAATGTATAAGAAGATTGTGGAAAACCGCAGCGTGAGAGATGAAAATGCAGAAAAAACTGCACAGATGGTGGGACTTTCCGCAATTAAGTACGGAGATCTTTCCAATCAGGCATCCAAAGATTATGTCTTTGATGTGGACAGGTTTACATCATTTGAGGGAAATACAGGCCCTTATATTCTGTACACCATTGTCCGGATCAAATCTATTTTAAGCCGTTATACAGAGGAGGGAAAAAATCCTGAAGAAGGTACTGTCCGCCAGGCAGTAAGTGCGAGTGAAAAAGCGCTGATGCTGGAACTGTCCAGATTTAATTCCGTCATCGGACCTGCTTTCGAGGAAAAGGCTCCTCATAAGATCTGCTCTTATATTTATGAGCTGGCAAATGCATTTAACAGTTTTTATCATGAGACAAAGATCCTGGGAGAGGAAGATGAAGTGAAGAAAACTTCCTGGATCCGTTTGCTGGTGCTGGCAAAGGAAGTGCTGGAAACCTGCATTGGTCTGCTGGGCTTTGAGGCACCGGAGAGAATGTAAAGAAAGGCTCTTTTTCAAGAGTTGAGGAAATTATTTTTGAGACACAGGAAGTTGATTCCTGTGTCTCTTTATGTTAGGGACAGAAAGATCCGATTTCTAAAATTTTAATATCTTAAAGCGTGCCGTTTATTGTTTCATCTGCGCGGGAGCGCCGCAGTCTAGCGGAGAAACTCTTTCCTGCATAAAAAGAAATGTGGTAAATCCTTTGCTGAAACAGGAGTCTGCTGAGAAATAAACTTTTGCTTGGAGCAAAACTGTGGTACAATGCAGGTAGAATTTTGATTAAGAAATGGAGAGCAACTATGGAAAGTATGAAAATGAAGTATCTGGAAAGACTGTCAGAGCTTTATCCCACTATTGCCAAGGCTTCCACGGAAATCATTAACCTGCAGGCGATTCTGAACCTGCCTAAAGGTACCGAACACTTTATCACAGACATCCACGGGGAATATGAAGCTTTTTCTCATGTACTGAAAAACGGATCCGGGTCGGTGAGGAGAAAGATCGATCAGGTTTTCGGCCACACCATGACCCAGCAGGAGAAGAAGAGTCTTGCCACCCTGATCTATTATCCCAAAGAAAAAATGGATCTGGTAAAGAAAACAGAAACAAACATGGAAGAGTGGTATAAGATCACTTTGTACAGACTGATCGAAGTATGCAAAAGAACCGCCTCGAAATATACCAGATCGAAGGTGAGAAAAGCACTTCCGCCGGATTTCTCTTATGTTATAGAAGAATTGATCACAGAGAAACCGGAATTGATGGACAAAGAGTCTTATTATGATCAGATTATTCATACCATCATTGAAATCAACAGAGCGGAAGAATTTATTGTAGCATTGTCAGAGTTGATCCAGCGGCTGGTGGTCGATCACCTGCATATTCTGGGGGACATCTATGACCGAGGTCCGGGACCTCATCAGATCATGGATAAGCTGGAACATTATCATTCTCTGGACATTCAGTGGGGAAATCACGATGTGGTATGGATGGGAGCGGCAGCAGGACAGTCTGCCTGCGTTGCTACTGTGGTGAGGATTTGTGCAAGATATGCCAATCTTGATATCCTGGAGGACGGATACGGAATCAATCTTCTTCCCCTGGCTACTTTTGCCCTGACCTATTACCGGGACGATCCCTGCAACTGCTTTAAAGTGAAAGGGAGCAAAGGACTTAATCCGGCAGAAGAAGAACTAAATAAAAAAATGCATAAAGCGATTTCTATTATTCAGTTTAAGCTTGAAGGCCAGCTTTTAATGAAGAGAAAGGAATTCGGCATGGCGGACCGTGCCCTGCTTGAGGATATTAATTACGAAGAAGGTACCATACGTATCAAAGGGAATACTTATACACTTCTGGATACCAGTTTTCCTACCATTGATCCTGAAAATCCTTATGACCTTACGAAGGAAGAGACGGAAGTCATGGAACGTCTGACAGCGGCTTTTGTCAATTGCGAGAAGCTTCAGCGGCATATGAGACTTCTTCTGAAAAAAGGCGGACTTTATAAGATCTACAACCAAAATCTTCTATATCATGGATGTGTTCCGCTAAAAGAAGACGGCACATTGAAAGAGGTAGAGGTATACGGAAAAACATATAAGGGAAAAATGCTTTATGATGTACTTGAATCGTATGTACGAAAGGCATTTTTTGCGGTAGATTCACAGGAAAAAGAGAAAGGGAAAGATATTCTCTGGTTTATCTGGACCAGCCCGGGTTCCCCGCTGTTCGGAAAGAATAAGATGGCGACCTTTGAAAGGTATTTTCTCGCGGAAAAAGAGACCCATCAGGAGGAGAAAAATCCATATTACAGTCTTCTGGAGAATGATGCTACTGCGGAAATGATCCTGGCAGAGTTCGGTATTAAGGAGGGCGAGTGCAGGCACATTGTCAACGGACACGTGCCGGTGCATCATACAGAGGGAGAAAGTCCAATTAAATGCGGAGGGAAAATATTGATCATCGACGGAGGATTTTCCAAGGCATATCAAAAAGAAACCGGTATTGCAGGATATACTCTGATCTACAATTCCTGGGGAATGATCCTGGCTGCCCATGAGCCCTTTACTTCGGCTCAGGATGCCATTACCAAAGAGAGTGATATCCTCTCAGATAGTATCCTGGTAAAAAGGACTACTTACAGAAAGACTGTGGCAGACACAGATAACGGAAGAAAATTAAAAGAAAGGATAGCAGAACTGCAGGAGCTTCTTGCTGCTTACAGAAACGGTCTGCTTATAGAAAAGTCATGATACATAAAGAGATATCCATACAGAAAAAAGGATCCTTAAAAGACACGAAACTTACCACATATTTTCTGGATAAAAGTGAAGAATACGAAATAGGTAAAAAACGTCCCTGCATCCTGATCTGTCCCGGCGGCGCTTACCGGTTCACCTCAGACAGGGAGGCAGAGCTTGTTGCACTGAATTTAAACTGCAGAGGCTGGCACGCGGCGGTTCTGCGCTATTCCTGTGCTCCGGCAAGATTCCCCACAGCGCTTACAGAAGTGGCAGAAAGTGTGAAACTTTTAAAAGAACATGCAGAAGAATGGGCCATTGATCCGGAAAAAATACTGGTCATGGGATTTTCTGCAGGGGGACATCTTGCAGCAAGCTACGGTGTGTTCTGGAATCAGGATTTTGTGGCAGAAGAAGCCGGATGCAGCAGTGAAATGCTGAAGCCCTTTGGCCTGATCCTCTGCTATCCTGTTATTACCTCAGATCGGACTTATACCCATGAGGAAAGCATTCAGAATCTGATCGGAGACGCAGGGGAGGACTTAAGAGAAAAAATGTCCCTGGAAAAGCAGGTTGGAAAACAGGTTCCTCAGACATTTTTGTGGCATACTTTTGAAGACGATGCTGTTCCCTTTCAGAATTCCCTTGCTTTTACAGCGGCTCTGGGAAAAGCAGGAGTTCCTGTAGAGTACCATCTGTTCACTCCGGGAGAGCATGGACTTTCCCTGGCGTCCAGGACCACCAGAAGGGCAGACGGCAGCGGTGAAGTGAAGGAGTGTCAGGCGTGGATAGAACTTTTATGGGCATGGCTTAACAGAATCTGCTAAAAAAGCCTTGCAAAACTACAGATAACTATGCTATAATACCCACGTTGTGAAAATATCACGCCTGCGAATTCCAAAGGACGGTGCTGATAAAGTCCCTGCGGAGAAGAAACGGGCGGAAGAGCAAACCAAAAGGAGAGAAAAAAATGAGCGTTATTTCAATGAAACAGTTACTGGAAGCAGGTGTTCATTTCGGACATCAGACAAGAAGATGTAACCCTACAACGGCTACGTACATCTACACAGAAAGAAACGGTATCTACATCATCGACTTACAGAAATCTGTAGGAATGGTTGACGATGCATACAAGGCAGTTGCAGATATCGCTGCAGACGGCGGTACAATCCTGTTCGTAGGAACAAAGAAACAGGCTCAGGATGCTATCCAGACAGAAGCTGAAAGATGCGGTATGTTTTATGTAAACGAAAGATGGTTAGGCGGTATGCTGACAAACTTCAAGACCATCCAGAGCAGAATTGCAAGATTAAAAGAGATCGAAGCTATGGAAGCTGACGGAACTTTTGATGTTCTGCCTAAGAAAGAAGTTATCAACCTGAAAAAAGAGATGTCCAAATTACAGAAGAACCTTGGCGGAATCAAAGAAATGAAGAAACTGCCGGATGCAATCTTTATTGTAGACCCGAAAAAGGAAAGAATCTGTGTTCAGGAAGCTCATACATTAGGTATTCCTCTGATCGGTATCGCTGATACAAACTGTGATCCAGAAGAATTAGATTATGTAATCCCAGGAAATGACGATGCTATCAGAGCAGTAAAATTAATCGTTTCCAAGATGGCAGACGCAGTGATCGAAGCAAGACAGGGTGAAGCTGCTGATGCTGAAGAAATCTTTACAGAAGAAGTTGCTGAAGAAACAGCAGAAGAAGCTGTAGAAGAATAATTGAAAGCAGGCTCTGCCGGCTTCCGATTACCATGAATAATCAATAGAAATATTCAGGAACAATGCAGGAGGGCTGGCTTGACTTTTTGTCAAGCCAGTTCCGCCTGGAAAATGATTTCAGGAGGAAGAAACAATGGCTATTACAGCAGGAATGGTAAAAGAATTAAGAGAAATGACCGGCGCTGGTATGATGGACTGTAAGAAAGCTCTTACAGCTACAGAAGGCGATATGGATAAAGCAGTAGAATTTTTAAGAGAAAAAGGACTTGCAACAGCTCAGAAAAAAGCAAGCCGTATTGCAGCAGAAGGTCTTTGCCAGACACTGGTATCTGCAGACGAAAAGAGCGCTGTAGTTGTAGAAGTAAATGCTGAGACAGACTTCGTTGCAAAGAACGAAAAATTCCAGGGATACGTAGCACAGGTAGCAGAAGCTGCTATGGAAACAAGCGCAGCAACTGTAGAAGAATT
>CALWHD010000201.1 GCA_944380235.1 uncultured Blautia sp.
ATTAAGACTGGAACATATCCAGAAATATTACGGCGGCCGGGGAAACCTTACAAAGGCGATACAGGATATCAGTTTTTCTGTCCGGGAAGGGGAATTTGTGGGAATCATGGGTGCTTCAGGAAGTGGAAAGACTACCCTTTTAAATTGTATTTCCACCATTGATACCGTGAGTGCGGGGCACATATATCTTGACGGAAAGGATGTGACTCAGATACGGGAAAAAGATCTTGCCAGGTTCCGAAGAGAGAATCTGGGATTTGTATTCCAGGATTTTAATCTTCTGGACACTCTGACGGTCCGGGAAAATATTGCCTTTGCCCTAACGATCAATCATATACCTGCAAGGGAGATTGACAGCAAAGTGGAAGAGACGGGAAAAAGCCTGAATATTTCCGATATTTTGGAGAAATATCCCTATGAAATCTCAGGAGGACAGAAACAGCGGTGTGCGTGTGCCAGGGCAATCATCCACAAACCGAAACTGATACTTGCAGATGAGCCCACCGGAGCATTGGACAGTCACAGTGCCCAGATGCTTCTGGAAACCATCCGGAGTATGAAGGAAAAACTGAAAGCCACTATACTTTTAGTAACACACGATGCTTTTTCTGCCAGTTATGCAGACAGAATACTGTTTTTAAAGGATGGACTGATCTTCTCAGAAATTTTGAAGGGTGATCAGAACAGAAGAGAATTCTTTAACAGGATTCTGGATGTTCTTGCCATGCTGGGAGGTGGACAGAGTGCTTTTTATTAAGATCATGCTCAGGAATACCAGACGATCGGTAAAGGATTACCTGGTCTATATGGTGACTCTTGCCCTGTGCTCTGCCATGTTTTATGCTTTTTTGTCTATCACCAGCAGATATTACCGGCCAGATATCGGAGCTGAATTTAATATTGCTGTGCTCAGCGACGGAATGAAGCTGGCAATCGGTATGATCACACTGCTGATCTTGTTCCTGGTCCGGTATGTGAATCAGTTCATGCTTCTGAGACGACAGAAAGAATTCGGGATACAGACCGTGATGGGAATGGAGCTGAAGACAATGGCGTGGCTGTTTTTCGGTGAAACTTTTCTCATGGGGATGGCGGCAGTGGCGGCGGGAATCTTCCTGGGAGCTGCTCTTTCTCAGTTTATTACAGCCATGCTGGTGAATACTTACGGAAAATCCTATGAACTGACCATGACGTTTTTTCCAGACACAGTTATGCTGACCTTGGTATTTTTTGCAGTTTTCTTTGCTGTCATAGGAATCTTCCAGGTAAGGGAAATCCAAAAGCTCAAAGTCATTGACCTGCTTTACGCGGACAGAAAAAATGAAGGCAGTTTCAGGAAAAGCAGGTGGTATAAAATTACATGTTTCCTGTATCTTGCCGCCTGCGTGTGGATGGTCTCCACAGGGGGAAGGAAAATTATTTACTATTACGATGCCCGATATCCGCTGCCTGTCCGCATCATGTTCTGGGGCAATGCACTGGTGCCGGCACTGATTCTTCTGGGAAGCGTTTTGTGGCTGCTGCTGAAAAGAAAGATTTCTTCCGGTCTGTTTGGGTTTTTGCTGGCAGGTTCTCTGTCAGCGGCAGTGTTTGCTTCCCTTGTGCCGTCTATGAACATGAAGTATTATCTGAATATGGGAAGAGGCACAGACAACAATTATATGATGTTCATGCTGATGGATATTATCTTTGCAGTGAGCATTCTCTTTTTCTTTATCAGCAGTTTCCTTATTTTTGTCAAAGAACGTTTTATTTCAGTACGGTACCGGGGGGAAAATCTGTTCTTTTTCGGACAGATTCTGTCAAAGCTGAAAACCTCTTATAAGACCATGACACTGACTTGTCTGACGCTGATGTTTGCTGTAGGACTCTTTGTTGCAGTTCCTTTTTTGTCCGGCTGGGCAACGGGGTATCTGAAGGTCCGGGTGCCCTATGATATCCAGATGTATTCCAATTATCCCAGGACTCAGACACGGGAAGAACTGGAAACAGCAATTTTGTCCGCAGACTATAGTTTTGTGGAAGATCTGCTGCTGGAGGAGGGAATCTCTGATTTTGATATCTGTACTTTTTATACCAGTTTTCCTGAGAAGGGAGATTTTGAAAAAAGAATCAAATATGAATTCCCTGTGACAGCTATTTCCCTGTCAGACTACAACCATATTACAGGAATGCTGGGAATTGCGCCCCTGGAGCTGGAGGAAGGGACCTTTGCTGTGCAGTGGGCAGAACGGGCGGAAGAAAGTGCCGTCAAAGAGTTTATGCAGGAACATCAGACTCTCAAGACAGATGCAGGAACACTCACGCTTTCAGAGAAAGGAATTCTTCTGGCAGGAGTGGGAGAATATATTTATAATTCTTATGTTGATGCACTTTATGTGGTTCCGGATTCAGTTTTTTCCAGGCTTACCCCCTGTTCGGTCAATCGCTTTATAAAAACAGAGAATCCCATTCCTTATGATGCGGCAAAGAGGATTGAAAAGGAGTTTTTAAAGCGTTATTCCGAAGATGGTGAGGGTCTGCGCTGCGGGATCCGCTTAAGTACACTGGAAACCAACGAAGTCCTGTGGACTACTTTTATCTTAAGGGCAGGGATGACCTATGCGGCAGTGGTACTGTTTATTATCTGCTTTACTGTATTATCTCTGCAGCAGCTTTCAGAAGCAGGAGCCTATACGATCCGCTTTTCTCTGCTTTATAAACTGGGGGTAGAGCGAAAGAAAAGGAGCCGCCTGATCGTCCGTCAGATTGGAATCTGGTTTGGACTGCCGGTGCTGTCGGCAGTGCTTGGTGCACTGGGATTCACTTTTTACCTGTTCCATACTTACACTGCAGAGATCAATGCCTATATCGGTTTTGAAACCCTTCTGGGACAGACAGGTGTGATTCTTGCTGTACTTGTCGTACTTTTATTTTGCTATTTTATCAGTACCTGGCTGCTGTTTAAGCGGATCGTGGAAAATGCTGTCGGCAGAGACTGTTAGAGACAGATTCTGTTCCATTGAAATATTCCCTCCTTTCCGGTATAATAAGAAAACGGTAAGAAAGCAGCAGCAGCCCTGTAAGAGCGGGAGGAGAAATCCTGCCTTCAGCGTCTGCTTCTAAGATAGAAAAGGGAAGGAATAAGGAAGATGACGAAAGAAGAACTGGCATTAGAAGTAATTGAACGGTTAAAAAAGGAATATCCGGATGCAGATTGTACTCTGGATTATGATGATGCATGGAAGCTGCTGGTGAGTGTGCGTCTGGCGGCACAGTGCACGGATGCAAGGGTGAATGTGGTGGTGGAGGACCTGTATGCCAAATATCCGGATGTCAATGCTCTTGCTGATGCTGCACCGGAAGAAATCGAAGAAATTGTGCGTCCATGCGGGCTTGGAAGGAGCAAAGCACGGGACATCAGTGCCTGTATGAAAATTTTAAGAGACGAATATGGCGGAAAAGTGCCGGAAGATTTTAATGCGCTATTAAAGCTGCCGGGTGTGGGAAGGAAAAGCGCTAACCTGATTATGGGGGATGTGTTCGGAAAACCTGCCATTGTGACAGATACCCACTGTATCCGTCTGACAAACCGCATCGGTCTGGTGGACGGTATCAAGGATCCCAAGAAAGTCGAGATGGCATTGTGGAAGATCATTCCGCCGGAGGAAGGCAGTGATTTCTGCCACAGATTGGTCTACCACGGAAGAGATGTATGTACGGCCAGAACCAAACCGTATTGTGATAAATGCTGCCTTAATGATATCTGCCACAAAAATGGTATATAAAAAATAACCGCCGGTTAAATCTACCCAGGCGAATGATTGGGATTTATGAAAATTTCAGAAGCTGACTGAAGAATTACAAAAAAGATTTGGCTGACAAAGAAGAAAATTCTTTACAGAAGGATTCTTTTTGTGATATCCTGTAAAAAGTAAATGTATACTGAAATCTGCCGGAAAGTAAAAGGAATGAGATCTGTCCGGAGACAAGGATTTTGGTACAGAGAAAGAGAGGTGCAGCTTGATGTCGGCAGTTCGTAAATAGCAGGACAATAAAAATTTTGTTTTCATCTGAGACAGATGGTTCTTTTGTTGTACCTAATTTTACGGACGACTGTATATGATCAGGCTTGCGTATCCTGCCCGGCGGGACTTTTTACTATACAAAAATCGGGATCAGTATCTCGTTTATAATGTTCTGGTATTACAGAAATGCCATCGTTTACGGTGTTCTTTCTTTTTATTGTCCTGACAATGATTTGAAAAAATGATTGTATAAGGAGATAATAATAGTATGAACCGTGAAAACAAGAAAAGAAAATATGAAAAAGGTTACTATAAAACCCATCCCTGTACAGACAGTTTTACCTGCAGAAACTGCGGAAGGCTGGTGGTTTCAGCAGGGGCAGGCAGCGGACACAGGAATCACTGTCCAAACTGTCTGACAAGTCTTCATCTGGATAATGAACCGGGAGACAGGGAATCCGACTGCGGAGGTATTATGGATCCGGTAGCAGTCTGGGTAAGAAAAAATGGAGAATGGGCCATTATTCATCGATGCCGCCGCTGCGGCAAACTCAGTTCTAATCGCTGTGCGGCAGATGATAATCCCATGAAACTGATGTCCATTGCCATGAAGCCTTTGTGCCTTCCTCCTTTCCCCATTGAAAGGATAGAGGAACTGACAAAGCTTATGGCTGGTGACGGACAGGTGAAATATTAGCTATAAGGCACAGCATAAAAGAGAGAGCAGGAGAGATTTTAAGACTTTCCTGTTCTCTTTCTTTTTGCCTGAAGGAAATATAATGTAATATTTAATACATTGCCTTGAAGATCAGCCTGAAAGAAATTCTTTCTGGACGCAGGATCAGGAAGGGGATAGAATAAAGATGAAAAACTCAGGATAACAGCAGATATTCGGAATCTGCTGTGAGAAATATAAGAAAAATCAGGCGGATCAGTCCGCTGGACAGGAGGAAATCAAAAATGGAATTAGTACAGGGAATCAGGGAAAGAAGAAGTATCCGAAAATTTAAAAATATGCCGGTGCCTCATGAGGTATTAATGGAAATTGTGGAGACAGCAGCTTATGCGCCTTCCTGGAAAAATACGCAGACTGCCAGATATCTTGTGGTAGAAGACAAAGATGTGCTGAAAAAAATTGCAGCAAAGGAGTGTATGATGAATTTTGCTCATAATGTAGATATTCTTGCTGGAGCGCCTGCCCTGGTGCTTCTTACAACAGTAAAAGGATATTCCGGATATGAGCGTGACGGCAGCTTTTCAACAGCAAAAGAAGACCGATGGGAGGTTTTTGATGCCGGAATTGCCGCACAGACTTTTTGCCTTGCTGCATGGGAAAAGGGGCTTGGAACGGTAATCATGGGAATTTTTGATGAAAACAAAATTGCAAAAAACGTAAACCTGCCGCCAGAACAGCAGATTGCCGCAATCATCCCAATAGGTTATCCTGCAGCAGAGCCAAAAGCAAAAGTAAAAAAAAAGGCAGAGGAATTACTGACATTTATTTAGCATAAAATATGTTTAGATAAAGAGACAAAAGGTTATCTGAACGTGAAAAAGGATGGAAATTTGAAGCTGACGCCAGGCGCAGGCCATTGCGGAAAGCATCTATGAGCGTCATCTTTTTTTAGGGAACAGCTTATAGAAGCCGGAGTGGATTCTGAAAATGCAGAGCAGGATGCATACAGAATTAAACATGCCATCAGTGAAAAAAGTTTTCGAATATTTAAAAGCATCGGTTCAGGATAAAGAAGGCGCTGACAGCTCAGCAGATAAGTTCCTGTCCGGGATGATCTGTTGAAGCTGCCAGCTTCTTGCTGTATACTGAGGTCAGAGGTTATTCCGCTTTTTGGGCATATTCTTCTGCAAGTTTTTGAAATTCTTCTGTGTGGGAAGGATACCATTCACTGAAAATAGTATTTGCTTCCTGTATTCGTTTTCCGAGAGCTGCGAGAAATTCTGGAATTACTTTTTCTGCCAGTACAGCGGTCTCTTTTCCAAGACAGGCACCGGGATCTGTTTGCAAACCTCCGGCGTAAAGGCGGAAGGCAGGTTTCATTTCTCCGTCTATTTTTTTTGCATGTCCGACAAAGCCTAAGCTGGATGTCTGGTGAGAACCGCAGCTGGAAGGGCAGCCGGAGATATGCATACGGGGCAGTACTCCGTCTTTGAAATTTTCTTTTTTAATCCGTTTTATACAGGCGTTTAAGAGTCCCTGGGAACAGCGCAGTCCATGCTGGCAAATGGGAACACCGATGCAGCTCACACTGCTTTCAAAGAGATTTTCCGCTCCTCCTTGTGTAGCAGAAAGAACAGCAGGAATTTCTTTTGCTGTTAAATTAATGATATAAATAGTACCATCCGGAGAAAGGCGAAATTCCGTGCCGGAAATATCTTTTACAGTCTCCCATAAAGTCTGAAGATCGGAATAGGCAATACAGCCGCCGATAGGATGGTATGAAACAGCGTACAGACCATCCTGTTTTTGTGGTGTGATGCGGCTGCCTTCTGTTTTTTCTATACAGCCCTCTGCTTTTTTTATGACGGAGAAAGCAGGAGGAACAGGCATGAGCGGTTCTTCCTTTCTGGCCTCATTAAGAAAATGAGCAAATTCTTTCCGGATTCCTTCGATTCCCAAAGTATCCTGTAGGTACCGGGTGCGTGCTTTGGCACGTACCTTATAATTGCCATATTTTGAGAACATTCGTACCATGGCACTGACATAGAGTGTAGTTTCTTTCGGATCTGCGTTTTCCGCAACCAGTACCCCGAGTTTTGGATTTGGTCCCAGGCCTCCTGCACAGTAAACAGAAAAAGTCCCGTTTTCTCTTGCTGCAAAGCCCAGATCACGGAAGGTAGCATGGGTCAGATTTTCCTTTGTATTGGAAAAGCCTACTTTTAGTTTTCTGGGCATATGAAGGGAAGGCATCTGACGTACGAGATAGTCACCCGCTGCCTGGGCATAGGGAAGCACGTCGAAAATCTCTTCTTTTTCCACACCGGAAAGAGGGCTTGCCATAACGTTTCTTGGATTGTCTCCTCCTCCGCCTTTTGTTATAATGCCGAATTTCAAGCAGTCTCTCATTAAGGACACCACATCTGCTGCAGAAAGATTATGGACCTGAATCGTCTGGCAAGTGGTAATTTTCAGCAGGTCAATATGATATCGATCTGCTCTTTCGACTATAAATTTTAATGTTTCTTTGGTAATCCTGCCTGCCGGAAGACGAAGCCTCAACATATATCCGCCTTCTTTTTGAGCATAGCTGCCGAAACTTCCAGAGATTCCTTTGAACTCATTCCGGGAAATCTTTCCGGCTTCAAAAGCTTTCAGTTGTTCTTCAAATAAATAGGTTTCTTTTAAAAACTGCTCTGTCAGATCATGTTTTGTCATTCTTTTTCTACCTTTCTTATTAGACTATTCATGGACTTCTGCATTCAGTATAGAAGATAAGAAAAAGGAAAACAAGGGGGCAGGAAATAAACGTTGTAATTTCATAAGATTCAGAGTAAAATAGCCATAAATCCATCAGAAAGAAAAACAAAAGGCTGCGAAAGGAGAACTGACATGGAAAAGAACAGAGGACAAAAAGCTTTCCAGAAAAGAATCGGACAAAAAAAGTATCTGATGTTGGAGGATTTCGCCGGAGTTGAAGTGGAAGATGCCGATAACTTAAAACCGATAGACTGCATCAGCGGTTTTCAGGTCCGTCCCGGGTTTTATGAGATCAACGGTGCTTCTGCGCTTCCGGAAGGTGTTAATTTTACCATAGTTTCCCATTCCGCTGTTTCCTGTGAGCTGCTGCTGTTTCATCGAAAAGAGCAGAAACCTTATGCCAGAATTCCGTTTCCTCCTAACTACCGTGTGGGAAATGTCTATTCCATGTTTGTTTTCGGATTGAAGATCAATGAATTTGAATATGCTTATTCCATGGACGGACCGTATGAACCGGAAAAAGGACTTTTATTTCAAAAAGACAAGTATCTTTTAGATCCATATGCAAAGGCAGTGACCGGGCAGAGTGAATGGGGAAAACAGCTGTCAGATGGTTCCTTTTATAAGGCGAGAGTGGTGCATAATAATTTTAACTGGGCAGTGCAAAAAGATCCGCTGCCTCCTCTGCGCGATTGTATTATCTATGAGATGCATGTAAGAGGATTTACAAAACACTCCTCTTCCCATGTGAAAAATCCCGGGACTTTTGACGGAATCCGGGAAAAGATCCCTTATCTGAAAGAACTGGGTATTAATACAGTGGAATTTATGCCGGTATTTGAGTTTGATGAGGTCCGCAGTATGCGGGAGGTTAATGGGAGAAAACTTTTAGACTACTGGGGGTATAATCCAGTATGCTTTTTTGCACCTAATACCAGTTATGCTTCAGAGACAGAATACAACCGTGAGGGAAAAGAGTTGAAAACGCTGATTAAAACCCTTCACGATAACGGAATCAAGGTGATTTTGGATGTGGTATTTAACCACACAGCAGAGGGAGATGAAAACGGGCCTTTCTTTTCTTTTAAAGGAATCGACAATCAGATTTATTATATGCTCACTCCGGAAGGGCATTACTACAATTTCAGCGGCTGCGGCAATACACTGAACTGTAATCATCCCATGGTGCGGGATTTTATTTTAAACTGTCTCCGTTACTGGGTGATCAGCTATCATGTGGACGGATTCCGGTTTGATCTTGCCTCCATACTGGGACGCAGCGAAGATTCCACACCTATGAATAAGCCTCCTCTGCTGGAGAGCCTTGCTTACGACCCTATTTTGTACAGTGTAGACCTGATCGCAGAAGCCTGGGATGCAGGGGGGCTGTATCAGGTAGGAAGTTTTC
>CALWHD010000202.1 GCA_944380235.1 uncultured Blautia sp.
CCATGGTATCAAGAAGGGTATGAGCAAAGCTCAGACAGAAGAAGAATTAGCTGTTAAGTGCGGATACTGGCACAACTTCCGCTTCAACCCGGCAGCAGAGAACAAGTTCACACTTGACTCCAAAGCACCGGCTGAAGAAGGATATCAGGAATTCCTGGACGGCGAAGTTCGTTACAACTCTCTGAAACGCTCCAATCCGGAAAAAGCAGCAAGACTGTTTGCTAAGAACGAATCTGAAGCGAAAGAAAGATATGCATACCTGAACAAACTGACTGCTCTGTATGCAAAAACAGAAGAGTAATTTCTGAAGCTGAAAAATTATAAATATGTGTCCAAACGAGAAAGAGGGCGCCTGCCGCAGGAAACTGCGGCGGGCGCCCTTTATATGAACAGGATACTTTGTTGGATCTTCCGCCATTTTTACGATTAAATGCAATGGAAGGCTGGTTATGACTCTTTGCTGTCCTTATTGGAAAGGAGAGAGTCTTTTTTTGTTACTGTGGTTTCACCAATCCTGTGGTTTACCACAGTGTGTACCTGGATTTTCAGAGTGTCCGTTTCACAGACAAAGGACTCATCATTTGCAGGCACTCTTCCGATTTGATCGCAAAGATAGCCGCTGAAGGTATCAAAAGTATTTGCTGGAAGATCGATTTCCAGAGCCTCAGCCACATCGTCAAGAGGGGCTGAACCAAGGATTTTCCAGGTATCCTCACCGGTTTTTTGAATTTCAGGTCCTTCGATATTGTCCTCCAGATCGTATAGATCACCCACCAGAGTCTCAATTAAATCATGAAGAGTGATAATCCCTGACATACCGCCGTACTCATCAATGAGCACGGCAAAATATTTTCGGGTGGCTTTCATATTTTGGAATAACACGTTTGCCTTAATATTTTCCGGAACAAACCAGGGCTCGTCAAGGGAAGTTTTCAGTACATTCTCACGCGTTCTGCTGTTTGTGCGGAAATAATCCTTGGTGTCCAGGATCCCGACAATGTTGTCAGTGTTTTCCTTATATACAGGATAATAAGTATGGCGGCTTTCAAAAATCGTTTTCTCCCATTCTTTCATGGAATCATCTATGTTCAAAGATGTAACATCGATTCTGTGGGTGCAGACCTGCTCTGCGCAGATATCATCAAAGTCGAAGATATTCTGGATCATTTCAGAATCTGTCTGGTCAATATTGCCCTGTTCACTTCCTTCTGAGAGCATCATGCGGATTTCCTCTTCTGTTACCTGTTCATCTGCTTCCTCCGGATCGATTCCCATAAGCCTCAGTACGCCATTGGTAGAGACTGTCAGCAGTCCTACCAGAGGGGAAAAGAGACGGGAAACTGTATATAAAAGCCCAGAGAGGGCAAGTGCCAGAGATTCAGTCTTTTTCATGGCGATTCGTTTGGGTACCAGTTCACCGAAAATCAGACTGAAATAAGACAGGATCACAGTGATCAGTACCACGGAAAGGGTATTCAGTACATTTATCGGTATCGGCACTCCTGCGTCTGTCAGAGCCTTTACCAGAGGTTCTGCAAAGTAATCTGCCGCAAAAGCACTGCTTAAAAATCCGGCCAGAGTAATAGCGACCTGTATGGTGGCAAGAAAGCGTGCCGGCTGTTCCGTCAGGCGGGATAGTTTTATGGCTTTTTTGTTGCCTTCTTCCGTAAGTTTTTTCAATTTTGCTTCATTCATGGAAATCACAGCGATTTCTGCACTGGCAAAGACTGCATTCAGCAGGATCAGTATTGCCAGTAAAAGAATAGAACCAATCATAATTACCTCCATCATGTAGAAAAATAGTATATGTGAAATATGCAAAAAGGAGCAGCCTCACTTGTCGGCAGAAAAAACCAGACCGATAGTGCGGCTACTCCGTTATCTATTCATAATTCCACATGGGCTTGTATTGGTTAGCTGTCAAAGTAATAAAAGAATCGTTGGCAGGATCATCGTCCATGTATTTTTACACTTCCTTTCTGTATTTGACAATAAAAATATCATATCTTGTACAGACTGTCAAGAAAAACAGAAATTATAGCAGTTTATTCTTTATTTTAACTCATGAGAGTGATATAATTGAATTATCAGAAAATTTGTGCGGGAAATAAAAAAGCAAGGGAGGTATGGTTATGGAAATGGAAGCCAGAATGTTTAAAGTATACGCAAAGGGTGATGAAAAAATCCAGCTGAAGGTGATCCCGGGACATTTTGCAACTTCACAGTCGCATATTACTCACTATCTGGAAATGACTACCATGAAAACCAGATGTGCAGAGGCGGCAAGGATTGCAAAATTTCTTTCCACAAGATATGAGACCACTACACCAGTAGATACGATTGTCTGCATGGACGGGCTGGAGGTAATCGGCGCTTTTCTGGCAGAGGAGCTGGCAAAGGCAGGGGTTTTATCTATGAATGCCCACAAGACCATATATATCGTTACTCCGGAGTTCAACCCAAACGGGCAGGTGATCTTCAGAGATAATACCCAGCATATGATCCGGAACAGGAATGTGGTGATCCTTATGGGATCTATTACTACAGGAGAGACTCTTCGTCAGTGTATGGACAGCGTACTGTATTATGGCGGAAAGATTCAGGGGGTTTCGGCTATTTTCAGTGCTGTTACGAAAGCAGCAGGGCTGGAGATTAATGCAGTGTACCACAGGCAGGATATTCCGGATTATGAATCTTACAGTGCGGCAGACTGCCCTATGTGTAAAAGAAAAGAAAAAATTGATGCTATTGTAAATGGATTTGGATATTCAAAGCTGTAAAAAGCGAAAAGAAAGCGGGAAGGCAGCAGATGCGCCGAGAAAATTTCGGGAGGTGCCTGCTGCCTTCTGTCTTTTTGCATTCTGAAAACGGTGCCAGCGAAAAGTTTTTGTTGACCTGGAGTACACTCCTGCCTTTATAATAACAGAGAAGAAAGGATGAGAAATGATGGACATTGATACATTGATTCAAAAAATACAGGACAGAGAAATTTCTCAGGAAGAGGCAAAGGAGATCTTGAAGGAACTTCCCTATGAGGATCTGGGTTATGCAAAGCTTGATTACCACAGAAAACTTCGTTCCGGCTATCCGGAGACCGTTTTCTGTCAGGGCAAGCCGGACAAATTTCTGGTTCAGATCTACAGGCATCTGTATCAGCAGAATGGGGAAGTGTTAGGAACCAGGGCAACAAAGGAACAATACGCTCTGGTGAAGGCGGAGCTGCCCCAGGTGCAGTATGATGAGATATCAAGAATTTTAAAGATTGAGAAGGAAGATAAGAAACACATTGGCTGTATTGCAGTATGTACAGGAGGAACAGCGGATATTCCCATAGCAGAGGAGGCAGCACAGACTGCAGAATTTTTCGGCAACCGGGTAGAGAGGATCTATGATGTGGGAGTTGCAGGAATCCACAGGCTTTTGGGGCAGAGAGAAAAAATCGCCCATGCCAACTGTGTGGTGGCGGCGGCAGGAATGGAAGGTGCCCTTGGCACAGTAGTGGCAGGTCTGGTGGAAAATCCGGTGATCGCTGTGCCTACTTCCGTAGGATACGGTGCCAGTTTTCAAGGATTGTCGGCACTTCTTACGATGCTGAATTCCTGCGCAAATGGGATTTCTGTAGTAAATATTGACAACGGATACGGTGCCGGATATCTGGCATCTCAGATTAACAGATTGGCGGAAAGAAAAGTATGAAGAGAATTTTATATTTAGAATGTAATTCCGGAATCAGCGGGGATATGGCGGTAGGTGCTCTGCTGGATCTGGGAGCAGATAAAGAAAAACTGGTCCGGGCTCTGGATGCTTCCCAAATAGGAGGCTTTCATCTGCATTTCGGCAGGACGAAAAAATGCGGGATCGATGCATATGATTTTGACGTGCATCTGGAAGAAGAGTATGCTGAGGAAAGCCGGGGACACAGACATTGTAGCGGACATGAAGACGGACATGTACACGAGAAAGAGCAGGGACTTGAGGCGCATGAGGAACATCGGCACGGACATGTTCACAGAAATATAAATGATGTAAAAGAGATTCTGCAGAAGATTCCCATGGGAGAGAATGCCAGAGCCCGGGCGGAAAGGGTGTTTGAAATCGTAGCACAGGCGGAGGCAAAAGCGCACGGGATTCCGGTGGAAGAAGTGCATTTTCATGAAGTAGGCGCAGTGGATTCGATCATTGATATTGCCGGTTTTGCCCTATGTATGGAGGATATCCAGGCGGACGAAGTGATTATTTCCCCCCTGACAGAAGGGCGGGGAAGTGTGAAATGCCAGCATGGCGTGATTCCTGTGCCGGTTCCGGCAGTGGCAAATATAGCCAGGGAATATGCACTTCCCATACGGTTTACACAGACAGAGGGGGAAATGATCACCCCAACAGGGGCCGCTATTGCGGCGGAACTGTTTTCGGGAAAAAAGCTGGAAGGAAACTTCAGAATTGCAAAAATCGGTATTGGAGCGGGAAATAAAGACTTTCCGCATGCCAATATCTTAAGGGCTATGCTTCTGGACAAAACAGAATAGAAAAAGGACCTGTATTGGGCAGGGAGCTCCGGTTTTGCCGGAGAGATTTCCAAAACCCGGGAGACTGCAGGGCACAAGAAGAGTTTCGCATGCGGGACTCTTTTTCTGTGCCGGCGATTCGTCTGTCTCGAAGATTTATAAAATTAATGGCTTTGTTTGGAAGTTTTGTGGTATACTAATTGCACAATGTGCAGTTTACAAAGCAAAAACATAAAAACATACGGAGGAAATGCCATGAATATAGAGAATGTACAGGCTTACGAACTGATCATGTGCCAGGACATCCCGGATGTTCATTCCACAGGATATCTGCTGAGACATAAGAAAAGCGGCGCAAGAGTGATGCTGCTGGAAAATGATGATAACAATAAAGTGTTTAATATTGCCTTCCGCACACCGCCGGCTGACAGTACGGGAGTTGCCCATATTCTGGAGCACAGTGTTTTGTGCGGATCAAAAAATTTTCCCCTGAAGGATCCTTTTGTAGAATTGGTAAAAGGATCATTAAATACTTTTTTAAATGCCATGACCTACCCGGATAAGACCATGTATCCGGTGGCAAGCTGTAATGACCAGGATTTCAAAAATCTCATGCATGTGTATCTGGATGCAGTGCTTTTTCCCAATATTTATGAGAAGGAAGAGATTTTCCGCCAGGAAGGATGGCACTATGAGCTGGAGGATGTAAATGGTCCCCTGACTTTAAATGGTGTTGTCTATAATGAGATGAAGGGAGCTTTTTCTTCTCCGGAAGATGTGCTGGACCGGGAGATTTTTAATTCTCTTTTCCCGGATACTCCGTATGGCGTGGAATCCGGAGGAAATCCTGCATGCATACCGGATCTGAAATATTCAGAATTCCTTTCTTTCCACAGCCGTTATTACCATCCCGCCAACAGCTATATTTACCTGTATGGAGATATGGATATGGAAGAACGGCTTGACTGGCTGGACAGAGAATATCTTTCCAAATACGATGAGATCCCTGTGGATTCCAAGATTCCCAGACAGCAGCCTTTTAAGCAGGTAAAAGAACTGGAGATGGAATATCCGGTATCCGACAATGAGACAGAAGAGGGAAACTCTTATCTGTCTTATAATGTGGTGGTGGGTGACAGCCTTGACGTGGAGATGTGCACAGCCTTTGAAGTACTGGATTATACCCTGCTGAGTGCTCCCGGAGCACCGCTGAAACAGGCTCTTTTAGACGCGGGCATAGGAAAGGATATCCTGGGTTCTTATGAAGACGGGATTTACCAGCCTTTTTTCTCCATTGTGGCAAAGAATGCAAAGCCGGAGGATAAAGAGCGTTTTGTTGCCCTGATCCAGGACACCTTAAAGGAAATTGTGGAAAAGGGTGTGGATCAGAAAGCCATTGCCGCGGGGATTCATTATATGGAATTCCGTTTCCGGGAAGCAGATTTTTCTTCTTTTCCCAAAGGTCTGATGTACGGCATTGATGTGTTTGACAGCTGGCTTTATGATGACGGGAAGCCTTTTGACCAGCTGATGCGGCTGGAGGTTTTTGATGCCTTAAAGAAAAAAGCAGGACAGGGATATTTTGAGGAATTGATTGAAAAATATCTGATCAGAAACACCCATGGTTCCGTGGTAGTGGTCAATCCCAGAAAGGGACTGACTGCCAAGAGAGATAAGGCGCTGGAAGAAAAACTGGCTGCCTATAAGAATTCGCTTTCCATGGAAGAACTGGAAAAACTGGCTGCGGACACCAAGCACTTAAAAGAATATCAGGATGCGCCGGAAGATCCGGAAGCACTCAAATGCATTCCCCTTTTAAAGCGCAGTGACATCAGCAGGGAAACCGCCCGGATTTATAATACAGAAAAGTATATGGGCGATACCCTGTTTCTCCATCATGATGTGTATACCAACGGCATCGGTTATCTGGACCTGCTCTTCGATGTAAAAAAAGTGCCCAGGGACTTGGTACCGTATATGGGAATTTTAAAATCCGTCCTTGGCTATGTGGATACAGAACACTACACCTACGGTCAGCTTTTTAATGAGATCAATGCCAGAAGCGGCGGTATTTATTTCGGCATCCAGGTTTTCGGCAAAGGAAAGGACGACAGGCCTCCTGTTCATGTGATGGGAGTAAAAGCAAAGGCTCTGTATAAGGATATACCTTTTGTGTTTGAGATGATAAAAGAGATCTTATGTACTTCAAAGCTGGACGATGACAGACGGCTGTATGAGATCATTGCCAAGATGAAATCCCGCCTGCAGATGGGACTTGCTTCCTCCGGGCATACTACGGCTGTGAACAGAGCTCTGTCCTATTTCTCTGAGAATTCTTATTTCCAGGAAATGATCGGAGGCATTGATTTTTATAAACTGATCGATGAGCTGGAACGGAACTTCCAGGAGAAAAAACAGGAGATCAGAGAAAATCTGGATCAACTGATCAAGATGGTATTCCGGCCGGAAAATCTCATTGTCAGCTACACTGCGGAGGAGGAAGGCTGCCGCTGTATGGAAGAACAAGTGGAAGAGCTCAAAAAAGTTCTCTATACAGAAGAAGTGAAAGAAGGCAGCATGGTACCGGATTTTGAGGTAAAGAACGAAGGATTTATGACTTCCGGGCAGGTACAGTATGTGGCTGCGGCAGGAAATTTTGCGGAGGCAGGATATCAATACACAGGAGCTCTGCGGATCTTAAAGGTGATTCTCAGCTATGAGTATCTGTGGACCAATATCCGGGTAAAGGGCGGCGCTTACGGCTGTATGAGCGGCTTCCGGAGAAACGGAGACAGTTTTCTGGTTTCCTACAGGGATCCCAATCTTAAAAAGACCCTGGAAGTGTTTAAGAATACAGGAAAATTTATCCGTTCTTTTGACGCAGATGAAAGAGAGATGACAAAATATATTATCGGGACGATCAGCGAGCTGGATACGCCTATGACGCCTTCTGCCAAGGGCAGCATGTCTTTAAATGCCTGGTTTACAGGAATCACAGAAGAAGATCTGAAGAAGGAGCGTCTGGAAATTTTAAACGCGCAGACACAGGATATCCGGGCGCTGGCAGACATTGTAGACTGTGTGATGGGGCAGAACAGGATCTGCGTCATCGGCAGTGAAGAGAAAATAGGACAGGAAAAGGATGTATTCGGGACGACCGGACATCTTATTTAACTATAATATGCAAAAGGAGATTTTATGAAGGCAGATTTTAAATCAGGGTTCGCGGCGATCATAGGAAGACCCAATGTGGGCAAGTCAACACTGATGAACCATTTGATCGGGCAGAAGATTGCGATTACATCCAGAAAGCCTCAGACCACCAGGAACAAGATACAGACAGTCTATACCTGTGACCAGGGTCAGGTGGTATTTCTGGATACGCCGGGGATCCACAAGGCGAAGAATAAGCTGGGAGAGTATATGGTCAATGTGGCCCAGCGTACCTTTAAAGATGCAGATGTGATCTTGTGGCTGGTGGAGCCCACCTCTTACATTGGAGCGGGAGAAAGACATATCGCAGAACAGCTGAAAAACTGCAGGCTTCCGGTGATCCTGGTGATCAATAAGGTGGATACTGTGAAAAAGGATGAAGTGGCAGGATTTATTGATGCCTACAGAAAACTGTATGACTTTGCAGAAATCGTGCCTGTTTCTGCCCTGCGCTCCCAGAATCTGGATACTCTGCTGGAATGCATTTTCAAATATCTGCCTTACGGTCCCCAGTTTTATGACGAGGATACGGTCACAGATCAGCCTCAGAGGCAGATCGTGGCAGAAATGATCCGGGAGAAGGCGCTGCGGACTTTGGATGAGGAAATTCCTCACGGGATTGCTGTGACCATTGACCAGATGAAAGAAAGACCAGATGGAAAAATTGTGGATATCGACGCCACCATTATCTGCGAGAGAGATTCCCACAAAGGGATCATTATCGGAAAACAGGGGGCAATGCTGAAGAAAATCGGCAGTGCCGCCAGATATGAAATTGAGAGAATGCTGGAGATGAAAGTAAATTTAAAGCTTTGGGTGAAGGTAAAAAAAGACTGGCGGGACAGTGATTATCTGATCAAAAACTTTGGATATGATAAGAAGGAAATCTGATGGGAGATTTGATTACAGTCACCGGTATGGTGCTGTCTGCAATGCCTGTAGGTGACTATGACAAAAGACTTGTGCTTCTCACAAAAGAAAGAGGAAAGATTACCGCGTTCGCAAAGGGGGCAAGGCGGCAGAACAGCCCTCTCCTTGCCGCGGCAAATCCCTTTGTGTTCGGTTCTTTTTTTCTCTATGAGGGACGTACTTCCTATCAGCTTCGTTCAGTCTCTGTGCTCCAGTATTTCTCGGAACTTTCTGCTGTCCTGCCGGGGGTGTACTATGGCTTTTATTTCCTGGAGCTGGCAGATTATTATTCCAGTGAAAATATGGATGAGAAACAGATGCTGAACCTGCTCTATGTAACTGTGAAGGCACTGATCAGCCAGAGGATGGACAATGAGCTCATACGGTATGTGTTTGAACTAAAGACCATGACCATTAACGGAGAATATCCTTCTGTATTTTCCTGTGCAAAATGCCGGAGCACAGAGAAAATACAGTGGTTTTCCCCGGAGAAATCCTGTGTGTTCTGTGCAGACTGCGGAAATACGGAAAAGGGACTGATCCACATCAGCCCGGCAGCAGTGTATACCCTCCAGTTTATTATTGCGGCAAAGCTGGAGAAGCTTTACAGCTTTACTCTGGATAAAGAAGTATTGGAGGAAGTGGGGCGGGTGATGCGCGCCTACACCAGAAGATACATAGATAAGGAGTTTAAAAGCCTGGAGATTCTGAAAAAACTGCTGCCGAAAGGTTGAAAACAGCAGCAGTAACCGTTATAATATACCTTATCGTGCGCAGCACGTCAGTCCCGAGGACATAAATTATGCAAGGTTATGAAAATAAAGTATAGAGGAGATTGTTACAATGGAAAAGACAATGGAAAAGAATGTGGCGCTTGCCAAATCCAGAGGATTTGTATATCCGGGTTCTGAAATCTACGGAGGTCTGGCGAATACCTGGGATTACGGCAATCTGGGCGTGGAGCTGAAGAACAATGTAAAGAAAGCATGGTGGCAGAAGTTTGTTATGGAAAGCCCTTATAATGTAGGGGTTGACTGTGCGATTCTCATGAATCCTCAGACATGGGTAGCTTCCGGACATCTGGGCGGTTTCTCTGACCCTCTGATGGACTGTAAGGAATGCCACGAGCGTTTCCGTGCAGATAAACTGATTGAAGATTACTGTGCAGAAAAAGGTATTGAGCTGGAAGGCAGTGTAGATGCCTGGAGTCAGGAACAGATGAAGAGCTTTATTGACCAGCATCAGATTCCCTGTCCTACCTGCGGAAAACATAATTTTACAGATATCCGTCAGTTTAATCTGATGTTTAAGACCTTCCAGGGTGTTACAGAAGATGCCAAGAACACCGTATATTTAAGACCGGAAACGGCACAGGGTATTTTCGTAAACTTTAAGAATGTACAGAGAACATCCAGAAAGAAACTTCCTTTTGGTATTGCTCAGATCGGAAAATCTTTCCGCAATGAGATCACACCTGGAAACTTCACTTTCCGTACCCGTGAATTTGAGCAGATGGAGCTGGAATTTTTCTGCAAACCGGACACAGACCTGCAGTGGTTTGCATACTGGAAACAGTTCTGTCTTGACTGGCTGCACAGCCTGGGATTAAAAGATGACGAAGTGCGTTACCGTGATCATGACAAAGAAGAGCTGAGCTTCTACAGCAAGGCAACTACAGACGTAGAATTTCTGTTCCCCTTTGGCTGGGGCGAACTGTGGGGAATCGCAGACAGAACAGATTATGACCTGACACGCCACCAGGAAACTTCCGGACAGGATCTGACTTATTTTGATGATGAGACAAATGAAAAATACATTCCTTATGTCATTGAGCCTTCTCTGGGCGCTGACCGTATGGTACTGGCATTCCTGTGCAGCGCTTATGACGAAGAAGTTCTGGATGCAGAAAAGAATGATGTGCGTACTGTCCTTCATTTCCATCCGGTGCTGGCTCCTGTAAAGATTGGGGTTCTGCCTCTGTCTAAGAAGTTAAATGAGGGCGCATTAAAGGTATTTGAACAGTTATCAAAGAAATACAACTGCGAATTCGATGACAGAGGAAACATTGGAAAACGTTACCGCCGTCAGGATGAGATCGGTACACCGTTCTGTGTAACCTATGACTTTGAGTCTGAAAATGATGGGGCAGTTACTGTCCGTGACCGTGACACTATGGAACAGGAAAGAGTTAAAATTGAAGATCTGAAAGCGTACTTTGAGGATAAGTTTACGTTCTAAGGAAAAAACAGACTTCGGGAAAGTCCGGAGTCTGTTTTTTTGCACAGAGAAAATGTTTTAATTGTGCAGAAAGTATAAAAAATTAAGAAAAATATAGAATAAATATGCAGAAACAACAATACTATGCTTGCTCTATGGATAAAAGTCTGTTATAATATTCGTCAGTGATACGAACATTAAGGAGGAGCAGGCAATATGGCGAAAAAAAGAAATATTATCGTAGGACAGTCAGGCGGTCCCACAGCGGTTATCAACTCAAGTCTGGCAGGTGTGTATAAAAATGCAATCGAACGTGGATTTGACAAGGTGTATGGCATGCTTCATGGGATCCAGGGACTTTTAGATGAACAGTATGTGGATCTGTCCACGCAGATCCATTCTGAACTGGATATTGAACTTTTAAAGAGAACTCCCTCTGCATTTTTAGGTTCCTGTCGTTTTAAACTGCCGGAGATTCATGAAGACAAGGAAATTTATGAAAAGATTTTTGAGATTTTAAATAAACTTGACATTGATGCTTTTATCTATATCGGCGGAAATGATTCCATGGATACCATTAAAAAGTTGTCTGATTATGCTATTCTCACAGGGCAGTCACAGAAATTCCTGGGAGTTCCAAAGACTATTGACAATGACCTGGCACTGACTGACCATACACCGGGATTCGGAAGTGCAGCCAAGTATATCGGAGCTTCCACAAAAGAAGTGATCCGCGATGCCCAGGGACTTACCTATAAGAAGAATATGATCACCATTATGGAAATCATGGGGAGAAACGCAGGATGGCTCACTGGTGCCACAGCTTTGGCAAAGACAGAAGACTGTGACGGACCGGATTTGATCTATCTGCCGGAGGTACCTTTCGATGTTGATAAATTCCTGAAAAAAGTAAAAGAACTGCTGAAAAAGAAAGAATCTATCGTTATCGCGGTTTCTGAAGGAATCAAGCTGGCGGACGGGCGCTATGTCTGCGAACTGGGAAGCGTGGGAGATTATGTGGACGCATTCGGACACAAACAGCTTCAGGGTACTGCTACATACCTAGCAAACTTCCTTGCGGCTGAGTGCGGCTGCAAGACCAGAGCAGTAGAGCTTTCCACCCTTCAGAGAAGCGCATCCCACATGGCTTCCAGAGTGGATATCGACGAAGCATTTATGGTAGGCGGAGCAGCGGTCAAAGCTGCGGATGAGGGAGACACCGGAAAGATGATCGTCATCGACCGTGTATCCGACGATCCGTATATGGCTGCCACAGGTATCTACGACGTACATAGGATTGCCAATGAGGAAAAACTGGTTCCGAGAAACTGGATGAATAAAGAAGCAAACTATGTGACCAAGGATTTTGTTGATTATATCAAACCGCTGATCCAGGGCGATTATCAGCCGATCATGGTGAACGGTCTTCCGAGACATCTGGTGTTAAAGAAAAAGAAATAAGAAAACGTATTGTAAAAATGCTTTTTACAGAAGAATCAGACCGGGCTGTCTGCGTCAAAGCAGGCGCCCGGTCTGATTCTTCTGTCTTTTTAGCGTTGTACAAAAAATCTTTACTACGGAGCTGTATCATACTTCTTCTGTCTTTGACAGCAAAGGCTTTTTTTGATAAGGGATCTTAATATCTATGATGGTGCCT
>CALWHD010000203.1 GCA_944380235.1 uncultured Blautia sp.
CTGCCAGTAAATAGCGCCCATGCATCTGCCTCTGTTTCTTCGGAAATGTTCTACGCCGTAACGGATCCCGTCAGCCTGAAGAAGCTGAGAAGCGTAGACCATGGAAGAAAAGTCGTAAGGATATTTATAAGTCTGCTGGAGATAGCTCATAATCTTGCCGTTTGCCGCGTCATTCCTCTGGTGCTTCTCCATTACGTAGGAGAAAATATTCCAGTCCTGGGGATCGTCGCTGATACCTTCCTGAACTGTTTTCACAGATGGGAATGCCTGGAAACCGAATTCGGACAGGTAACGGAAGAAATATTTGTGATATTCAGTAAATGGCTTGTCTCCGTGCCACACCTCCCAGAAATGCACATCCCCTCTGTTGGGGTCCTGAGGCTCATCGAAGGAGCCGCCTGAGCAGGGGCTGGAAGGCCAGTAAAAGGTCACTGGATCGTATTTCTTCAGGACATGAGGGATGATACGCTCATAAATAAAGAGATAATCCCGGACTTCAGAAGGTTTGGATATCCATTGTCCGACTTTTATAAATTCTTCCATTTCATTGTTGCCGCACCACAGCCCAAGGCTGGCATGGTGCCGGATTCTCTTGATATTATCAATAAATTCCTGGGTGATATTTGCCTCGAATTCCGGGGTCAGCTCGTAGACGGAGCAGGCAAACATGAAGTCTTCCCAGACCACCAGTCCCAGTTCGTCACATAAATCATAAAACTCATCGTCAGGATAGTATCCGCCGCCCCAGACGCGGATGCTGTTGAAATTAGCCAGTTTTGCGTCTTCTAACAGTCTGCGTCTTTTTGAGGAGCTGATTCTTCCCAGCAGGTGCTCCTCAGGGATATGGTCGGCGCCCATGGCAAAGAATTTTATGCCGTTTACCACATGGGCAAAACAATTGCCCCATTGATCTTTTTCTGTGCACATGGTCATGGTGCGAAGCCCGATCCTGCGCTCCCAGCTGTCCAGAAGTTCACCGTCTCTGTAAAGCCTGAGACAAACAGTATACAGAGGCTGTCCGCCCAGTCCGTTCGGGAACCAAAGCTTGGGACAGAAAATCTCTGCCTGTAAAGGATTATTTTTAAATTCAGAAGAAATGCCGTCCGGGTCTGTTACTGTGACACTATAAGAGAAACCCGTATCTGGTCCGGCGTTTAATTCCTCCAGGGAGATCCCGTCCCCTATGCAGGGAGCAGGAAGAAAAGCCGGGTTAAAGGATAAGGTGACTTTGTCCTCTTCATGCTTCTGAGTGATGTATACAGAATCAATACGGGCCTTGGAGATTCCAAGCAGAGTGACATCGCGGAAGATTCCCGCATCCGGCAGGTGTGCGCCCCAGTCCCAGCCGTACATATAGTGGGCCTTTCGGATATGGCAGAATCCCTCCCATGCATCGGAAGAACCTTTGGTGGGACATTTGGCAAAGGCTTCGTCTGCTGCTTTGAAGGGAGAGTGAAGCAGTACTCTGAGAAGATTGTTTCCATCTTTTAAAACAGAGGTAACGTCAAATTCCCAGGTACGGTGCATATTTACTGTTTTTCCCAGATAAACGTCATTTAAATAGATCTCTCCCAGCGTGTCTATTCCGTCAAAGCGGAGAATGACTGTGTCCTGTTTCAGAATATCTGCAGAAGGGGTGAAGGTACAGGTAAAAGTATAATCTTCATCCATAATTTCTTTTACAAGAACTTCATTGTCTTTCCAGTAAGGTTCCGGAATTTCGTTGTTTTCTGCCAGAACAGTGCAGACACTGGCAGGAATAGAAGCAGGAAAAGTTTTTTCAGTGTTGTTTGCGTGTAAAAGCCAGTTTTCATTAAGAGTTTGTTTTTGCATAGTTTCCTCCAGAATGTAGAATAAAAAATTGATTTATAGTTTCTGCGGCAGATACGTTCTACGCTGTCTTAGTGGGTGAGCCATTGTATCAGGAACCTGCCGGGTTGTTCTAAAACGGAACAGGCACTCTGTGATTAAAAAATGTTTTTTTTATGAAAAATATTTATACATTTTTTGTAAAACAGCACCTTCTGTTTGATAATAATTATACAGTGTTGATCAAAAAGATACAAATAAAAGTTCTAATTTATATGTTTTGCTGAAAAAACAGTCCTTCGCTTCCGAAAAGAATTGAGAGCTTTTCAAAAAATAGAATAAATACTCAAAAAAATATGGAAACGCTTCTTTTTTCTGGAAATACAGGCATTCTCATGCTATAGTGAAGAAGAAAAGATTTATTGTGCCGGACGGCTTTTGTGAGATCTGTGAAGAACATCCGTCTGAAACAGAAGGCATAAGTGCCGGCAGGAAATTTATAGGATTCGGAGTAAATGAAATGGGATTTTGTAAAGATTTTCAGTGGGGAGCTGCCACTTCGTCTTATCAGATCGAAGGAGGAGCATATGAGGACGGAAAAGGGCTGAACATATGGGATGTGTTCTGCCAGGAAGAAGGAAGAATTTTCGAAGGGCATACCGGTGATGTTGCCTGTGACCATTACCACAGATTTCGGGAAGACGTAGAGATTATGAAAAAGCTGGGGCTGAAAGCCTATCGTTTCTCTATTAATTGGGCGAGAGTCCTTCCTGATGGGTATGGAAAAGTAAATGAAGCAGGGGTGAAATTTTATAATGATCTGATCGACGCTTTGTTAGAAGCAGGGGTAGAACCATTTATCACTTTGTATCACTGGGAACTGCCCTATGAACTCTACAAAAAGGGCGGCTGGATGAATGAGGAGATTGTAAACTGGTTCGGGGAATATGCAAAGCTGGTGGCGGAACGGTTTTCTGACCGGGTAAAGTATTTCTTTACTTTAAATGAACCACAGTGTTTTGTAGGACTTAGTTTTCTGGACGGGGTTCACGCTCCCGGTGTCCATGCGCCGGTGCGGGATACTTTTCAGATGTCCCATAATGCCTTAAAAGCCCATGGCATGGCAGTAAAAATGCTCCGGGAACACGCGAAACAGGATATCCAGGTAGGCTATGCGCCCACAGGAACCATGAGCTATCCGGACAGTGACAAGCCGGAGGATATCGAGGCAGCGAGACAGCATTTATTTAGTCTGGATCAGCCTTTAAGCCGCTGGACCTGGAATGTAACCTGGTGGAGTGATCCGGTTCTTTTCGGGGAATACCCGGAGGAGGGGCTGCGAAAATACAGAAATTATCTGCCGAGGATCACAAAAGAAGATCTGAAATTAATTTCTCAGCCAATAGACTTCTATGGACAAAATATTTACAATGGACACAGGGTCCGCATGGGAAAAAACGGACAGCCGGAAGTGGTAAAACGGTATGAGGGATTCCCCAAGACAGCCCTTGACTGGCCGGTGACGCCGGAGTGCCTCTGCTGGGGACCAAAATTTTTATATGAGCGGTATAAGAAGCCTATTTATATTACAGAAAACGGTCTATCCTGCCATGATGTGGTTTCGGTAGACGGACAGGTACACGATCCCAATAGGATTGATTTCCTGACCCGTTATCTGCGGGAACTGAAGAAGTGTGCGGAAAGCGGTACAGATATTCGGGGATATTTCCAGTGGTCCCTGATGGACAACTTTGAATGGCACAGCGGATATGCAGAGAGATTTGGGCTGGTATTTGTAGATTATAATACCCAGAAAAGAATTATAAAAGACTCCGGATACTGGTACAGAGACCTGATTCGGAACAATGGAGAAACATTGTAAAAGGAGAGGTATGACATGAAATTTACAGACGGATACTGGTGCGTGAAAAAAGAAATGACACCCCTCTATGCAGTGGAATACGCAGACAGCAGAAAAAACGGAAGTGAACTGACGGTTTATGCGCCGGGAAAACATATTTCCAGCCGGGGAGACTGCTTAAACCTGGGAATGCTGACGATTCGGCTTTCCAGCCCTATGGAAGATGTGATTAAAGTATCCATTTCCCATTTTGAAGGAACTGCATACAAAGGGCCTTTTGCTGAAGTGAGAAATACAGAGCCTCATGTAACAATAGAGGAAGATGATGATTTTATCACCTATCAGTCCGGAAATACAAAAGCAGTTGTAGACAAGCGTCCAAATTCCTGGGGAATTCGTTTCCTGGACGGGGAAAGAGAGCTGACCAATACAGGATTCCGGAATATGGCGAATATTGCAAACAATGAAACTGGAAGGCGCTACACAGTGGAGGCCCTTGCCATCGATGTGGACGAGTATATATACGGTCTGGGAGAGCGGTTCACACCCTTTGTGAAAAACGGGCAGACTGTGGAGATGTGGAATGAAGACGGCGGGACGGCAAGTGAGATCGCTTACAAGAACGTCCCTTTCTATATTACCAACAAGGGCTACGGCGTCCTTCTGGACAATGAAGGGGACGCTTCCTATGAAATTGCCAGCGAAAAGGTAGAGAGGATCCAGTTTTCCGTGGAGGGGGAACGCCTGGATTACTATGTGATCAATGGAAAAACGCCCAAAGGAACCATTGAGAAATATACGGAGCTTACCGGGAAGCCGGCGCTCCCTCCGGCATGGTCCTTTGGTCTGTGGCTGACTACCTCTTTCACCACCAACTATGACGAAGCGACCACCAGCAGCTTCATCCAGGGGATGGCGGACCGGGATATCCCCCTCCATGTCTTCCACTTTGACTGCTACTGGATGGAAGCTTATGAATGGTGCAACTTCACCTGGGATCCCAGGACATTTCCAGACCCGGAAGGTATGCTGAAGAGATACCATGACAGGGGGCTGAAAATCTGTGTATGGATCAATCCTTATATCGGACAGAAATCTCCGCTGTTCCACGAAGGAATGGAACATGGCTATCTTCTGAAAAAAGCAAACGGCGATATATGGCAGACGGATATGTGGCAGGCAGGCATGGGCCTGGTGGACTTTACGAACCCGGCGGCAGTGGAGTGGTACCAGGGAAAACTGAAGACCCTGCTGGACATGGGCGTGGACTGTTTCAAGACAGATTTTGGGGAAAGGATCCCGGTAAAAGACATCGCTTATCATGACGGCTCTGACCCGGTAAAGATGCACAATTATTATACTTATTTATACAATAAAGCTGTTTTTGAACTCCTGGAAAGGGAGAGGGGAGAAGGGGAGGCAGTGCTTTTCGCCCGTTCCGCAACCGTAGGCGGACAGAAATTCCCGGCGCACTGGGGAGGCGACTGTTCTGCCAGCTACCCGTCCATGGCAGAGACCCTGAGGAGCGGGCTTTCCCTTGCCTGTGCAGGGTTCGGGTTCTGGAGTCATGACATCAGCGGATTTGAGAACACAGCCCCCGCGGATATTTATAAAAGATGGTGCCAGTTTGGGCTGTTAAGCTCCCACAGCCGCCTGCATGGCTCCAGCTCTTACCGCGTGCCGTGGCTGTTTGACGAAGAGGCGTGCGACGTGCTGCGGAAATTTGTGAAATTAAAATGCAGCCTGATGCCCTATCTTTACCGGCAGGCAGTGCTCTCCCATGAAAAAGGGACGCCCATGATGCGCCCTATGTTCGTAGAGTTCCCGGAAGATAAGGCGTGCGAGACCCTGGACAGACAGTATATGCTGGGAGACAGCCTGCTGGCAGCGCCTGTCTTCAAGGAGTCCGGGGAAGTGGACTACTATGTGCCGGAAGGAACCTGGTACAACCTGCTGACCGGAAAGGTTGTGGAAGGCGGGAAATGGCACAAGGATACCTTTGATTATTTCTCCATGCCGCTGCTGGTGCGTCCCAATACCATCCTGGCAGTGGGACGGGAGGATTCCAGGCCGGATTATGATTATGCAGACGGCGTGACACTGTATCTTTCCTGTTTTGAGGATGGAAAAGAGGCAGAGACAGAAGTGACAGACCTGCAGGGGAGTACTGTGCTGAAGGTACATGCAGTGAGGGAAGGAAATGTGATCAAAGTGCATACAGAAGGAAGAGATGAGAACGTACAGTTTAAAGTTCTGGGAGAAAAGGAACTGACAGTAAAAGCAGAATAAAATTTATTTAAAAAATCAATAGCAGCCGGGAAATAATGCTCATGTGCCATAAAGTAACACACAAGAATTTGACAGACAGTGACCGCCTATTCCGTAGCGTATAGCAAAAGTCCAAGTTACTTTTCTTCAGAGTATCTTAGCTTTGCTTTTTATTTAGGTACTGAATATAATCGTTCCCCCATACTTCAAGCACAGATAGGACGGTCTTAAATTTTTCTCCGATTTCGCTTAGGCAATATTCTACTTTCGGTGGAATCTGCTGATACTCTGTTCGGATAATCAGCCCTTCATCTTCAAGTGCCTTTAATTGCCTTGACAATGTAGTATGTGTCATTTTTTCTGGCATCCGTCGTTGTAATTCATTGAATCGTACTGGCCCTTCGGATAGCAGATACATAATATACATCGACCATTTGCCGGTTAAAACTTTTTGGGCTGTTACATAGGGACATTTCCCGAATAAGTTCTTTTTCTCCATGGATACGTTCCTTTCTGATACCAGTATCAATAAATATCGTACTTGTCATTTTAATCTTACGGAATATAATTATACTCGTAAACAAGAAAAAATACAATCCGAACTTTGAAAGGAGTTTCCATTATGAAAGAAGTAACAGAATATCTGAAGTCTTGTGGTACCTTCTACCTCGCTACCGATGAGAACGGTCAGCCCCATGTACGCCCCTTTGGTGCTGTCTGCGAATTTGAGGGGAAACTGTACATCGTTACTAACAACCAAAAGAAAGTGTACCAGCAGATGAAGTCCAATGGCAAAGTGGAAATCTGTGGTATGCACAAGGGCACATGGATTCGCGTGGAAGGCGAAGTCAAAGAGGATATGCGCCGGGAAGCACGAGTGGCCATGATGGATGACAACAAAGCAGTTCTGAGCAGTATGTACACTGTTGACGATAATTTGATGACGGTGTTCTGCTTTGAGCATGGCACAGCTACCATTTATTCATTTACCGCCGAACCGAGGGTAATTGAATTGTAAAATACAAGTAGCAAAGCTAACCGAACCGGTCAACGGTAAATGTATGTTGCTATGCGGTATCGTCGACAGTTTTTCGCCTGCTTTTGCTGATGTATAAATACGTGGGCGACAGCGAGAGAAGTGCTGCCGCCCGCTTTATCATCACGAAAAGAAAACTTATGACAGGCACTGGCTTAAAAGGAGAAAATAATGGAGGGATATAAAATGAAAAGCAAATTCGATGTTACAAAGTTACAATGGACAAGAGAGCCGGAAAACTGCCGGATTTCTCCAGAGAAAATCGAAATTACAACAAAGCCGCATACAGATTTGTGGCAAAGAACTTATTACCATTTCCGCAATGACAATGCGCCTGTGCTTCAGATGAAAACCAGTGAGCCGTTTTTTTCTTTTGTTGTTAAAACAGAATTTGCCAGTCAGCATCGGTTTGACCAGTGCGGTATTGTTGTTTACCTTGACAGCGAAAACTGGATCAAAGGCTCTGTTGAATACGAAAATGACAAATTCCAGCACCTTGGAAGCGTGGTAACCAATCACGGTTATTCTGATTGGGCTACCACAGAAATTGATGCCAATATAAAATCTATGTGGTATCGGTTGAGCCGTCGAGAAGATGATTTCCGCATCGAATGCTCGGAAGATGGTGGTACCTACCGCCAGATTCGGATTTGCCATCTGTTAGAAGGAAAGGAAGAAATTTCTTTTGGTATCTACGCCTGTAGTCCGGAAAATTCTTCTTTCGTGGCAACATTTACTAATATGGAACTCACTGAATGCAAATGGCTGGCACATGACGGTCAATCTCCAGATGAAAACTTGTAATTCTTTTAAAAATTGATAGTTGATAACGTAACAGGTAAATAGCAAAGCCCGCCAAGCCAGTCAACAGTCAAGATGAACGGCGCATAAGCGCCCCCATAGCCAATCTTGCCGCCCTCAAGTATGAAGTCTTACAGAAAGTAGGTGACGAGTTTGCCATGAAACCCGTCCTTGATGAAACCGGCAGGCTTATCCCCCGCGAGGACTGCCGGCTGTCCACGCTGAACTGCGGCGACGGGGATTTTGCTGTTGCCTGTATGCGGGCAAATCTCCGCTATGAGAAAAACCAGCGGCGGGAAGAGATAAAAAGCGACCACTATACATCAGCTTTGGCAAGTTTTCCTCTCTGCTGCTGTGGGAGGGTGTGGTTGTCAAGGGGAGTTGAGGGGGCTTCCTACCTTACGCCGGACAGGACAAAGTCCATTGTCGTCCGAACCGCCCCGAAACAGGACAGTGTGAAGCGGAAATCTTTTGATATTGATAAAGGTATAGAATTGATAGATGTTGTGTAAATTTTTAAAACGTTCACGAAAAATAAAAAATTTAAAAAATAACTTGACATAGAGGGGATGATATGCTATTCTATCATAGCTGTCGCGAGACAGGGCGGTAACAAAACCGCCGGCCAAAAACTTTTAAAAAAAGTTCTTGACAAAGCCTTGAAGATGTGATAATCTATTATGGCTGTCGCAAAAAGGCAAAAGCCTTGAAAAAACTTTTTAAAAAAGTTCTTGACAAGCTTCAAACGGTATGATAAAATATCGGAGCTGTCATTCGGCAGCAGGACCTTGATAACTGAACAGTGAAACACATGAATCGAAAATTCTTTTACATTTTTATTCTTAGGTTCAACGAACCAAAACAGTAAAAGGGATAGATAGTCTAGTGATTA
>CALWHD010000204.1 GCA_944380235.1 uncultured Blautia sp.
CCGGTCAGCAACTGCGGACAGGAGACTGCATCTGAAATTGACCATGAGGTCATGAAGATCCTGAAATCTTCCTATGAGGAAGCAAAACGTCTGCTCAGCGAACACAGAAGTTCGCTGGATAAGATCGCTGCCTTCCTGATCGAGAAAGAGACCATCACCGGAAAAGAGTTTATGCAAATCTTTTACGAGGTAGAAGGAATAGATCCGGAGACGAAGGAAAAGAAGAAGGAAGAACGGATCGCAATGAACCCGGTAGAAGGCATTGAAGAAAGCAGCCAGGAAGAAAAGGCGGAAGAAGCTGACGTGCAGGAAACCGTGGCGGAAGCTTCGGATGATGTTCAGACAGAAAATAATATGATAGAGGGTTAATTATTTGTGAAGATGCTGCCGCATTAATGATTTAAAAATCATAGATGCGGCAGCATCTTTTTGCATTTTTTGAGCTAAAAAAGACAAAAAATAATGGGATAAAAAATATATTGCGCAAACAAATCAATAGATATATATTAATATTAAGATGATTATGTAAAGAAAGTTCCGTTTGGATATTATGTATACGACGTAAATACAGGACAAATATTTGCTTGATTAAAGTAGTTGGTTAAGAAGAGGCATAATTATATGAATAAAAATAATTTTAATAAAAAAAGGGCTATAATTTCATTTATAATTTACCTGTTTCCTTTTATTATAATATACTCACCACTCTTTTTGATAAATGGCCGGAAATATAATTTTACTCAACTATTTTTTTATGTATATGAATTATATAATAAAACAGATAAATATACGTTTACGCAATTTACTCTTTTGCAGATTGAATTTGTTCTGATTTTATTGTTTCAGCTTATCTGTATTGGCTATCTGGTGACAATTCTGCTACGGAAAAACCTGTATCTCAATGTGGCAGCTCTGGTACTGGCACTTGCACATTTGTTTATAAGCTTTGATGCGCTTGGTACTATAGTAGAGAATGGAGGACAGATGATTCTGTCGATGGTACTCCTGATTATATGTGGTCTGGAGTTTTTGATCACTAAGATGATGGACGCCTGGCCAGAGGCGTCAGCCATGGCAAAGGAGAGATCTGAAAGGGATAAGAAAGCGAAGAAGGAGAAGGAGCAGCGGCTGTATTTTCCGGGGAATTATCCCAGGCAGTTTTATCAGATGATGTGGAAAAATTTCCGGCATGACTGGAAGGATTATGCATTGTTCCTGACCAGCAGTGCAATGGCGGCCATGCTGGCATTTGCGGGAGCGGGCTGTTATCAGATGCTTGCAGGACTTCACCGTCAGGAAAATTTTCTGATAGGGCAAGGACTGGGTATGATCCTTCTGAAAGGCATGATTCCTATCGCAGTCTGCTGCTGCTTCCTGATGGTGTTTCTGCTGATCTTTTATCTGAGGAAATGGATGGCGGGCTGCAGCATTTTCATGACGCTTGGAATTCGGCGGAAAACACTCTATATAATCCTCGCAGTGGAAATTTTGTTCTGCTATTTGTTTTCTATTGTATTTGGGAGTATATCTGGAAATATCCTGACACGGTTTCTGAAAATCGAGTTGATTCGGGAACTGGGGACGGAGACAACGCTTGCACCGGTCACAGTACGGTCATATTTGATTATGGCGGGTGTGCTGACGGTATTGTATGTGGTTTCCTTGATGGCTACACGCGATATTATGCGGGAGTTTAACCTGATCCGTGCCGCGGCCCGCAGAATCCAAAAGGAAAAAGAGCCAGGCAAACATGTGAAGCTGCCAGCAGTTTTTGGCGTGTTCCTGATTCTGCTCAGTATGATATTATATGCACAGTTAACCAGACATGAGAGCTTTCTGCTATTGCTGCTTTGTTTTGCGGGAGTATTTCTTATGATACGGTTTGGCGGTACATGGTATTTAAGAAAAGAAAAGTCTGGGAATCGTTACCTTGCAAAATTGATGCGCCATAATCATCTCTATCACAGATCAAAAACGATTTCCTGGTATCTGACGGTACTGACGATATTAAATACCTGTGGAATCTTTTACTTCTCCTTTCAGATCGTGTCCGTTGATATTGCAGAAGAGCCGGAATCTCTGTTCCCTTATGAGTATGTCTGTATAGCGGATGAGGAAGATACGGAATTTTTTGACCGTCTGGAACGGGAATACGAGGTTGAGACCATTCGGTTCCCGATGGTGCGGGTGTCCAATGCGGACCGGACGGAAAAGCCAGAGCCGCGACAGAGAAGAGCACAGGGGCAGCAGATTGGAATCTCGGAGACGACATATCACCAGTTGAAAAAATTGCTGGATCCAGAATATCAGGCTTCAGATCTGCAGCTGGACCCAGAGGGAGAGCGGATCTATATCGTGCACCAGCAGGACCGTTCCATCAAGGCTCAGCCGATCGACTGGCTGTATGGAAGCAAAGAGCCATTTCTCCATATCGGTCTGCCTTGTCCGTCTTATATACCGGAATCTCCAAGCCGGGCATTTACTGAGAGGGAGATTGCAGGAGAGGAGATCGGGAGTCTGATCGGCTGTTTCCGACAGGGCAACTTGGAAAATATAGTGGTGTTTTCAGATGAATATTTTGAAGAAGCAAAGGATATGTGGAAATATACCAATATCTATACTGGAGATTTTATTGAGAATGAAGAAGAGAGGATTGAAGGGGTGACCATCCGACAAGGACCTTCCCAGTTGGTTCTCATTTGTTCTGCGCAGAAGGATCTGGAAAAGTTAGATAAGGAAATGCAGACATTTACAGAAATGCACTCTTATGAAAAACAGTTTGATTCTGAGGTGAGCAGCTATTATTCCAAAGAAACGGCCGTCACAGACATGAAAACTGAACAGGCGCTGACCCGGATTGTGAATCTTTTTGTTTTCCTGGTACTGTTGGCAGCTGGGATGTTTCTTCTATATGTAAAAGCAATTTCTGAAATGGAAGAAAAGAAGGAACGTGCCGTATTTTTGAAATGTATGGGAATGAGGAGAAAAGAGAGGATCCAGGTTCTGAGAGGAGAATGGTATCTTCTGTTCTGGCTGCCGATGCTAATTGCACTGGTGCTGAATGTCTGTTTTACCGCAGCAACATTTCATGCAAGGATGTATTCTGGCGGTGTGATCAGGGAATATCTTAGAAACGGATGGTGGACTTTGGCTGTCTGGGTGGCTGCACAGGGAGTATACATATGGATACTTGGGCAGTGGTATGTTCGGAAAGTTGAGGGAAAAAATGGGTGATTACAGAAAAAATATGTGCGAAACTGAAGGGGAAGAACTTGTCCGGGTAGAACAGTTGGTGAAAAATTATGGAAAAGCAGGAGAATCTGAGAAGGCGGAATCGGCGGTAAAAGTCCTAAAAGCTGTGGATTTTTGCGTAAACCGGCAGGAATTTGTTGGTATAATGGGTAAATCAGGATGTGGAAAGACCACGCTTCTGAAGGTGATCGGTTTGATCGATAAGCCTACCAGCGGGAAGGTGTATTTTTGCGGAAAAAGCATCGCGGACTTGTGGAGTGATGAGTTGTCAGATATCCGTAGACAGAAGATGGGATTCGTTTTTCAGGATTTTTATCTGCTGGACAGCCTGTCTGTCCGGGAGAATATCATGCTTCCTATGGTTCTGGATAAATGCGAAAGCCGCAGATGTACGGAGATGGGAGAAGAATATGCCCGGAAGTTCGGGCTTACGCATCTGCTGGAGAAATATCCCCACGAACTGTCGGGAGGCGAAAAACAGCGAACTGCTATCAGTCGGGCGTTGATTAATAATCCGGATCTCATTCTGGCGGATGAACCCACTGGAAATTTGGACTCCAAGTCCGGACAGACAGTTATAGAGGCACTTGAGCATATCAATCAGGAAATGGGGAAGACAATCGTCATGGTTACACACGATCCGCAGATGGCCAGCCACTGCAGCAGGATCCTATTTCTGAAAGATGGACAGATCCTTGAGGATCTGAGGAAAACTGGAACAACCGAGATGTTTTATAAACAGATACTTGAACACATGAAAATGTTATGATTTTATAATGCTAATATGAATACTAGAGCCGGTCTTGCACAGATCTGGCTCTTATTCTTTGCATAAAAATGCTGCCGCACCAATTTTTGGTATGATAGCACCTTCATATTTGTAAAAAGTCAGGATAGGGTTGACACTTAACTATCTTGTGATACAATATAGTTAAGAACATTGCAATGCAAGGTAGCGGGAGAAGGTGAGGACATGGACAGATCGCAGATGATGAAAGGGATCCTGGAAGGCTGTATCCTGAAAGTGATCGGAGATAAAGAAACTTATGGATACGAGATCGTAGACCAGATGCAAAAGTACGGATTTGAGGAAATGAAAGAGGGGACTTTGTATCCGCTGCTCCTTCGCCTGGAAAAGAAAAAGTATATATCCGCTGCCTTTAAAGAAAGTCCCATGGGGCCAAAGAGAAAGTATTATCATTTGACCAAAGAAGGTGAGGCATATGTCAGGGAGTTTGACGATGCGTGGGAACAGCTAAAAAGGTCGGTGGACCAGGTGATGAGGAGGGATCAGTGATGAAGGATTTTTGGAGAAATGATTATGACAGAATTTGTTGGGAGAATGAGAAGCGCCTGGACGGAGTGTCAGGAAAAAACAGAGTCGCACTTATTCGGATGTT
>CALWHD010000205.1 GCA_944380235.1 uncultured Blautia sp.
CGCGAACAGGAAGTCCTTTACGATGACGGATTCCTCTGTAGCATCCGATTTCCTGAAGTCTCTTGATGTTCAGAGCGATCTCTCTTCTTAAATCACCTTCTACAGGGATCTGCAGTTCTTCGATCGCATCACGAATCTTTCCTACTTCTTCGTCTGTAATATCTCTGACACGAGTGTCAGGATTTACGCCTGCCTTTTCCAGAATACGGTTTGAGCTTGCTCTACCAATTCCGTAGATATAAGTCAGACCGATCTCAACACGTTTTTTTTTTTGTATTTCTACACCAGCTATACGAGCCATGTACTTGTTCCTCCATTTTTCTGTTAATATTGTTCCTAATTGAGACACATGAAATTGACGGGATCTCATGCATCCAGCCGCTTATTACGGAAAGTTCCAGCTTTCCATACATAAATTTTACGCAGCCTTTCCGGTATTTGGCATATACCGGTATTAAGCAATATTCTGTAATTATCAGAAGTCCGCACAGCGTACTTTCAATAATATAAGCTGTTCCTCGGTAAAACAGCAAACGTGATAATATTACTATATTTCATCAGTATGAACAACGCACCCTGGCGGTTCATACTGCAGCCGCACTAAAATTTACACAAATCAATCGTCAAAAATATAATCTTCGCACTTTAATATCAAATAGCTGATTTAAAGTCCCGAAGATTAGCCCTGACGCTGTTTGTGTTTTGGGTTTTCACAGATAATTCTGATGCTTCCCTTTCTTTTGATAACCTTGCACTTTTCGCAAATTGGTTTTACAGATGATCTAACTTTCACTGTTCTTCCTCCTTTCTGAGCATAAAAGTACGCTTTATATAGTAGCACCTATCCGTCAAGAATGCAAGTGATTTTTTGCAAGTTTTTCAAATTTTTTCAAATTCTCATAATTCTCTCTGGATACAGCAAACAGCAGGCGGAATCAGCTCCGCCTGCTGTGGTCTTTCCTGATATAACTTTCTGTAATAATTATAAGCGGTACAGCCTGCAATTATTTGTCTCTCCAGATGATTCTGCCTTTGCTCAGGTCATAAGGTGACATTTCAATGGTTACCTTATCTCCCGGCAGGATTCTGATGAAGTTCATTCTCAGTTTGCCGCTGATATGAGCCAGAATCACATGTTTGTTTTCCAGTTCTACCTTGAACATAGCATTGGGTAACTTTTCAAGTACAGTTCCTTCTACTTCAATAACGTCTGCCTTAGACATAAATTAAACCTCCTGTTGATTGCCGCAGTCTCGCTGCCTTTCATACTCTCTTATGGCTTTTCTGATATGTTCGTCACGGATTTCTCCGCCTTCCTCCAGCAGATTCCCCAGGTTGCAGGGTATCTGATAAATAATCTGGATGTGTTTCCGCCTTTTCTTTTTCAGGCGGTCTAAAGTTCGGTTCTTTCCGTCGCAGAGCCAGACAAATTCATTATCTGCCTCCATGAGTACATACAATTTTCCTGTATCATGCCCCGCCTTTGACCGGGCAAGCATTCCCCTGGTGAAATCTCTCATAAATCCTCCATTTCCCGTCTGGAATCTCTTACCTGCTCAGGGTGAGGATCTCCGGTTCCCCGTCTGTGATAAGAATGGTATTTTCATAGTGTGCCGACAGGCTTCCGTCCTGGGTCACTACAGTCCAGTCATCATCAAGCCATACTACATCTGCACGCCCCTGGTTGATCATAGGCTCAATGGCAAGAGTCATGCCAGGCACCAGCCGTATCCCTCTTCTTCTCTGAGGAAAATTGGGAATCTGAGGATCTTCATGAAGATGTGTGCCGATCCCGTGCCCTACCAGATCACGGACCACTCCATATCCAAATTTCTCTGCATATCCTCCGATAGCTGCTGAAATATCGTGGAGATGATTGCCTGCTTTTGCATATTTTATACCTTCAAAAAAGCTCTGGCGCGTAACATCAATAAGCTGCCGGGCTTCTTTTGATATTTCTCCCACTGCGTGGGTCCTCGCCGCATCGGAATGGTATCCTTTATAAATCAGTCCTGCGTCAAGACTTACAATATCTCCCTCCTGAAGCACCCGGGTGCTTTTGGGAATCCCGTGGACTACCTCATCGTTTACAGATACACAGATAGACGCCGGGTATCCGTTATAATTCAGAAAATTAGGGGTACAGCCAAGGCTGCGGATCATTTTTTCTCCGTGCCGGTCAATATCCAGGGTAGTGATTCCTGGTCTGATAAATGCAGCAAGTTCGTCATGTACCTTTTCCAGAAGTCTTCCTGCTTCTCTCATAAGTTCAATTTCTCTGGCAGTTTTAATTGTTACTGACATCTTTTATGCTCCTAATACATTGATGATAGCCTGGAATACATCTTCCATGTCAACGGTGCCATCAACTTCTTTCAGCACTCCCGCTTTTGCATAATAATCAATCAGCGGCTGTGTCTGGTCATGATATACACCGAGACGTTTCTGTACGGTTTCCGGTTTATCGTCGTCTCTTAAAATCAGCTTTTCACCGCATACATCACACACATCCTCTGTTTTCGGAGGATTGTATTTGATATGGTAAGTAGCTCCGCAGCCTGTGCAGGCCCTGCGTCCTGACATACGATTTACAATATTCTCATCCGGAACTTCCACATTAATGGCAAAATCCACTTTCTGTCCCATTTTGGAAAGTGCTGAGTCAAGGCTTTCGGCCTGTGGGATCGTCCTTGGAAATCCATCCAGAATATATCCATCTCTGCAGTCTTCCTGCTGTACCCTGTCGATCACCAGATCCACAGTCAGCTCGTCGGGAACCAGAAGTCCCTGATCCATATAAGTTTTTGCTTTCTTTCCCAATTCTGTTCCGTTTTTGATGTTTGACCTGAAGATATCGCCTGTGGAAATATGAGGAATTCCATATTTCTCCGCGATTTTCTTTGCCTGTGTGCCTTTTCCTGCTCCAGGTGCTCCTAACATAATAATCTTCATACCTGTCTCCCCTTTCTTGGAAATGGCTGTCCCGTACTTGAAACCAGGTTTCAGCCAGATAGCATTTTAGAGACTGCCGCAGCAACAGAAACACACCTTAGATGCTGCGAATCTGTCTCTCCTGCGACGGTCTCTTATATTTGAATATCTTTATTCACTTAAAAAGCCTTTATAGTTACGGACTAACATACGTGACTCAATCTGTTTTAATGTCTCCAGCACAACACCTACCACAATGATGATAGAAGTTCCGCCGAAAGAAACATTGGCGCCGAATACACCGTTGAAGAAAAACGGAATAACAGCAACAATCACCAGACCGGTTGCCCCGATAAAAATCAGGTAACTTAAAATCTTCTCGAGATATTCCTGCGTCGGTTTGCCTGGTCTGATACCTGGAATAAATCCGCCCTGTTTCTTAATATTATCCGCTACTTCCATAGGATTGAAAGTAATAGAAGTATAGAAATAAGCAAAGAAAATTACCAGGACTATATAGACAACCAAACCGATGGAATAGATTGGTTCACTGGGTTTAAACCAGTTGCTGGAACTAAGACCCTTCAGAATCTCACTTCCAATACCTGTTCCGTTTGTCTTTCCAAGAAAACTTGCAATGATCACAGGGAAAGACATCAGGGAAGAAGCAAAGATAATGGGAATGACACCCGCGGTGTTGACCTTTAAAGGAATAGAGCTGGACTGACCGCCCATAACTTTTCTTCCCACCATCTTCTTAGAATACTGTACAGGGATACGTCTGATACCGCCGTTTAAGATCAGTACCAGTACCACTACTGCGAGAATGATCGCTGCAATGATCAGGAGGGCAAGTCCTCCTTTGGCATAAGTCTTACCTTTTACGAACTGGTCGAAAAGGGTTACCAGATCGCTTGGGATTCTTGACACGATATTGATCATCAAAACTATGGAAATACCGTTGCCCACACCCTTGTCAGTAATCTGCTCACCAATCCACATCAACATTGCCGAACCTGCAGTCAGACACATTACAACTACTATCCCCTTTAAGATATTCATATCCGGGATCAGACCTCTGTTTCCAAATCCGATAGTCATCGCAGTACTCTGGAATAAAGAAAGTCCGACAGTCAGATAACGGGTGATAGCTGTCATTTTCTTCCTGCCTTCCTCACCATCACGCTGCATTTCCTCCAATTTTGGAATTGCAATAGTCAGCAGCTGGATGATAATGGAAGAAGTAATGTAGGGGGTGATATTTAAAGCGAAAATTGACATTTCGGTAAAAGAACCTCCAGTAAATGCATCAAAGAAATTAAATGCATCACTGGACTGCCTCTCAAACCATTGTTTGAAATAATCGCTGTCTACTCCTGGGATAGGAAGCTGGGATCCCAGACGGATAATCACCAGCATCAGGAGTACATAAAAAATACGACGTCTTACATCCTTTATTCGAAAGGCATTTTTAAGAGTCTTCAGCATTAGATCACCTCTACTGTTCCACCTGCGGCTTCAATCTTTGCTTTTGCGCTCTCGCTTACTGCGTTTACTTTTACATTCAGTTTTTTTGTCAGCTCACCGTTGCCAAGAATCTTGACACCGTCTCCTAATTTGGAGATCGCACCGGAAGCTAATAAAGCTGCTGGTGTAACATCAGCACCGTCTTCAAATCTGTTTAAAACGTCAACGTTTACTGCAATGATTTCCTTGGAGTTTCTGCATGTGAAACCTCTCTTAGGAATTCTTCTGTATAACGGCATCTGACCGCCTTCAAAACCTGGTCTCTTGGCACCGGAACGTGCTTTCTGACCTTTATGGCCTTTACCTGCTGTCTTACCGTTTCCTGAACCGTGTCCACGGCCTCTTCTGAAATTATCGCTCTGTCTGGAGCCTTCTGCCGGTCTTAAGTTTGATA